>CBDTZS010000020.1:0-35656 GCA_965364955.1 uncultured Tenacibaculum sp. | reverse complement strand
TGTTATCAAATTTACATACTAACTATGTAGCTTGTCTTTTAATTTCTTTAAGCGTATCAAAAAAGGGTAAGAGTGTTTATTTATATGTTCATCTTTTTTTGATTACATATTGGTTAACCCCATTGTGTACAATGATTTATTTCCATAGAAACATTGAAACCTTTTACGATGTATTTCCCAGATACTTTTTTCTTCATTGAACCTTTAGTGGCTTTTAAGCCATTATCAATCAATCTAACATCCCATCCTTCAACTTCTAAATTTGTAGCGATATACTCCTCTTCATTGCCTCCAATATATGTATCTGGATCATAATCTTCCGCAGTTATTTCGACTTCATCTGGCCCTATAAATAGTTCAGGTATCACATCATTATTTTCATTAATTGCTGCAGTCCAATCTTCTAACGTAGCTACTGAATTGCCAATATTACCCGCTGTAATCATTTGGCCACCTCCGTCTGTATCATCATCTATTCGGGTTTGAGTATTAGCAATTGCTCCAGATTCATCATTTGCAATATGTTTAGCTATAAATTCTGGGGCAAAAACAATAGGTATATTTATCCCTGCTTGATTCGTTCCTTCAGTACCAACAAAACGTTGAATCGGAGCTTTTTTAATTTTTCGTTGTATTAGTGTTTGAGACCTGTTATCTTTTAATTGTATTGCATTTTTACCTACTTCGTGATAATTATTTTCATTTTGTTGAATGCTATTTGATTTCTTGTATTCCATCTTTAATTATATTATTTACTCTGAAGGAAATTTAGATTCAAAATCTTCTTTTTCTTCATTATGCCAAGTAACATAAGCTTCTTCTATACTTTCAAGCTTATCTTTATACACATCATCTATAATTGCAGCATCATCCTTATCTCCAAAACTTGATTCATCAAATTCAATAGTTCTTACAATTTTATGAATAACTTTTTCTGCTCTTGATATTAATTCTTGTGAACCATATATTCTATACATTTTTCTCCACTCTTTTCTCAAAAGGTCACTACTTCGAATAATTGCATTAAATTCAGATTGCCCATCATCTTTTAATCTTATTTCTCCTGTAGGTTCAAAGTCTTCTATGGTACTAACCATTTCTGAAAGTTTTGATAAATACGTTTTATCAGGAGTCACATGAGTTCTTAATACCTCTCTCTTTTTTAATGACTTAGAACTTACCGATTTCTTAGCTGCTACTAATTTCTCAATAAATGTGTTTAAATTTTGGCTTGGATCATATCCACTTTTTAATAATTTCATAGCAGATTCTAATGTTGGATCACCTGCTTTTTCTTTAAATAAAAAATCATGAAGACGATATAATTCCCCTTTTTTCTCTTCTTTAGATTGTTTTTTTATAAACCATGATTTTCCTTTAATAAAACTATCTAATACAGCTTTTTTAAATTCTGCATCTTTAGCTGTTCTCCTTATTAAACTTTCATCAACATCAATAGATTCGTCTTTTAAAAGTTTCAAATTCTTTTTTTGATATACTTCATTAATTTTTTCATCATTGTTAGTTCCTTCCAATATTAATGCTTCTTCTTTTGTTTTCGAAAACCTTTCTGTTAACTCAGGTAACAACTTACTTAAATCATACTTTCTTTTTTCTGTTGGATTTAAATAACCTCCCATAGACCCTCTTGACAACCAATTTTTCTTAGTTTTCAAATAGCTGTCAAAAAAATGCCATAGCTCGTTACCTCCTCCTTGTTGATAATCTCCACTAAATATCCCTCCTGCTTCAGCTAAATCAGGTAAAGGCACACCTGTTTCTTCTTCTGACTCAAACTGAAACTCCATATCTTGATTGAAGATTTTATTATCATCTGCTTCTCCTGAACTTTTTCCAGTATTTTTATATACTGTTTTATAACTAGCTAACTTAGATTCTAACCCTCTTCTTAAGCTTGCAATAGCTACTTCAATTGTTTCTGAAGTTAACTTTGTATAGCTAGCCTCATCTTTTACTGAGTTAAAATACCCTACTATACTTCCTTCATTTAATAAAGCATCAAATACTTTTGATGGGACATACCATTGTGACCAATCTTCAATTACTGAATCAATACTAATATCACTAGCTTGTTCTTCAGAAAGTTTAGTTTTTCTTCCTTGTTCTATTTCATCTAAATCAGGAAGATTGGTTTTAACACTATCAAAACTTCTCAATTCTTTATGTTTCTCTAACAAATTTTTAGATAAAGGGTTCATTATTTCTGGTTTACCTTCTCCATGTTTCATATAATTCGGGTCTAATGTGCTATTCCCTGGATCATCTATTCTCAATTTTGAATTAGGCCCTAAAGCAATGTAATCTCTTGAGTCCTTTAACCCTGGGGTACTTCCTTCCGATAATCTTGAATGAGGATAAATATGATGCCAAGTATAATCTTCAACATCTCCTGACATTCCTGCCCATTTTTGCCCAGCAATTAATCCTACTACCTTTGCTTTTTCATATTTATTATCTTCTTGATATTTTTCATTTCTTTGAATAGTTCCTGTATCTTTAGGTAATTCGTTTAAGTTTTCAGAATCATTAACCCCTATACTTCTCATCTGCAATGCAGCCGTCCCCATTACATCTGCTTCTTTTTCTAAGCTTTCATTATCATTTATTTGTGCTCCCCCTATTGAGACTGTAGATTCTACTCTACCCTGCTTTTGCTGAACTACATGCCACGCTTCATGAGGTAAATGTTTTTCTTGTCCACTTCCTAAATGAATATCCGTTCCTTGCGCATAGGCATGTGCATTTAATTGTGCTGGTTTATCAGAGTTGTAGTTTACTTTAACATCATCCATAGCATACCCAGATATGTTTTCTATTCCTGATTTTAAAACATCGGGTAAACCTGTATTATTAGGCGTTTTCTCTGTCGTATTTAGATCATAATCAAGGCGGTTATCTGCAAAATAACTTCCATTATATGTATCTTCTTTTCGCTGTGCTATATATTGTGGCACAGAAAATTTATTGCTTTTTTTGTGTAAATGACTTTCTATGTGTAATTGATTCTCCAAGCTTTATTTTATCTTTATGTAAAACCTTTAACGATTAAAGCTAAGCAAATCTTATTCGTTACAAACGCTGCTTATACTATATCTTCTCATTAATATGATGTAGTTCTTTCTTCTTCAAATATTTTACTTGTTTTAAAAACTAGCGGAAACAGGCTACCGACATGATTACTTTTAAGCATACATTCTCCCTCTTTTATTAGTTTACTTTCATGCGATACAACAATTGTCTTTTACATTACAGTAATTTCCTTATATTAAAGAAGTAGATTCTTCTCCACTACCTTTTAAAGATTTTAGTTTATTCAAAACAATTCCATACACTGTATCTCTACTTAAATATCTAACTCTTAAAAGTTCTAATATAGCCATTAAACCAATTGTTATTATTGCACCAATTGCTTTTGGAACTGCTTGTTTACCATCGGTCGCTGCAAAAACAGCCGTAATACCTACAGCTAACGCACCTACAAAATTTGTTACTGATTTTATATTTTTTTCCTTTTTATTTTCTTCATCACTTTTATCTTCTTGAGTAGTTTTACCTTGATTATCTATGAGTTCAGAAACCAATTTACCCAACAAACCAACAGCTATAGGTGCTAACCAACCATAGCCAGATGCTGATGCTGCTTGTGCAATAACACTTACTCCTGTAGCTAATAATGAAGCTATAGTTATGGAATCTGTTATCATATCCCAAGTACTAGATTCTAAAAGTTGGGCAACACCTTCTTTATTATTATTTTCCATTCTAGAATGAAAACGCTCAATCGCTACACATTGAATTGCTTGCCAATCATTACTTTTAAGTTGATGAGTTGTATTTGTCAAACTACTTTCTACATCATTCCAACTTATATTTCCTTCAACTGCGCTTTGCATTTGAGTCATTAACTGAATCGCTTTTTTTCGTTGTATTTTATTCGGCTTTATTTTTTTTAATTGTGCATTTACATTTACTCCTTTCATTCCAACCATCTGTAATGCTTTTCCACCCATTACATCCGCCTCACTTTCTAAGCCTACATTATCATTTATTTGCGCACCTCCTAATGAAGTTGTTGCTTGTACTCTACCTTGCTTTTGTTGAACTACGTGCCAAGCTTCATGTGGTAAATGTTTTTCTTGTCCAGAACCTAAATGAATATCCGTTCCTTGGGCATAAGCATGTGCATTTAATTGTGCTGGTTTAGCTGAATTATAATGTACATTAACATCATCCATAGCATAACCAGACATGTTTTCTATTCCTGATTTTAAATTATCAGGTAAACCTGTATTATTCTCTTTTTTCTGAACGGGTTGATTCATTAATTTTTGCTGAACAACAGCTTCCTCCCTATTATCTACGAACTGAAAAGTAGACTCATCACTATTTTTTAATTGAGTATTTGCTTTGGAAATCGATTGAATTCCACTTTTTTTCACTTTATAAGTATTTTTCATTTTTGTTAATTTGATTTATTAATCGCATTCGTAAAATGTTAATATTTTAATTATTTTTAGCGTATATAATCAAAACGATACATAGTATTTGTCTTACTAGTTAATCTAAAATCATAACCACCATAAACTCCAATAGTTCCTATTGGTAAATTTCCTGAATTTACATCAACATCATCACTTCCAGGAAATTCCATAATAGTCCAATCTAAAAAATTCTCAAAATCATATTCCATAACTGTATTTGATGGACCTGCCTGAACTGGTGCTGGCCCTCCAAGAGGTAAAGGTTGTTTTAAATGATCCGTGGCATCTTCGCCCAATTTTGTATTCCATTCAGGTGAATTATGGGCAAATTTTGAGGTGACTCTCTCTTCTGTACTATCATCATTCTGTGTAAACATGGTGATGTTAAAATTCCCATCCGGATGAACTGCTTCACTACTAAATAAATCTCTTCTTGCATTTTTACTTGCTCCAGAAGCTTCTTCTCCAACAGCTGTATCTGCCATTGCATTTTTAAACTTAGGTATAAACTGCCCTAAAGGATACGATTTATTACGCTGTAAATCTTTAGCAAATGAATAGCGTCCAAAAAAGCTTTGAAAAATTTTTGCTTCATCATTATAAACCTCAACTACAAATGCGTGTCCCCCTCCTTCAACTTTAACATATTGGTGTTTTCTAGTACTAACCGATTTAGTATTCGCTTCTCTAAAAGCTGTAATTATTTGATCGATATTCACAGCCTTAGGTGCTTCTTGTTCATAGTTTCCTGAAATAAATTCGTGTATTAAATTGGCGGTTTGTCCACAACTTTGACTGAGTATGTTTGAATCAAAAATTACATCCATCAATTCTCTTAATGTCATACCTTCAACATCTTGTATTGTTACATTTCCTCCTCCAGCTCGCACATTAATCTTTTCTACAATATCATCAACCGATTCTTGATTTAATACTAACAAAGTTCCTCCAAGATCTGTTAAATATTGCTCTAACCAATCTAAATTTACACCTGACGCTGCAGCTGCATCTTTAAAAACACTTCCGAAACTAATATCTGTTGCACCTGAACTCTGTTCTATAGCGTTAGTTAATCCTTCTTTTGTTGCATATTGATGAGTAGTTTCCTGATCTATTATCCATCTTTTATAAATTACTTTTCCTGCCGAGGAAAGATTAAAATGTTTAGGTACAAAATCAAAATACTCAAACGGCTCACCATCATCTATAGTATCAACTATAATCTTTCGTTGTACAGGTTTCCTTCCTTCTTGTAATTCTTTTTGTGTAATGGTTTCTTGTCTATTATCTACAAACTGAAAAGTAGCCTCATTACTATTTTTGAGTTGAATGTTTGCATTAGAAGTTGATAGACTTTTACTTTCTTTTGCTTTAACAGTATGAGTGTTCATGTTTTTTTCAGATTATGGACTATTGATTCATAATAATGTATCTATTATTTTTTCGTAAAATATCTTTTGTAAATTCAAGTAACTTTCCTTCATTTCTCTTTTTAAAAGCGCTCGGACTAACTTGTAAATAAAAAATTTCTTTTATATTTAAAATTCATCTTCTTCATCCAATCCCATTTTTTGTGTAATATCTGCTTTTAATTGCAGCCCTTCCTCTTCTTCATCTAACCCCATTAATTGAGCTGTTTTTTTAGAAGCTACTGTTTTTGAACGATTATCTTTTAATTGCAAGGCATCTTTACCTACTTCGTTATAATTATTGCTTTTTTGTTGAACTACTTTTGATTTTTTATATTCCATGATATTAATTTTTAATGCGTTTGTACAATTACAGGCCCAATTGCGCCACTATAATCTATTGCAGAACAATAATTATAATCGTGAATCCTTTTTTCTAATCGAGTAACATGTGGATTGTTATAAGGCAATATTATTTTTTTGCCTGTAATTAATTTTATGATATACGGATTGTATAAAGGGTATTGAATAAACAATTCATTAAAAGTCCTTGATTCTTCTAGATACTTTCCAAAATTATTTTCATAGTTATAAATGCCTTTTACGACTTCCTTTGCAAATACATTTAAAATATGTCTTATACTGTGCGATTCACTTATTACAATTAAACATAATCGCTTTTTTGTTAGTAGATATCCTTTTATTACTAAGCTTTCATTGTATATACAATAATTAAGTGCTTTGGCAATAATGATATTTCTCCAATCTGTTGGAATTTCTTTTTCCCATGATTTGATAACTAGTACTAAATGATGTGAATCATTAGATGCATGTGCTAACTTGTCTTCTTTCATTTTTTATTAGTTATTTTAAAATCGTAGTTCTCAATACTTTTAAATCTAAAGATTACTTCACTTCGTAAACCGCGTTCGTAATGATCTTATTTAAAAAGTAGTAATCGTTTTATTTTCCTTTTTAAACTCTTTTCGTATGCCTTCTAATAATTCTTCTTTAGTTACTACAGTATCATTTCTTGTTATAGCTGCCAAAGCACAAAAACGTAATACATTTATAATAGCTCCTCCAGCTAATTCATACTCTTCAGCTACTTTCCATATATCTATATCTGGGTGAAGCGTACATGTACCCGAAAAAGCTTTTTCCCATAATTGATAACGCTCATTAACTTCTGGCATGCTAAAATGAATCATTGATTGAAATCTTCTTGTAAAAGCGGCATCCATATTTCCTTTTAAATTGGACGCTAGAATTACTACTCCTGGAAAATCTTCTATACGTTGTAATAAATATGAAGTTTGTTGATTTGCATGCCTATCGTTAGAACTATTTGCTTCGGTTCGTTTACCAAACAAAGCATCTGCTTCATCAAAAAATAAAATCCAATCTTTATACTGAGCAATATCAAAAATTCTAGAAAGGTTTTTTTCTGTCTCTCCAATATATTTAGACGTAATCATAGATAAGTCTACTCGATACACTTCTCGTTTTGATATTTTTCCTAATAAGGAAACTGTTAAGGTTTTTCCTGTTCCTGGTGGTCCATAAAATAAAGATCTATACCCAGGTTTTATTTTTTTTAATAACCCCCAATCATCCATTAATGTAGTACCGTGTTGTAACCATGCACTCAACTCTACTACTTGATCCATTACCAAATCATTTAAAACTATGTCATCCCATTCTAAATGGGTGCTTATTTTTTGAGCAGGAAATGTACTACTATGCTCTAATTTTGGTTTTTCTCCTATTAAAAAATAATGAAACCAACGTTCATTGAGGCTTAAAACGCCATTGTATTTAGGTATATAACTTTCTGTTTCTTCTATAAAAAGTACTTGTTCTTTAATAAGAATACTTTCTTTACTAAAAATAGTTAGTACTTCTTTTCTCAAATGAGAATCTGTTGCTGAAATTAAAAAAATTAAGGTTTGTCCTGTTGGTAAAAAACCACTATGGTTTTTATCTATGACCCCTCCAAATTCAGTAAACCCACGATCATAAATTTTATTCCTCCCGAAGAAAACATCCAGTACTTCAGGTCTTAATTGTGGCGTTAACGCTAATGCAATTGCTAATCGTTCGTATATATTTAGTTTCCACTTTTTTACACATTTAGCGTATACAGTATCTTCTTCTAGTATATCTGGTAATGGAATTTCTGTCCAATGAGGTCGTTCACCGTCATGTTCTAAGTAGGTACTTATCACATTCTGAATTACCTCTTGTAACCAACTAATTTCGTTATGTAACGTTTGTATGTTTGGGTTAGCTTCCATACGAAATGAATAATTTTTCTACATCATCTAAATTGGCATCTGTCCACTTAAAATATTGCAAAGCGGTATTAGGATTTAATTGATTGGCTTGCAACATATCTAACACACATGTCGATTCATTTCTTGGCATTGATGCCGCATATGTTTCATTCTCAAAATTGTTATCAAAAAAATTATTTGCCCAGTCAATTACTCCTGTTCTTTCAGTTATTAAATCACTTATAAAAACATCCAGTTTTTCAGGTTCTACTATCAATTTTTTTGCCTTAAAAAAAGAAGGCCTTTTCTTCTCTTCTTTATAATGAAAATCGATATCTCTAGCTTGTATTGTTTTAGAATTCACTTGTCCGAATAATTCCATTAGACCAGAACTTTCAGACTCCATCGCGATTTCTAATTCCCCTTTATCTGTTCCTGAAATTGCCAATATCCAATCTGAAGGAGCTACACTTTCTGTAACCACATATAACTCTCTAAAAGAGTATAAAACTTGTGTGAGTTTTATAATTAATTCTGAAGCTATTTCATTCCAATTTAAAATTTTTACAGCCTCTGGATTGTTACTTGTAAAAAAGAAGCTTCCAAACTCTTTAAATCCTAATATTTGTTTATTGTAACCAAAATTTCCATCAATAATATTTTGTCCAGTATCTCTTCCTGTGTAAGGCTTAGTAACTCCATTACTAAAGTTCCAATTATGAGAATTTAATTGTATTCCATATTCAATATTTACCTCATCAACAGCTATTACTCTATTTTTAAAAATATTTCCAAGCACTATAATTTCTCCTTTATGAATTTGAAAAAAATCTCCTGGATATATATTTTGGGTTAGAGGTTTAGAAGGAATATAACCATTAGTTCTATTATAAAAATCTGTATAAAATTTTTTAGTAATGTTTTCCATCTTTTATAGTTTTAACTTTTTCTTTCTTGATAATTTTCTTCGTAAAGCGAGTCTTCTTTTAGCATCAGCACTCAACTTAAAATCTACTCTTTTTGCTTTAACAAATTCTTCTGCTTTTTTACTTATTTTTTTCGTTACAGTATCTCTTGTATATCTCTTTTTACCCTTGTGTTCGTCTTTTGATAGAATTTCTAAATTACTTTCGTCGTTATATAAAAAGTTTTTATATTCTTCTGTTTCATCAGATGAAATGTCACTTCCATCATATTTACCTACTTCATCATCAATTGCTACGAAATCAATCATATGATCTATATCTGGTTGTTTGTGTTTTGCCCCTTTTGTTTTATGTTTTCTAATTTCTCTTCCTTTACCATCAAGTTTAATTACCCCTCCTTTACCTGAAAAACCAGAATGCAATATCCCTTTAGCATCTTTTTGTCTTTTTTCTAGATTTTTTCTAGTATCTCTACGTTTACCTGTATAAAATGAACGTGAACTTCTGTAAGATTTTCCTTTCTCTCTATAAATATCATCAGGATCTATATAACCATCATCTGATTCTAATTCATATTCCTCATCACTATCTGATTCCATTTGATCATCAGAATCCGCTTCGTATCCTTCATCATCAGTATCTACACGTTGAACAATATTTTGAATATTTTTTCTATTATCTACTAACTGAAGAGGATTGCTTTTCCGCACTTTCTCTTGTAATGAATTAGCTGCAGACAGACGCTCTTGATTTTTATTTTTATGAGTATACATTACTAATTCACTTAAATACATTTATAAAAAAGAGATTGTTTAAAATGAATACTATTATTGTATTTAAACAATCTCTTAGTTTTTCTTATGAAGCCAATGCTGCTGCATTTGCTGCTGCTAAACCAGATTGTAACGAATTCAATTTTATAGTAGCCTTACTAAGTTTTGATTCTGCTTCACTTAATTGATCTAAAGCATTTTTACTCGCCTTAAGAGTTTGGGTATAGATAAAAGATGCTCGTCCATAAGCCATATAAATTAATTCTTTTATATTCTCTTTTTTGGGTTCGACACTAATAGATATTTCTTCAATTACAAACAATTTTGTTCTTTTATAAGATTGTAATTTTGCAATAAAAACAGTTTGATCCTCATTCATTATTGACACCAATTCTTCACTTGTAATGAATTCATATAATCGTATTGCTTGCAGTAATTCTAAAGATAGAGTACCTTCTGACTCAATAGTAGTTGCCTGAGAAGCAAAAACAGAGTTTAATGCGGTAAGTGTTAATGCAACTGCATTATTTGCATCTGTTCCAGCCGTATTAACCATTGCTACTAATTCATCTGATATTAAAGGGT
This sequence comes from uncultured Tenacibaculum sp., assembly GCA_965364955.1. Taxonomy (GTDB): domain Bacteria; phylum Bacteroidota; class Bacteroidia; order Flavobacteriales; family Flavobacteriaceae; genus Polaribacter. Next base: position 25,185 of record CBDTZS010000020.1, on the reverse strand, counting down.
TTTGTGCCTTTTTACGAATTATTAAATTTGATAATTTATTTACGACTTCAGCAGAGTAAATAAGTTTATTCATTACATCATCAATACCTTTTGCTACTATTTTTATCTTTTTATCTGAACTTACAATATCATCAAAAGTTATTTTCGAGTTTACTAATAAATCAATTACACTATCAACTATTTGATCTAGTAATTCTTTATTGTTTAAAGCTGTAGCTTTATTCGTTTCTTCTAGCTGTACTGAAGCTTGTAATTTAGATGACTTTTCTGTTAACGAGGTTACAATTGCTTGTAACTGCACTGTTTCGTCTTGTGCATAGAGTACTTGGTTTGTTAATGAATCTAATTCTTCTTTTTTCTTTTCAGTTACACCATATTTTCCTGGGTACCTATTAATTATTTGTAATGTTGACATGTTTTTATTTTTTTTAATTATTTTTTAAAGTATATATATAATCTTCCGTTTTTTGAAAATCTGATAATGCTCCCACAAACTGAATGTTAATAATTTCTTCTTCATTAGACATTGCTAGTACTGCAGGGATATATACATTACCGGGTATTAAGCTATTTCCAAAGTTATCTGTAGTAAGATAATTTATAGATAATGAGTATTGAAGATTATTATGTGAAGCCTTTTGAGCTACTGCATAACTATCGATCTCTAAACCTTTTGCTATTGTATAATTAAAAAAGAATCCTGGCTTTAAATGTTTAGGGTATTCTACGCCAACAATAGCTTTCTTCTTCTCTGCTTCAACTTCTTCTAGTTCTTTTTGAAGTACTATTATTTCTTTCTTAATTTTATTATGTTGCTTTTCGAGTTTCTCATACTCTTGCCTTAACTTTTTAAGTTCCGGTGCATCTATTCCTTCTTTTGATTGCTTCTCTAGATTCTTTACCTCTTGTTCTACTATACCCGTTTCTGAAGAAGAAAGGTCATTTATTTCTGATTCTAGTCGTTCTATTTCTGGATTGTATTTACTGAAAATTTCATCTAATAACTCTGTTTGTATTTCTGTAGTTTTTAGCCCTTCTACAGTTAACAACCCTTTTACTAAATCTTTATTATTAGGTAAAAAGACACATCTATACTCAACATTATATTTTGGATCCTCTTGTACAGTAAATGTCATTACATTTTCTGATACCGAAATATCTTTTGACAAAGGAGCTGTTAGCCTATTTGTTAGAGTAAAAAATGCAGATGGTGCTGATAAATAGTCATCAAAAGTGTTGATTATCTTTTTGTATTGATTTTCTAAAACAGCAAATACAAATACTACATATTTTTCTCCTAATTTCATGTTTTGCCCATCAGAATCTTTTAACTCTGACATATATATATCTTGAGAATATTTCTTTTGATTGGCACTTGGTATTTTTAAATATCTTTTTTCCTTTTCACTTTCCATAATTAGCCCTTCAGCATCAGCTACGGAAAAAATTTCTTTGCTTTTATTTTTTACTAGAAAAAGATAATACTCTTTAACTGGATATCCTGTTTCACCTTCACCATCATTACCCGTTAATGTTTTATACTTAAAAGGGCTTTTGTATTTATTAAATTCAACAGTATAATACGTAGCATTTCCAACTGTTTTTGGTAGTACTACTTCTAAATCTAAATTTAATTCCTTGTTCGTTAACTCATAAGCTCCAATGCCCGAATCATAAACAATTTCTGTATTTTGAAGTGTTCCTTCGGCCGCTTTCTCTTGAGAATTTGCTGCTACCAAAGCCTGAGAATCTGTAGCTACAGTTTCTGATGCAGCAGTAAAATCTGCAGTAACTATTTCTAATAAATTTTTTATTGAAGCGTCTGTCGTTACTGCTTTATCTGTTAAACTAGTAATAGGTACCTCAGCAATTTGTGCAGATGCTTCCATACTAAGCTGTGAAGTTTTTTCTGCTAAATAAGCCGTTTTGTTCATTAGCTTGTAAGCCTCTTTACTTTGTATATAAATTTCAGTATCAAAATCGGCCGCATTTACTATACTAAAAATACTCCCGACATCGCTTGCTAACTTTAATACGGCATTAGCAGCTATTTGTACATTAGCGGCAGCTACTGAAGTGTTTTTAACTGATCCCGATACGAACTCATTTCCTAAATTAACAGAGGAAAGCATATTAGTAGATACATCACTATCTATTACTGCTTGTTCTAATATTAATTGTTGAAAAACATAATTGCTATTTGCAATTTGTAATTCTTCGGCTGCGGTTATACGTGCTCCTTCAGCATAGTATAACGAAAACATAGAAGCATCTAAACTTGCTTTTGTTTTTTGTAATTGTAACTCTTGCTCACTCAGCGACGATAAGACACTAGCGTGCAAATTTTCATTGTAAGAATTCATAAAAATTAGTTTTAATTATTATTTATTTTATCACTCCTTTGAGTGCATGGTTAGTTCTATTATTTACTTGGTTAGCTCTACTTTTTAATTTTTTTTCTCTTCTTAATACGACCATGTTACATGTAATGGTTTCATCATCCATGGCAATTTTATGATGGAAAAAGAAAAAGGTGATTTTATCATTAATACATCGTAAGGTCTTTTTTCTACGGTCAAAGTCCAATGATCATCTTCTTCACTTAGAACACCATTACGTACTAGCCAATTTCCTCTAAACCCATTAGCTGTAGTTTTCCCTATTGCACTCCAATAACTTATTGCAGTGTTTAATAATCCTCCAATTAATTTTTTATTTTCCTTTAATATCTCTATACTTTCCCTTATAGGTTGGTGAATAGGAATACCACACAATACTTTATTTAAAGCCAATAATGATTCCTCTGTTTTGGTTAAACCCGTAACTACATATTGTAAATAATGGACAGCATTTAATCGAGTATCTTCATTTACAAACTGTTTGTTTCTTACTAAATTTAAGCGTTCAAATAACATTAAAAAATAGCTATTTAAAATAACCAACCCTGCATTTGGAACCGCTATCCCTGTAACTAACTTATTGTTCTTTTGTATGCTCGTAACTTCTTGTACTTGTTTACGTATATGGCTTTTCTCTTTTTCTTCATTCAAACTATCGTATGTAATTTGTAATGGTAGAGGCAATTGTATTTTTATAGTATTAAAAGCTTCAAAAAAGAGTTTTTCTTCTATATTTCTTTTAGCGCATATTTCCCACAACAACTCCTTCCAAATTGAAGCGGTATTTAGTAGTTTCCAGTTAGAACTTGTCCAAGCTCTTATTAATTTTTCAAAAACAATAAGTTCTATTTCTTCTGATGATATGTTTTGTATGCTTATATTACCTATTCCGGTGTATAATTTTTCAATTTCTGTAAATTGAGTTTGCTTATTTGGGTAGAGTTCTTTTAATACATTAAAAAAAGAAGAACTATCTATTTGTTTCTTTAACTTTCTTAACTGATTATTCGAAATCTTGTTTTTTCTTATTACAGAAAGTAATACCAAAGGATAACACTTTAAAAACTCATTTGTTAGCTCTTTAACTGTACTACTTTTAGAATGCATAAACCAAGAAGGTATTTTATGTTCCAATATCAAAGATTCCAATACTTTTTCTAATACTCCTTTTTCTATACTAGCAATACTATCTTTTGATATTTCCTTAGTATCTTTTTTTATAGTTAATACTTCAAAAGCGTTGTTATTTGTAATGAGTATCTCTTTTAATATTAATGGAACTTTGCTATTTCGTTCTCTTATTGCATCTATTATAAAAACCGTATCTACACCTTCTATTTGGTAAAGTTCTTTAAGTATAATCTCTACCAATTGTTTTAATTCATCTTTAGTCTTTCCTTCTTTTATAATGAATTGTATTGTTTGTTTCCAAAAAGCATTTTCTAAGGTGTCCATTGCTTTTTTCCCTCCTATAAATTCAACCAAATCATATAAAAATTGAATTGCATTTCCTATTTCAGAAAAACTACTATTTATCTTATCTCTTGTTATGAGCCCAATAAACTGTTGAAAAGAAATTGTTGATTGTATCGCTTTTAATTGTGTTTTAGAAAATATTGTCTCTTTAAATAGTGTTCGTATTTCTTGAGGTGACTGCTCTAACACTAAGAATAGAAGTTTTTCTAAGGTTACTATCTTTCCTCGAATTGTTATTTGAGAACCATTTTTTACAATGACTTGTTTTAAATAAATTATTAATTCGTCATTAGAAACTGTATATAAATAATTTTCTTTTTTAGTTACTTTCTTAGTTTCTTTTGTATCAAAAATAAAATTAGACCTTATAGATTTCACTTCTTCTTTTACTTCTAAAAAATAAGCAATTGCTTTATACAATATTGCTTTAAACTTTATTGTATCTCCTTTATAATTAGCATAATCTGCTATACATTGCCAATAGCTTTCTGTAATACTTTTTTCTATTTCTACTGAGGTATATTTTTGAATTAATGTGTTCCTTTTATTTGTGAATTCATTAATAAAAGCTCTCAAGATGTTATCTCCTTCGACTAATAAATAACTACTTATCTTCTTTTTATTTTTACTAAATTCAGGCGTGTTTATTTTTTTAGAATGCACCAATTGTGTTAAAACTTCAGCTACCTCGTATTGTTTATTTTTATGCTCTTCAATATACCTTAGCAGATGTTCTACTTCTGTACTTGTAGTGATTCGATGTATAAAATAATTGAGTTCTTTTTTTTGAAATCCTGATAATTCTTTGTTTTCTAATTGAAAATATTCTAATGTTTTTTGAATTCCTTTTTCAAAAACTGAAGAGTTACTTAAACCTTCTTTCCTTTTAAATTTTTCAAATAGTAGTTTTATAAAAGAAAATGAAGTATTAGTTTCATTCAAAATTAATAAGTGAATTCCTTCTATTAATAGGTTTTTCTTAATACTTAACAATATTTTAGATACTTCGGTTTTCTCACTAATTACTTTATCTATACTTCTTTTTAATTCTTGTATTAATTGGTTATGTTTTGGAAATACTTTTTCAAAAATTGGCATTAAATAAGCTTCCTCATTAAACACTATAGGAAGTATATTTTGAATGAATTGTACATCATTGTATTCTTTTAAAACACTCCAAACAGCATTGGGTTGTTCTTTTACCCATAAACGAATTAGTTTATAATATTTATCCGCCAACATGGTGTTTAAATTATGTAATAAACTACTGCTTAATTCTCCAAGCATTGTTATTAGTTGTTCTTTTGAAAAAACTGGAATATCTTTTAAAACCTCTCCTGCATAAATTTTTTTGAGATTTTTAAATATAGTTATTGTAGCTATATTTTTTTGAGCCATTGAAATTTCACCGTCAACTATGGTTTCAATAACGTTACTTATTGAAGATTTTTTAAAATGACTTATTTGCTGAACTAAATAGATTAAAAAAGAGGTGTTTGAGTAGGTTTTAGTTTTATATTTATTCAAAAAATGAAGACCAATACTCATCATTTTATGTTCGTCTATATTGAATTTTTTTTGCAATTCAAATTTGTTTAAAAGTTGAACTTGCTCTAATACTTTTTCTGCTGTTGTTGGTGATATTGTTTTATAAAGTATTTTAAATGTAGTTACTTGTACATCTTTACTTATGGTATTCCATACAGAAACTTTATTATCTATACTATCTATTATTTTTTTGAATCTTGACGGATTTATTTCCGATAAACCTTCTATTAATTCTGATAGTTTATTTTTTTGATACGTTGTAGTACGGTTATTAGCCGATTGCAAAAAATGAGCTAATAATTTCCAATTTTGCTCTAACTCTCTTTCGCTTATATATACTTTGTTTAAAACTTTAGATTCTTTTTGAGATAAAATAGAGAGTATTAAAATAAAGTCGGTTTTTACATACGAATGCTTATGCATTTTATCTACAGCATCTTCAATTAATACAAAAAGCTCATTATATTCAAGATTAAAATGATTAGCCATTTGTTGAATATTACTTCGTACAAAATCTATTTTATTAAACATGGTACCACGTTCTGCGAACAAGTAATTTAAAATCCAAAACCAAACATTTTTCTTAAAATCATCGATTCCTGTTTTTACGATAGTTTCTTGCTCTTGAATTTTTATAAACTCTTCAGAAAAATTTAAAATATAACTATGGTTACTTTTTTCTATACTTTCTATTATTCTCTTTAAACTAGCTTCTTTTAATTGCCACGCTATTCTTCTTCTTACATATTCATGAACTCCAACCACTTGAATCATCTTTATGACCTCTTGTCTATTACTCGTTATTTGATCTTCAAAAACTTGATGTGTAGTTCCTTTCGTTTCTAAATAATTCCATGGCATTACTCCTTGTAATAAGAAATATTTTAACATATTAAGATGAGAATCTCCTTCTCTTACAATTTCAATACTTTGCCCATGCTTATTAGGGTACATAATAATATCATTAAGTACCATTTGAAGTTGTGCTTTTAATTTTAAAGCTAATTCTTCTGTTAAATTCTCATAGTTTATAATACCTAAATCTAATTCTAATGTTTTTATTTTAATTGTTTGTTCTTCTGGACACACACTATTAAAAACCGTGTTGATTTCTCTTGACATATGATGCTCACTCCAATGACTCAATTTATTTTGAAGTTCAACTCCTTTCTCCTTAGTATCAAAAATAGTTTTCCAGGAACAACTTGCTACAATATGGTTGTTTTGATGAATCATAAGTTTGATGGATTAGGTTTAACAATTTTATCTATTAAATTTTGAGCACTTTCTGCTAAACCATTACTATTTAATGTTCCTTGTTCTTGATTAAATCTTAAATTATTATACCATGTACTATATGCTATTATAATTTCTTTTAGTGATTTCCCTTCAGCATAAAATTTGTCCCAACTGACTTGCACTGGTAATTCACTTTCTAAAAAATATGTAAGTCTGTTATTAAAATCAGAAATTTTAAAATCTTCTTTACCTTCAAAAAACTTAGGAAAAATAAAAATTAATGTGTTATTAAAAAAAGGATCTATTATTGGTTGTTCATAACCTACCGATTTCTTTAACAAATCTGTTTCAATACATAAAAATCCTTTTCGCTGTGTAATCAACCAATAAGCATAAGCATTATTATAATCAATTAGATAATCTTGATAATACGCATTTAATGCAAAGAGTAAATTTAGTTTTAACTCTAAAGCTGAATAGTTGGTAAAGTCTGAAACTTCTATTTTTTGTTCTTTGTTTATTTTAAGCGTATCAAAAATGAAATCTTTTTGATTTCCTTGAACTAATTTTTTTCTTAATTTTTCATATTTTTCTTCTGGTAATTCAGCCTGTGATATACTATTGATTTCTAATGGCGAAGCTCCTATAAAATTATACGCCTTTGTTCTGTAATAAGATAAAAGTCCTAAATTTTGTAAATACAAACTTTTTATAATTACTTTATCTTTTTGAGAATTTCCTGAATATACAAAGCCTTCAATAATAGTATCTATCACCATTGGAGATTCTCCATGACGTGCTAATAAATGATCTAAAATATCATTTCTTCTTTCTAAATTCACCTCTTCATCTTCCATGAATGACATCAATCCCCATATGTAAGAATTATATGGATCCCCTTTATAATCTGTCCAACTACTATTTATTGATGCTTGAGACGATTGTATATTATAACTAAATTGATGCTTTTCAAAATTTCGTAATAAAGGTCTTATATGGGGTACTTCTTTATATAACGACTGATAATAATAGGTAGGCGAAAAACATTGATAAGGGGCTGGATATTTTGTATGCTTTTTTTCATAAGCAGTTTGTAAACTATAAAACTGTTTCGTGTCAGAAGAATCACCCGTTACTGAATTAGCAAATGAAAACAATCCATCTAAATTTGCCAATTGCATAAACTGATTTGTTAATACTTGATCGAATAAGGTTAAATACCCTTTTAACTGTCTCGATTGTGCTATTTGAAAATCGGTAGCATTTGCATTTACACCTTCACTCCCTACAGTATATGCTTCTGGAAATGTATTTTGAATAGAATAATAACTACTTATGTCTCTATATTTTCCTTGTGGTACATCTGGAAACATCTTAATGGCTGCTACCCTACCTATTTGCCCTGTTGGTTGTTCTAAATCTGATAATTCTTTTACAATAGAAGTATGTATACTATTATTTAAAGTTCTTCCTTTTCTAAAAACCTGTAATCCATTACTTAAGCTAGGTCCTTTTCTAGATACTTGTACTCCATCAGTTTCAATACTAGTAGCTGATGTGATAAAATCGAATACCAAAATTTCCTCTTCTGAAGATACAACTTCATATGGGTTTTTCGCTTTATCAAATGAAACATTGGTTATTGAGGCTACTCCTTTAATAGACTGTATTACTTCAGTAATTTCATACGCTTTTATTTTATTATGCTTTGGCTGCATATTCGCTTTTGCAATCCAACCATTTTTGAGTTTAGGTCCATTAAAAATAGCATCTGTAGTTTCTCCTTCTTTTATTAACTCTTTATAACCTGTTTGTATCAATTTAGGAAATACATATGTATTAATAGCGTGATTAATTTCGACTAAAATTGAAGTTAAATCAAATCCGTTTTCAATTTCTAATTCACCAGAAACTAAATACTTTTTATCTACTAATGAAGTAGGGTATAAAAATAATTCGCCTAAATTTCTACAAGAATTAAGTATAAAAAAAGTGTTTTGCAAAATAAGTTCTTGCGAGGTTTTTACATAATTCTCTTCTTTTCCATTCTTAATCTCAGTAATTTCTATTTCCTTCTTTTTATCTAGTGTAGGGTTTATTAATACTGCTACTTCGTACAAACTATTAACTACATAACTATTATTTTTTACAGGTGTAATTTGTACGTTAATAACTTCTTTTACTTTATCTACTACATATTTTCTAATATCATCAAGAGTGATAGGGGAAGTTGTTAGAATATCTTCTGGTAAGTAAAACTGATTTTTAATAGCTAGTTTTCCTTCTTTATTGGTAAGAATATCTTTTACAGGGAAATTATTACAATACCCTAATTCTGTAAACGCATAACATAATTGATCTAAAATAGTAACCCCTGGATCACTCGGGTTTAAATTAGTCCAAGTATTATCATTATTTCTTTGAATATGTGCTAATGCCTCTGCTTTTAGTGCTTCAAAATTCACCTCTATTGGTAATGTAATGTCTTCTATATGATTTAACTTTTCCATTACTTATAGGTTATTGATTGATTATCTAATGAAGGAACTAATAAAGTATCTGTTGGCGGTACTGTATGATAAGGGCCTTTATATGTTATATTTTCTGTTCCTGGTATCTTTATTCCTAAGTAAAGTTTTAATTTATCAATACTTTTAACACTCTTATAACTCTTTATAAATTCTGAAATTTGGGCTACGCTTATTCCTTTGTTAATCACTATTTGAGATTGTAATGTTGTTATCCAAGGAGATAAAAAAACATTAATTCCTGCATTTATTTCTTTAGCTACGCCTTCTGCTGAATTCCCTGAAACAACTTCTACTTTTCCTTCTATTTTAAGGTATCTTAATTCAAAATTAGCCACCTGAACATTTGCAAAACTTGACGTTCTTTCTTCTAAATATTCTTTAATTTTTTGCTGAAGACATTCACTTACCAATGGCATAAATGCATTAGAAGCTGTTTTATCTTTAATTTTTTGAACCAAATACACTTTTGTACTTTTAGACTCTCTTTTATAAATGGCTATGTTGAAAAAAATCTCTTCAAATGTTTCTGTAATAACTCTATAATAATCTTGATTGGTTACTACTCTATCTTTTGTTTTAAGACGTACACTTACACGTTTATTCATGTGTCTTTCTGTCTCCGCTGACTTTCCTCCAAAAGAAGAAAAAGGTTGTACTATAGTGGCAATTTGTGGAATTGCTTCATGAGAATTCTCAATCGTATTTGCTGTGATTTCTGGTTTCCTAGGTGATGTTCTAAATTCTTTTCCTGTTCTTTCTAGCTTAAAACCATTTGTTTTTAAAAATGATGTTTGACAAAAAGAATCTGGGTTATTATCTACTCCAATAGAAATCCAATACTTACCATTAGGCATGGTATGGTGTACTTTTGATATATCTGATGCTACATTAAAAGTTATAATTCCTGAACAACTAAAGTTATTTGTACTATTAGCTATTACTGGAAGTTTTTTCCAACCTGTTTTTGTTAAATATTTATATTGAATATTTTTTTTCTCATTGATAACAGCCATGTAGTCTTGAGTTAACTCGAAATAAAAACTTATTTCAGCTGGAGTTATAACTCCTTCTAATGCTAAAAATAATTGTCCTTTATTCTTGTTTTTTGGCAATAAAATTGGAAATCCATTACTGATTAATTTATTTTTATCTACACTAAAATTAGAGTCATATACTTTATAGTTTTTAAATATATCGTAGTAAAAAATTTGTATTGGGTACTCTAACTTTTTTTTTGCAAAATCATATACTTTAGTACTACTATAACTTCCTTTAAACAAACCGACTACAGGTATATAAGGTTCATTTGCTGGAGACTCTAAAGGAACTTCAATTTCGTTAGGATTAAAAGCCAATGCTATTAGTTCTGCATTGTATAAAGCAATCGTACTTACTACTTTTGAATATATAGAAGCTCCAAAACCATATCTAGGGTCTATTAATTGCATTCTTATAAAACCTGAATTAGTTGTTTCTGTAAATTCTAAAGGAGTATTCTGAATGGTAGGATCGAGCCTATTGCCTTGAACTTCTGAAATATCTAAAGACTCAAAATTGCTGTAATTATATAATTCTTCATAGAAATTCTTGTCAATTTCTATTTCGACTACTCTTTCGTTATTAACTTCTATAACTTCTTCAAAACTGAACTCACTATGAATATCTAAAATATTTTCTACACTAATTTTTTCATCAAAATGTAATTTTCCCGAAAGATCTAAACTGACTACTTCATTAAATTCATCTTCAATAACTAATTCTCCTGTGTGCTTTATTTCTTTATCAAACGTTTTTGAATTTGTTTCTAATAAATCCGTCAGCTTTACACCTTCTTTTATTTTAATAATTTCTTTTCCTTTAATATTTAATATATCTTTTAATAGTAATTCAGTATCAATTTCTAAAATATCTGAAATTCTCAAAGAGGAATCAATCAAGATATCTCCTTCAAGTTGTAAATTCAGTGATTTTACTGTATGGTTCTTAACCAATACACTTGTTAATTTACTTAACTGTTTTTTAATTAAAAATGTATTTTCTACACTTACATCCGCATCTATTAAAATAACATCCTTTATTTTTAAATGTTCATTCAACTGAAAAAGTTCTGTTACTTTTATAGTCTCTTCATTTTTTAATAGAAACTCAATAGTTAATTCTTCTTTAATTTTTAGAACATCGCTTATCATTAAGCGTTCCTCTATCTTAAAAAAACCACTAATTTCTAGTTTATCTATGATTTCTATCTCTTTGTTAATTTTTAAATAAACCAAGGCTGTAAAATAATCTTCAAGACTAAAAAGTATGTCTATTTTTAAATCTATATTAACAGATAGTATGTCTGTAATTTTTAATGAAACATCTGCACCAACTTTTAATTCACCTTGAAACAGTTCTTTTATATAAGGACTTTCTATATTATCAACATTAATTTCTGTTTCTACTCTTTCTTTATTAACTTCTATAGCTTCTTCAAAACTGAACTCACTATGAATTTCTAGAATATTGTCTACGCTAATTTCATTATCAATATGCAATTTCCCTGAAATGTCTAAACTAATTACTTCTTTAAATTCATTTTCAATAACGAACTCTCCTCCATATTTTATTTCATTATCAATTATTTTTGAATCAATTTCTAATAAATCAGTAAGCTTTACACCTTCTTTTATTTTTAGAATCCCCTCTCCTTTAACATTTAATAAATCTTTTAACAAGAATTCAGTATCGATTTCTAAAACATCTGTAATTTTCAAAGAGGAGTCAATCAAGAGATCACCTTCAAGTTGCAAACTCAATGATTTTACGGTATGGTTTTTAACTAATACACTTGTTGATTTATTTAAATGTTTTTCAATTAATAAAGTATTATCTACTGTTACATTTGCATTCAGTAAAAAAACATCCTTTATTTTTAAGCGTTCATTTAACTCAAAAAGTTCTGTTACTTTTATAATATCTCTGTTTTTCAATAAAAACTCTAGTGTTATTTCTTTTCTTATTTTTAGAACATTGTTTATAGTTAAACGTTCTTCTATCTTAAAAAAATCACTAATTTCTAGTTTATCTTTAATTTCTAATTCTTTGTTTATTTTTAAGTAAACTAAGGCTGTAAAGCAATCTTCAATACTAAGAAGTTTGTCAATTTTTAAATGTGTGCTAATAGATAATACCTCTGCAACTTTTAATGAAACATCTACACCAACTTTTAATTCACCAGTAAGGAATTCTTTTATATACGTTTTTTCCTTATTTTTAATTAATAAACTCTCTAGAAAACAATCTCTACTTTCCATCTTTACAGGAATCCAATTTTTATTTTGTAATAATTGAAATTCTACTTTAAAACAACGATCATTAAAAGGTTCTACAGCTGGAATAAGAATAAACTCTTCTTTCTTTTTATCCTTTCTCCATATAAATGGAAACCAATTAAAACTAAAAAATGAGGAAGATGGTTTTTTTTGTGACTCTTTAAATAGCTCATAATTTTCTTTAGGGAAGTTATAATAGCCACTTAAAAACTTATTATATTGTTCATAATATATTGCAAAATCTTCTGGAAGATTATTCCAATCTATTTCAATAGAAAAAGTAGCTACAGGTTTGCTAAAAACCTCTGCATTACCAATCATAAAACTCTGACCTTTCTCTGGTATTGGCCCTAAAAGTTGAAAAGGTTTTTCACTTTCTAACAATCCGAAATCATTATATAACTGAAATGTGTGTAATTCTTCTACATTTACCGAAATCTCTAAAAAACGTATTTTCAAAGGAATTGTTACATCTGTAAATTCCTTATAACACATTTTAAATATTGGCCATGAACTTTCTAATTTATCAGGGTTCTCTATAAAAGCTACTATGGGTGGTTGTTCAACATCAAGAGTAATCACAAATTCTACTTCATTACCATAAGGTCCCTTAAAGGATATTTTAATTTGATCTTTGGTAATTAAATACCACCCTTCTTCTGTACTCAGGTAATATTTTCCTTTATTAAAAAGGTCTGTTATCTTTATTTTTTTGGAAAACGTAAACTTCAATGTTAATTCACGGTGTCCTTCTTTCAATAATAACATAGGGGAAGCAACAGCAAAACCTAGTTGTACTTCTTTACCATTTGAGGAAATTTGAGAACCAAATGTTTGCCAACTTTTTGTGTTTCCTTCTTCGTCTTTTTGAACCGTATTTACCTCTTTTTGCTTTTTAAGATATAATTTTGAAAAATTGTCTAATGGCTTTTGTTTTGATACAGTATAAGCCTCAACTATTGCTGCCGGGTTTAAAGAAACCTCTTCTATATTTTTATATAAAATAGTAGATTCATCTTCATATTGCCCACCATTAAATAGCTTTCTTTCTATTAATTTAAAGGGAGTATTTATTTCTGATAAATCAGCACAAACAAAAACAGCATCGGGTACTGCATGCAACTTTTTTTGACGTAGAACATCTTTATAATAAAAATTCAAATGCTTTCTAGAAAGTCCGTTGATTTGATTCCTATAAATCTTCATCAATTCTGTAAATGTCTGTAACAACAATGTATCTGGATACAGGTCTTTATCTTTCTGAAGGTTTTTAAACTCAACAGGTGCATATTCAATGATACTATTGAAAAAAGAAAATACTATTTCTCCTGTTTTTTTTAGTGCATCATAAACTGAAGACTCCGTGTTTTCTATGAATGGATATTTTAATCCTAACAATTCAGCGTAAGGAATTTTTTCATTACTATTTTTCCAAACTTTCTGATTAAATGATTTATAAATAAATTTACTAACTTCTTCAATTCCTTCTATTAACTTACTAATAACCAATTGTTCTTTCAACCATAACAACGCCCATAAAAACTGAGCATATTTTTCTTTTACTTCTTTTATTACGTAACTCTTTAAATTGTATTCAAGAGGTGATTTCATCATGTAATGAATCCATCTTTCTAATAAATTAAAAACATAAAAAACCTGATTAAATATTTGATTAATAGATGATTTAAGCGCTTCGTTTTGTTTCTTTTCAAAAGAAGTTAATTCTTTATTATTGAGTACTTCCTGACATGTAATACAACTTTGTAAAAACAATGAATACATTTTTTTAAAAGGTGTTTTTGCTATGGAAGCAATTAAAAAAACAGGGTCTTTTAATAAAAAAGGAGTCCAATCTCCATTAACTTTATTATTCTGATCATAGAAATTAAGTAAAGACGAAAAATTCACCAAAAAACTTAAGTCATCCTTCTCTGTTCGACTGTCAATCAAATGAGTATGATGCTCTAGCGTATATTCTAGAGAAGCAATGGCTTTATTTTGGTCTATTATATTCATTAATTATCTACTTAAATTAGTTCCTTCCTTTAAATAGAAAGGATATACATAATTGTGTCTTGTATTGGTTTGGTTGTATTCATAATCTATAGTTATTTCTACCAAACCATTCATAAGGTCTATGTATTCAACCTCTATATTTAATACATTTATTCTAGGTTCATTAGATAATAAACTAGAAGCAACTATATCTTTTATTTCTACTTTTAAGGTTTCATTCATTTCCTGAAAGAAAAATTGCCGTAGACCTGAACCAAATTGCGGATTCATAGGACGCTCCCCGAAATTGGTTTGCATGATGACATCTATGGAATCTTCTATATTATTCTCATATCGTGTAATTTCTAGTTGATGATTTCCTACTGAAAAAGTTACAGGAAAAGCCCATCCTGAGCCTAAAAATTCTTTCTGCTTTTTTGTTTGTAAACTAGCCACCTATCATCACATTAAAAGCTCCTAAAACTATTTTACCTCCGTGAGCTGTTGCATCTCCTAATCTGGCCGCTGGCATTCCTCCTATTTTTACAGTAGCAGAGCCTTTTACAATAACATCCGGTGGACCTACACATATTAACATATCTCCTACTCTAGCCGCTGGTAATTTCCCTATTAATACATTAGGCTGGCCTGGACCAATTATAGGACCACCTACGTGTGGTATAGGAGATGGAATCATTGGTGTTTGCATTGGGCATTGATGAAAATCTGTTAATCTTGCTGCTGGTGGCATTTGTCTATTTTTTTAAATATTAATTAATCATAACCATGGCTCCTTTAATGGTTGTTTGAGCTCCTCCGCTTAATTCTGCCTGTGCATTTCCTTTTGCTGAAAACTTAACATTGGCAGTTTGCTTAATATTAGTTCCTTTAATAGTAACATCACTTGGAGAACCATCTATGATTACTCCTTGTTTTCCTTTTAACGTTAACTTTTGACCTGCTTCTATTGAAATGTTTTTTGCGCTTTTTATAACAATTCCACTGCTAGACATAACAATACTATTATTGTTTTGGTCCTTTATCGTAATTTCTTTACTCTTATCATCAAAAATGGCAGTATTTTTATTGGGAGTTTCAATAGTAAAGACCTTGTTTTCATCATCAAACTCTATAAAAATTCCTTCTTTAGAAACAATGGCTTTTTTTGAGTTTTTTTTATTAGGTGTTAACCCTTTATAAGGTTTATGTTTAGTACTACTATATAAACTTCCTAATATGATAGGAAACCTTGGGTCTTCATTTAAAAAACCGACAATCACCTCATCTCCAACTTCTGGCATAAAAAATGCGCCTGCACCTGCGGTTGCATAAAAACTTGTTAATCGCGCCCAAATTCCTTGTCCTTTAGGATCAAACAATGGTATGTCTATCAATATTCTGAATTGATTATCTGGATCTTCATCTATTTTTTTTACCGTAGCATTAAAAAGACCTTGTACTCCTGGTAATAAACCTGAAGCGGGTGGTGCCATTACATCTGGTTCTTCTGTAAACCATATAGGTGATAATCCCACGGTTGCTTCAGTAATCCAATTTCCATGAGCTATCGTATGTACTATATTAGATATAAAATGATCTCCATTAAAACGATCTCCTAAACCATCTAGTGTTAAGTATTTTCCTGGATTTACTTTATTACTTCCTTGAAATTTTACCTCTCCTCTAATTTTAGAAAACTCACTTTTAATTAATGTTGCTTTAGACCAGTTTGTTAAATCTGTTGCGTCTAAAGGAGCTGTAGTTTGTACTTGAAAATTTTTAAGTCCTACAACTTCCGATAATTTTTTGGTTGATAAATTTCCTGCTCCTGCATAATTATTACTGGCAGAGCTTGTGGTTACTTTTTGAGAAGGAAATCCCCAAGAATCTGCTTTTACAGAACCTAATTGTGTTATAGCATCTAAATCGGCATTAAATTCCATTAAATTATTTCCGTATTCTATTTCTAATACTGATTTTTTGTCTTTGTCTGGAGGGAAAACTGCTACTTTCCCATTGAGTGTTGTAATCACCATTCCGTTTACCTCTGCTCGGGCCATCATAAAATCCCAATCTGTGGCATAATATTGGACTTGCTCGGGCCATTTTGTTTGAGTTGTCGTTACATTGGCAGATAAACCAGGGTAAGTACCTATAATTGAAGTTATTATTTCACTATCCTTCTTTTTAGCATATGTCAGGCTTTTGCGACCTACAATCATACGAATAGCTTCATCCCTACATTCAACTTCTAAAGTAGGCCCTTCACTTCCATGAATTCTTATGTTTTGTTTGGTTATAATCCCTTCAAAAATAATTTCATTTACCGAATCATATCCTGTTTCAATACGCACTTTGTTTCCTGGTACAAATGTTGCTGATGAACTTGCAGAAAAACCTTCTTTAGCTGGGTTTCCATCAATAATTATAATAGTAGCTTTAGAAATTCTATTTACCGTTTTTTCAACTACAATCTGTTGTACTTCTATTACATCTGGAATTTCATTCCCTTCTACTTTTATATCAAAAGTTACTAAGCCTCCACTTTTAATTTCAGTTGTTCCGCTCATGATAGTATAGGCTTTATAATTGGAGGAAAAATTAATTCTTCACCTCCTTTAAGGTTCCTGAATTTATTTAGCTCATTGTATTGAGCTACTTGCACGTAATGAAGTGGTGAGTTCCAAACTTTACTACATAATTGTGGTAAACTTTCTCCCTCTACTACCTCTACCAAATGTGTTATATCTGGTGACTTTTTTTTCTCTTCTTTAGTTTTCTGTTTAACTGAAACATATTCTCCAAAACTCAATGAAACCTTAGCTCTAAGTGGGCTTCCGTCGGGTCTAAAAAGTGTATACGTTGTATTAAATGTTTTAAGAACACTGTTAAACGATAAGTTACTTCCCCATTGAATCTTCACATAATTAGGGCGATGAATATTACCATTATAGGTATACACAATATCTTCTAAAGCTTTAATTTCTTCAGCCATATCAATTCGCTTAGAAAAAACAATTCCTGTACAATCAATAGTTATTTCAAAGCTTAATTCATCACTTGGTGTATTTTTATATTTTTGTGATGGTGTACTAGAATCTATAGGTTGTTGTTCATTATATTGAATTTTCCGATTCCATTTAATTGAATTAGGATTAATCATTACTTTATAAGGTGCTCCAGGAATGGGATTATTAAAATCCTCATCTAAATACCCTGTTATTTTCATAAACTCTAATCCCATATCACTTATCTTCTATAATTTGTTTTTTTTACCCCTTCAGAAAGCATTCGTTTACACATTTCTAATAATTCTTCCTTCAAAAGATGCACATCATTATCATTCAATGAAGACGTTTTATCTGCTTCTGTTCTTATTTCTGTCTTAATAATTAACTCTCTAATTTCTACAGGCATATATTATTTTACTTTATTTAGCATATTTTTAGTGAAAAAATCTTTGAAAAAATCACTTTAAAAATCTACCTAATTTTATTTCTTATGATGTTGTAAAATAGGTATATGCAAATTCTATAGTATCTATTAAAATTTCACTTTCTTGAGATTTTAGATCAGAAATTGAATATTTAATAGGGTATGATTTATAAAAATTCCATTTCATAGAAACCTGTCCTTTACTATTTAAGAGATTTACAGATATCGTTTTTATTTGTATCGGTTTTGCTAATCCCCCATCTATAGTATCTATACACCATTTGGTTAATTCATCACCTTTAACAACTACACCTCTTTTAAGCACTAGGTTTTTAGTTACAGAAACAGCTGGAAGGCGGTACTTATACCTATTCTCCCCTCCACCTGCTATTTCTTCTATAGTTTGTTCTTTGGACAAACCTGATACTTGTTGAAATTCTATACCTTCACCACCGTTAAATGAAACAGAAAAATAAAAGCCTACAGGATATTTACCTACTACATTTTCATCCTTAGCCTTTTTATTTTTTTTAGCCATTTGTTATAATCAGTTGTTCATGTGCTATTTCAAGAGTATCAACAGCTACTTCATTACCATCAGATTTTAAATCTGTACTCGTAATTTTAGTTGGCCAAGCATTATTAAGCTGCCATTGCATGGTTACTTCACCCTCTTCATCTAACAATTTTATTAATACCGTTCTACGTTTAATAGTATTCATTGTAATCTCTTCATGCCAATCCCAAAAAGTATTATCATTTACAAAAACACCTCGCTTCATTGTTATATTACCATACTTAGCTATTCCAGGCATTTTTATTGTAGAGAATAAAGGACTGTTACTTGCACGATATTCTATAATTTGATTTTCTACGTCCATTCCAGAAACTTCCTGAAATGCAACTCCTGTTAATTCAGTTCCTAAATCTACTTCAAATCGGAACTTTGGCATGGGCCATGTTGAGCCTTCTACTTTACCATCATCTATTGCCATAATATTTTTTTTAAAATTCGTTTTATTTTGGTTATTTATTTTTTACAAAGTGCTAAAACCTTCTATTAACTAGAAGTAGCCATTTGTTGTTGGAATGTAAGTACTATGAATTCTGCTGGTCTTATAATTGCTACTTTAACGGTTACATTCATGAATCCATTTAAAATATCTTCAGAAGTCATTGTTGAACCTAACCCGCATTCTACAGAAAAAGCATCTGATGCACTAGCTCCTTGTAAACCTCCTTGTTTCCATACATCATTTAAAAAACTACCAATCATCGCTTTTACTGATTCCCATGTGTTTTTAGTATTTGGTGCAAAGACGTAGGCGTTTGCTGCTAATTTGCTTGACTGTTCTAAAAAAGTCATGGTTCTTCTTACAGAAAGATATCTCCAATCTTGACTGTTTCCATCCAGTGTTCTAGCTCCCCAAATTAAAATTCCTAACCCGTTAAAGAAACGTATTGCATTAATAGATTTTCCTGAAATAGCATCTACATTTAAATCTCCTTGTTGTGCTCCTGTTAATTTAATAGGTAAGCTTATTACATCTGCCATTGATGTATTTGCTGGAGACTCCCATGGCCCTACTTGATTATCTGTAGCTGTTATTACTCCTGCCATACCACCACTTGGAGGTAATATATTGGCTCCTTGTAATACCGTTGCTATAATAGTACCATATGTTGGACTTGCCGTTAATAACGAATTATTATACTGACTTACTGTTAAAGCTTCTCCTCCTGGAGGGTTTTGAATATTTGCTATTATAGTATCTACAGTAGCGTTTGGCGCATCTGGCGGACTTAAAATAGGTTGTAATTTAGTAACATCTCCCCCAAATAAATTAGTGTAATCTATATCTGAAGTTTGCATTACAGTAGTACCTACAAAAGGATAATATGCTGTTCCAAAATCTAAACCATTAGAGCCTGTACCGTTTCTAAAAGCATCAATATCATCCATATAATTTAATGGATTTGGATCATTTCCTCCTATGACATCAAAAATACATACCGCAGTTTGCATGCCTGAGGCTTGCGATAACATTGCTTTCATTAAAGAAGCATTATTATCTACTGAAAGTAAGGTTGCTTCAGGGCAGATATACATAGTCGGCTCTTCTTCTTGCTCCAATAATGCTAATCCGTCTGTTAATTGATTTAACTGCACATTGGGGTTCACTATTTGTTCCCCTAATGTAGCTGGAGATTCTGAAGCTGCACCATAAGGACCTACAGAAACGATATAAGCATCTCCTCCTCCATTATCATAAAACAATTTTATACTATTGTATAAGTAGTACACTGTGTTAGGATCTGGTAAAATTGAATAAAACGTAGTTCCAATCATTATGTAATCACCAGAAGTAGGCTGACTATCTTGGGCTACTAAATAATATTCCGGATCGTATTGTTTTGCTGGATCTGCTGGTGCTGCTGGATCTGGCAAACAAAAAATGGCTTGAAAATCTGCGAATGACGTAATTTTTCTTGGTACATTCGTGTACGATTTCCCTTCGTACATGGCTTGTGGTGTATATCCTATAAATGCTGGAACAGCGGTAGCAACTGGTACTACAGAGTTTCCAAAGGCATTTACTTCATTGATATAAACCCCTGGAGTTTTAATGGTCGATAAATTCATAAAACATTTTGATTATATTTATTATTAGTTATTTTTTTTAGTTCAAACATATACATACATTAAAGAGACAACTTTTAATTGTGTTTCACCATTGTGTATTTCCATCGTATTAGGGTTTGGATTAGGTAAACCTTTAAATAGTATTTTGTTTCTGTTTACTCCATTTCTTTTTGTGGTACTTATTAAAGTAAAATCATATTTAGGTATTTCAGAAAGTGCTAATAATTGTTTTTCTGTATAAAACATATCCGCTTTTTCACCATTTTGAAGCGTAACTTCAACAGGTCCTTCAAAATCAATTCCTGAAGTATTGTCTATTGATAATGCTCCTAAATTTTGATTGGTATTGTTTAGTATATAATATTTCCACTGTGTAGCTCTTGCCTCAAATTGTATTCGATAACTGGCTACTTCTTTGTTTGTATCTAAAGCTATTAAGTCATTAAAATTTATAGAGACATTAAAAAGTATATTAGTTTCAGTTTTTGGTATAAAATTAGGTTTCAATTCAATTGAGTTTACACCTAATATTGTTCCTGTTAAACTGCTATTAAACACAGTAATCCCTATTTGGTTGATTGGTAAATTGGTGAATTGATAAAAAGTTGAATCTTTTGTTGTTGTATTAAAATCAAATGACTCTTCACCTGTTACAGTGGTTATATAATTTAAAAATTCTGTAATACTCTTTGTAGTATCTGTATACAATTCAATTCCTTTATTTGTAAGGTTGAGCTTTAAAGAAAAACGCTTTATAATTTTCTCTGTAGCTATTGATGGTTTATAAACTAATCCTTTACATATATTATCTTCATAATAAGAATGCATTACCTCAATACTCAAAATGTTATAAAAATTATTATATATCATTCTTAGTGCTATTTGAAGTTGTTGTTATACCTGCATCAAAGCCTTTAATTTCATCAGAAGTAATAGTTATCAATTTCATCTTATAAATTACACTTGGTTGATACTTTGCTCCTAAAGCACTCCATAGATTATGCATTTGTAGATAGCCGTCTCCTTTTTCAAATTCAAATTCTAAATGTATGATTCCTTTAGGAATACTTGTGGAAGAATTTGCATCAAGAGAACCATTGATTTGAAAGAATTGAATAGAAGCATTCAAAAATTTCAATGTTTCATTGTAGTCTTCAAAATTTGGAGAAACTAATAAATATAAGTTATACCGTTCTTCTAATGGTTTATTTACATACGCACCCTCTTTAGTACGTTGATTTCTTTTGTAAAAAGATTTCACTGTTTCTTGACCAATATGTACGATAGAAATTACAACTTTGTTCTGATTTTCTAATGGAACAGATCCATTTTGATCTATAATTTTATTTGTTACAACTATAGTATCATTCAATCCGAATTTGTTTTTCAAAAACTGATTTAATGAATCATTTGTAAATTGTAATGCCTTAGAAATCATTTGTAATTAAAGTAGTTAGTTTGTTAGTTCTTTCAAAATTACACATTAACTAAAGGGAACCTTCCAAAAGCTAGTACACAAATCATAGACATCTTACATATATTTTTATTTACCGTATACAAATCGTAGACATCAAAATTTCTACTCTTTTTTAAACAAAAAAAGTGATCCTTTTAAGATCACTTTTTGTTTTAGTTATTTTAATTTTGTTTATTTAAAAAGAATTGATGTATGATTTTAAATCTTGTTCTTTTTCTAAAATCATTTTTTTCTTTAAACGATACTTATGAGTACGAACACTTTCTTTATTAATTCCTAAAACATATCTAATATCTTCATTTGACATATTCATTTTTAAATAACAACAATACTTAATATCTTTTGATGTTAAGCATGGATATTTAACAGACAATTTAGTTATAAATCCTGGGGTTACATTTTCAAAATATACTTTAAAATCATCCCAATGATGTGTTGAAGAATCTAGTTTTATATTATTAATAATTGAGTTTATCCTTTTTTTTGTTACTTGACCTACTCCAATACTCAGCTCTTTCATTTTTTCTGTCATTCTCTTTAACAACTCTCTTTTCTGATCTAACTCTAAAACATGCCTCGCTAAATTCTTGTTTTCAGAAACAAAACTAGAATGTGAATACCTCTCTATTTTATTTTTCTTAAATTTTGATTCCTTATTATCAATTAGTAATAAGCTTCTAATATTGTTTAGTAAATATTTATTTTGTAAGCTATTTTCTAATGACTGAATTATGATAGGTATTTTTTCAGATATAAAATCTAGTTTTTCATAACGATTAACCAAACATATTATTGGTGGCAAAAAACTAGAGTTCAATTTAGATAATTGATTAAACTCTATATTATTATTCTTAAAACTAAGAATAATAAGCTTAGGTTTAATCGATACCAATAATTCTCTTAGTATCACTACTGAATTTACTGTAACACAGCTAAACTGACTTAAATTTTCAAGTTCATTTGTTATTTTTGAAAGTCTAGATTTATCATCAGACCCAACTATTATGTAATTATCTGTTTTCAAAAAGCAATTAATATCTATTAGATTTAGTTGACTGTGAATTAGCTTAAATATTATTTTAACGCTACAAAAAGACAAATAAACTTAGTTCATTATACTCGATTTCTATGAAAAGTATATATTTATTTCACTTACTCAAATTTATATTTTATATATGTTTATTATAAAATAATTGCTTTAAGCGTAAATAAAACAAGCAGGAATGTTTTGTTTTTGATAACAAAGCTATTTTTTCAACTAAATTATTTTAGCTTTTTATCAAAAAAAAAAAAAAAAACATATTTCCTTTAACAAATCCTTCACTCTTTTTTAGAATTTTTTTAGTTAATTTTAACACTTATAAAAAACAAGTAACTTATTATGAAAAAACTTCTCATAGCAATTACAGTATTAATCACCTATGTTGGCTATTCTCAAGGTACCCGCTTATTAAGGCAACCTACAATTTCAAATACAAATGTTGTGTTTGTGTATGCCAATGATTTATGGAAGGCCCCAATAAATGGAGGAAACGCTATTAGATTAACTAGTGATGATGGATATGAATCTAATCCACACTTTTCTAACGATGGTAAAATGATTGCTTTTACTGCTCAATATGACGGAAATACAGATATATACGTAGTTCCTATTGAAGGAGGAGAACCTAAAAGATTAACCTATCATCCATCTAGGGATTTTGTGCAAGGTTGGACACCAGATAACAAAATTCTTTTTCAATCGGGTAGAGAATCTAAACCGACACAAACTACTAAATTTTATACTATTTCAACACAAGGTGGCATGCCAGAACCAGTCGCTATTCCTAGAGCTGCTTATGGTGAAATTTCAAAAGATGGTAACTATGTTGCCTATACTCCTATTACAAGTTGGGATGCTGAATGGAGAAATTACCGAGGTGGGCAAGCAATGCCTATTTGGATATTGAATTTAAAAACAAAACAATTAACTACAACTCCACAGAAAGATAAAGAAAGGCATGTCGACCCTGTATGGCACAACGGATTGGTATATTATATTTCTGAAAGAGATTATACTAGTAACATTTGGTCTTTCGATTTAAAAACAAAGCAGGAGCGACAAATTACATTTCATAAAAAATTTGATGTAAAAAGTTTGGATGCTAATTCAAATGGAATTGTATACGAACAAGGTAGTTATATTCATTTTTTAAACCCGAACACAAAAGCAACCAAACAAATTGTGATTACTGTAAAAGGGGATTTAAATTATGCGAGAACAAGATGGATGGATGTTAGTGGTAAAAACCTAACAAATGCAAATGTTTCTCCAAAAGGTAAAAGAGCTATTTTTGAATATAGGGGTGAAATATTTACTGTTCCAAAAGAAAATGGAACTTGGCGTAATATTACCAATACGCCTGGTGTTGCAGATCGTTCGCCTATTTGGTCTCCTAAAGGAGATAAGGTTGCTTGGTTTTCAGATAAAGGCGGCGAATATCAATTAGTAATTGCCGATCAAGATGGAACAAATTCTTCTTATATCTCATTACCTAATCCTACATTTTACTTTAAGCCAGATTGGTCTCCTGACGGAAAACACATTGCGTACACTGATACCCATTTTAACATTTGGATTTTAAATTTAGCTACTAAAAAAACAATAAAGGTAGCTACAGATAGATATGCACACCCTAATAGATCTATGAACCCTCAATGGTCTCCAGACAGTGATTGGATTGCCTATGCAAAACAAAATGACAGTCATTTTAAATCTATTTTTGCATATCAAATAAGCACTAAAAAAACAATTCAAATTACAGATCCTATTGCAGATGCTATTAGTCCTGTTTGGGATGCTTCTGGAAAGTATATTTACACTTTGGCTAGTACAGATTATGGCTTACAATCAGGTTGGTTAGACATGAGTTCTTTTGATGCTAGTGTTACAAGAAGCTTGTATGCTGTAGTATTAAATGCTAAAGACAAAGCACCAAATCTTCCTAAAACAGATGAAGAGGAAGCTAAAAAAGAAGAAAAAGACTCGAAGACTTCAAAAGATAAGAAAGAAGATAAAAAAGTTACTGTTATTATTGATGAAAAAGGATTGTTCAATAGAGCTGTTGCTTTAAAATTACCTGCAAGA
>CBDTZS010000019.1:0-35689 GCA_965364955.1 uncultured Tenacibaculum sp. | reverse complement strand
TCCTCTAATCCCCTAGCAGCAGCTAATCCCGCAAATCCTCCTCCAATAATTACAACTCTTGGAAAACTTGTTTGAGGTCTGTTCATTTTAATTATCTTTTATTTCAGAAAGCAAATTTAATTAAAAATTGAAATTTATTCTTTAAATTTACATATAACTTAAGAAAACTATTTACCTAATAAAAACTCACTATTATGTTTAATTTTTTGAGAAAGAAAAAAGTAATCGATTTAGTTATTAAATGCGATACTGATGTTATTATTATTAACGATAAATCAATTACTTTCCCTAGTGATTACGACACTTTAATTAATGTTTTGGGTAAACCAGATAGAGAACTTGAGAAAACTAATCACTACATGATATGGGACAAACATGGTGTGTTTTGTGGCTATACAGATCGAGGTAATATTTTATCTATAAATGTATATCAAAACAAACAAGATAAAAGTGAGTATAACACCAAAAAACAATTTAAAGGAAAATTACTGTTAAATGACGAGGAAATTACTAATAATGAGTTTGGTAAAATCCCTTTAGGTAAAATAGCTATTCATAGACTAGGAAGTGAAAATGAAATTCGTTTTGGTTTTAGTTTAGGTATTAATAGAGTTTATAAAAATCAGTAATTTTACAATTCCCTTTTTAGTTGTTGTATTGTTTTATTGGTTGCTCTTAAATTATTAATTAGCCTTTCTCTCAATACATCAATATCCTCATCAAAATATGTTGCCCATCTATATTCTTTAAACAATGTTTGAATTTGTTTTAATCGTTGATGGGCAAATTCTGAAGTCATTAAAAAACAGTCACTTTTCTCTTCATTTTTTAATCGCTTAATTTTTACTCCTTTAAGAGAGAAGTCTACATCTAGATAAAATACTTTATCAGTATCATTTAACATATAAAAAGCATTCCAGTTTGCAAAAGCCACATAGTAGTTTTGACTTTTATATTCATCTACTCCTTTAATTTTCCAACGGCAATTCGCTACTCGTCCCCAATGATTTGAATAACGATACACTCCTTCATCTGTATAAAAATACAAACTACCTGATTTACTTTGGTAATGTGCAGATTTACCTTTGAAAAAGCCTATTGGCTGTGATGTAAATTCACAATAAGTGTGTCTGAAAAAATTAAATTTATGATACATTTTTAATTATAATCTATTTTTAAATTTTGGGAACTCATGTTCTAAAAACAACATTTTATACTCTGATAAATTAATAAACTAAGGCAAACGTTTAAAGAACAAATATCGCATATATCAAAGTTCTTTAATCTCTTTTAGCTCCATACTTTCTATGTTTTTATAATATATGCGAAGTATAACTTCGTTTTTATCAACATAGAAGAATCAATTCACCTTCAATTAAAAGTAAAACAATTATTCCGACATTCAGTATTTCAGTAACTTCTTTAAGCAACAACTCCCCACAACAGTATCATTAGAGATACATACTCTTATCATCGTTTGTCATTTCTTATCAAAAAAACTAAATATACCCTTTCAAATATTTATAAATAGCCTAAGAATACTTTTAAATTCTTCTTTTATCATGTCAAGAGCTACCGTTAAAGCTCCTTTAAAAAAGAAAAATGCAATTACTGTTAATTAAGAAATTAGCATATCACCAATAGTAATACTAAAATAATTAGCAATCATAATTACCGCATCAATTCTAAGCTCACTTTTACTCTCATCACAAACTTGTGAAAAACAACATTTAAACCCAAAAACCTAACTAATACCTCTTCCTTAACTCCATTCATTTTTTATATTATAGTCAAATATTGATATTTTTTTGCTATTTTAATTTGCACGATCTAGATTTATTTGTATATTTACGCTAATTAAATTAGTCAACCCTTTAATTATTGCTCGTTTTTTTAGATAAAACTAAAAAACATCAATTACTAACCAAAAAATATACTATGATACTATTTACACTCTACATTATAAGCGTAGTTTCCGAAACTTTTTTGTAATATTAGCATCGCTAAAAGAAAACGATGTTAACTACTAAATTAATTGCTAATGGATCCATATTTCAATAAGACG
Organism: uncultured Tenacibaculum sp.; assembly: GCA_965364955.1. Lineage (GTDB taxonomy): Bacteria > Bacteroidota > Bacteroidia > Flavobacteriales > Flavobacteriaceae > Polaribacter. The sequence continues at coordinate 33,624 of CBDTZS010000019.1, read as the reverse complement.
AAAGACTTATTACTTCAATTAAAATTCAATATTACTAAAGAAAGTGAACAGGACGGTATTTTTGTTATAGAGAAAGAAAGTTTCGGGATTAAAAACTTAATTATTGGTGTCGCAAACCCAATAATCATCATGGAACAACTCATTTTTAAAGTAAATCAACCTAGTGAAAAAATATTTAAAAGTTTACTTCAAAAAAACAGGGACATTATCCATGGAGCCTTTGTCTTAGATGAATCAGGTGAACGAGTAATCTTTAGAGATACTTTACAACTTGAAAACATCGATTTAAATGAGCTAGAAGGTAGCTTAAACTCCTTAAGTTTATTATTAAGTGAGTATTCTGAACAGATTATAACCTTTTCAAAATATTAAAAAACATTAAGATTATTTAAAATAGGGCTAATCAAAAGCTAATTTTACTATTGACAATATCGAAACCCCTATTCACATGACAAAGGAAGAGCTTAGTTATAAAACATTTAAATTAAGTAAAAAAACCTTACTACTGGTGCAATAAATAATTTAGACAAACCTATTTCTAAAGCTATTGATGATCAATATAAAGCAATGTTCATATTACAGAAAACGAAGAAAAAAAGTTTAAACACCAACAAAGTTGATTGTTTAACCAAATTAAAGGAGCAATTAGATTTAAATAAAAAAACATAAATATTGAACTCACTAACCGATATTATTTTTTCTAGCGTAAATAGTACACTTACCATTCTTGTTATTATTTTAGTTCTCTACTGGTTAATCACCATGGTTTCCGGTATTGATCTAGATCTCGACATGGATATTGACTTAGATGTAGATATTGATGCTGACGTAGATGTCAACACAGGTATTGAAGGAGGAAATGTTGATTTTCATGACATAGCCAACACCGAAGTTAATAAAGAAGACGTTCTTGGTAAAAGAAAAAAACCTTTAAAATGGTGGCAAGTAGTATTGATATACTTCAACTTTGTTGGTTTACCATTTATGTTTACGTTTACTTGCTGGATTTTTATTTGGTGGGTTTGTACCGCAGCAAGCACCGTAATTACTCATAGCTTTAACAACAGTTTTGGTTTTGTATTAATGTTAGCAGGTTTTTTCCCTTCATTAATTATCACTAAAATATTTACAACTCCTTTTAAAAACTTCTTTAAGAATCTAAATCAAGATGGAGATAAACCAACCGACATCGTTGGGAGAATTGGTATCTGTTTATCAAATATTTCAAACACAAAACTAGGTTCTGCGGAAGTATCTGCAGACGGAAATGATTTATCAATCAATATTAAATCATTAAATGGAGAAGTTATAAAATTTAGAGAAGCCATTTTAATCATCAAACAAAGTCAAGACAAAACATTTTATTACGCACAAAAATACAATAACTAAAAAAAACTAATTAATTACTATGATGGATAACTTACTACAAATTGTTGGAATGGGAATTGGACTATTATTATTTCTAGTCGTTTTATACTTTGCCATTGTTGCAATGTTTTATAAAAAAGTACCACAAGGACAAGCACTGGTACGTACTGGTTTTAAAGGAACCAAAGTTGCAACCGACAGAGGTATGTATGTCGTTCCTGTTTTTCATAGAGTAGAAATTATGGATATTTCTGTAAAGAAAATCCAAATTGAACGTTTAGGAAATGATGGTCTTCTTTGTAAAGACAATATGCGTGCAGACATTAAAGTTGCTTTCTTTGTTCGTGTAAATAATGAAGTAGATTTCATAAAAAAAGTAGCTCAAACAATTGGTTGTGAAAGAGCTTCTCATCACACTACTCTAGAAGAGTTATTTGAAGCTAAATTCTCTGAAGCATTAAAAACAGTAGGGAAAAAGTTTCAATTTATTGAATTATATGAAGCCCGTCGTGAGTTTAGAGACGAAATTGTTGATATTATCGGTACCGACTTAAACGGATATACCTTAGAAGATTGTGCTATTGATTATTTAGAACAAACACCTGTTTCATTCTTAAAGTCTGATAATATTTTAGATGCTGAAGGAATTAAAAAAATAACAGAACTAACTGCTGCGCAAAACATCAAGTCTAATTTAATTATGCGTGATGAACAAAAAATAATTCGCAAGCAAGATGTTGAAGCACGTGAAGCTATCTTAGAATTAGACAAGCAATTAGCAGAAAAAGAAGAACAACAAAAACGTGAAATTGCAAACATAAAAGCTCGTGAAGAAGCTGAAATATTAAAAGTTGGGGAAGAAGAACGTTTAAAGTCTGAATCTGCACGTATTATCACCCAAGAAAAAGTAAAAGTAGCAGAAGAAAATATGGAGCGCCAAATTATTGTTGCTGCTAAAAATAAAGAAAGAACAGAGGCTGTTGAAATAGAACGTGTAGAGAAAGACCGTATGCTAGAAGCTACTGAACGTGAAAGAGTCGTTACTTTAGCTCAGATTGAAAAAGAAAAAGTTGTTGAGGTAGAAAAGAAAAACATTCAAGATGTTATTCGTGATCGTGTAACGTTAGAAAAAGGTGTTGTTGAGGAGCGAGAAAACATGAAAGATATTCAAGCTTTTAAAACTGCCGATAGAGATAAGCAAGTTAAAATTACGGTTGCAGAAGGAGAAGCAGAAGAGTCTTTAATTAAAACGATTAAAGCTGCAGAGGCACAAAAAGAAGCTGCAAAACAAAAAGCGGAAGAAATTAATATTGAAGCACAAGCACAGAAAGAAGCTAGTATAAAAGAAGCAGACGCTCGTAAAACATTAGCAGAAGCAAAGGCAAAAGAAGAAGCGACCACGGGTATGTCTGAAGCCCAAGTAATGCATGCAAAAGCAGATGCTCACGAACGTGAAGGAATTGTAGATGCTTTAATTATAGAGAAAACTGCAAAAGCAGAAGCAGCTGGAATTGAAGCCAGAGCTGAGGCCTTGAAAATAGAAGGTTTAGCAGAAGCAGAAGTTATCAAAGAGAAAGCATTAGCAGATGCTGCTGGTATCGAAGAAAAAGCCGAAGCAATGAAAAAACTAGACGGTGTTGGTAAAGAACATGAAGAATTTAAATTACGTTTAGATAAAGAATTGCAAGTAGATATAGCTGAGATTAATGTTCAAAAAGATATTGCTGATGCACAAGCACAAGTAATTGGTGATGCATTAAAAGCTGCTAATATTGATATTGTTGGTGGAGAAACCATGTTCTTTGATCAAATAATTGGTCAAATAACAAAAGCTAAAGGTGTCGATAGATTGGTAAAGCATAGTGATAATATTCAAGAGGTAAAAGATGCTATTCTAGGCAGCGACGATGTAAAAGGTAACTTATTAGAAAAAGTAAAAGGATTTGCTACCAAGTATGGTATTTCATCTGAAGACATTAAAAACCTTACCATCGCTAATTTATTAATGGATTTAAAAGGTAAATCTGTTAATTCAGAAGAGCAAACTTTATTTGGTAATCTATTTAATCTTGCAAAAGGTTTAGGTTTATCTGATAAAAAATTATCATAATTCATAAAACTAAGCGCTTAGATCAATACTAAGCGCTTAGTTTTATCTCTTCATTTATTTGAAAATTATCTTATAACTAGGTTACTCAAGAAACAACTTCATTCTTCTATTCTAAATGTTTGTATCACTTGATTAAAATCTTGACCAAAAAAAAGCATGGAAAACCAAAATACATCTCAACAATTAGACGGAGGAACGTATGAAATTATTCAAAGTAGACTGCAAAAACAAAAGCAAGAACTACAAGAACGATTACAGCAATTAAACGACGCAAGAAAGCATGTTTTTGGTACCATAGAAACCAAACTTATTGCTAACGATCGTATCAATACAGACAATAACTGTATCGCTAGAGATATCATTTCACTTGGTAATGTTTCTATCTTTGGATACAATGTCCATTTTGGTTTACGTACCGACATCAAGTTGTCTGACGTATTTAGTATTTACGAATACAAAGACAATCATTTTCATTCTAAAGATCTCGATTTATTAAATGACACTATATTTTTAGACGACTTCACAAACCTATATAAATACTACAGGAATACTATATTTTCGAAGTTTGCTATTATTGACAATTACTTACACATGATTTTTCAACTAAGTGAAAGTAATAGCGATATTAAAACCTTTAAATGGTTAATTAATGACAATGAATTAAAATACATTGATAACCGAAGTGAACACGAATATAAATACCCTACTCAGCATGAATTTCAATGGAAAGATGTAACACGTGAAATGCATCGATATGGTACACATTCACATATTTCTATTTTAGATAAAATTTTTATTGAAACTATTGGTGGTGACTTAACCATTAAGATTGAAGATAATACAGATAATGGAAAAGGAATACTATCTGAACCTGTAACACATATAGACCAAACTTTAGATGATGGTCAATTTCGGTATGCTGATCTAGGAAATCTTCTCGCACTTGAGATAAAACCTTTTCAAGAAGAAAGTAGATATTTTGTTTACAATCATAAAATTAAAGAAGTAAAAAAAATTGACAGTATTAAAGATACTGCTGTTCAATTACCAGATGACCAAGGTATTATTTTCCCTAACGGATATTATTTACAAACAGGTGAACACAAACTGTTTGAAAACGATACGAAAGATGTTAAATTTCAACATAAGTTAAGTTCACCAAATGGTGAAGATTACTTATATGTTTTTTATGCAACCATACGTGGCTTGTATATCTTAATGTCTTACAATATCATAGAACAAGAAGTAAAAACACCTATTATTTGTAATGGTTTTACCGTTTTAGAAAATGGCGAGTTATGTTATTTTAAAACTGAAAACGAACAAACAAAACATCATGTAGTTCAAATTTGGCAGACTCCATATTTAAAAGGAAATCTTATGCCTTCTCAACATGAAGATAGTTTACTTTATAAAATAGGAAACAAAGATATTGTAAAAGCAATGGCTGAATGTCATGAACTAATTACGCTTCTTAACAAAGAAGATAATTACACAGGTCTCTACGATGATATAGCAAAACAGTCTAAAGATATAACTGATACGTATTATTGGCTACATGAATCAGAAACACATCAATTAAACCTCCCTGTATTAGAGATAAATCAAGCCGCAAATGCAGCTATCGATGAGTTTGAAAAAGTTGTTCAATTAAAAAAACAAGCAGCTAAAGAAACTCAAAACATTAACAAAAAATCAGATGATCTTTTTAGTAAAATAAGAAGTACTTCTTTTAAGTCTATTGATGATTTTGTACAACTCTTAAACCTACTACGTTCTTTAAGAGGCCAAGTAATTAGCTTACATGATATTCGTTATGTAAACCCAGAACAACTAAAAACATTAGAAAATCAAATTTCAGAACAGAATACTTTAATATCTAAACGCTGTGTTCAGTTTTTATTAAATGATAAAGCATTAGAACCTTATCATAAAAGAGCTTCCGAAAAACAAGAAGAGCTGATTACAATTAAAAAAGTAATTGAAGTAAAAAAAATAGAAAAAGAAGTACATCAAATAACATCCGATTTAGAATTATTGATTGATATCGTTTCAAATTTAGAAATTGAAGACACTTCTCAGTCGACAAAAATAATCGATAATATTTCATTGATTTTTGCTACATTGAATCAATTAAAATCAGGAATTAAAAACAAAATAAAAACACTCGGTAGCACAGAAGCTAAAGCCGATTTTATTGCTCAATTAAAACTAATAGATCAGAGTATAATTAATTACATAGACATGGCAAGTACGCCAGAAAAATGTGATGAATACCTTACAAAAACATCTATTCAACTTGAAGAGCTAGAAGGTAAATTTGCCGATTATGATGAATTCATTACTCAAATTATTGAGAAACGTGAAGAGATTCATAATGCTTTTGATGCTCGTAAAAATGCGTTAATAGAGAAACGAAATAAAAAAACAACGGCGCTACAAACAGCTTCAGAACGAATTTTAAAAGGCGTTGCTAAAAAAGCACAAACATTTAATTCTAACGAAGAAATTAATGGTTATTTTGCTGCTGATTTAATGATTAACAAAGTAAGGAATATTGTTAATCAGTTAAAAGAATTAGATGATATTGGTAAGGCAGAATCGATACAAACACAATTAAAAGTTGCCAAAGAAGATGCCATTAGAAAGTTAAAAGACAAACAAGAACTGTATGAGGATGGTGAGAATGTTATAAAATTTGGGAAACATAAATTTGGTGTAAATAGGCAAGTATTAGATTTAACTATCGTCTATAAAAACAACGATTTATATTATCATTTAACGGGAACCAATTTTTACGAGAAAATAAATAATGAGACGCTAATAAATTCTAAAAAATACTGGAATCAAGAATTAATTTCTGAAAATAACACGATTTATCGTGCAGCATATTTAGCTTATAAAATCTTCAAAAACTTCTCAGAAAGTGAATTGATTCATAAAACTGAAAAAGAGTTATTGATTGTAATTCAAAAAGAAAGTAGTAACCTATATTCAGAAGGTTACATTAAAGGAGTTCATGATATTGATGCTGCTAAAATACTACACACCTTAATACACAAACATAACGAACTTGGTTTATTAACCTACACCCCAAATATAAGAGCCTATGCTCAATATTTTTGGCACCATTTAAAACAAGAGGAGCAAGACAAATATAATACAGCAATAAAAACCTCTGGTGAAGTGCTTCAAATTTTCCCAGAAAGTAAAGAATATGATTTTATCATAGATGAATTAGCTAGTAAAATTATCAATTTTTCAGAAGCATCTAATTTATATAAAAAAAGTGAAAGTAAAGAAATTGCAAATTACTTATTCAATGAACTTCAACAAGACAATTCTTTTAATATTAGCACGAAGGCGTCACTTATAAAAGCAGCGTTTATAAAAGCTTTACAAAAACAAGATGCTTTTCATACGTTTAAATCTGGTTTTCAAAAGTTAACCAATTATACTGACAAAATTCAATTGATAAAACAATGGGTGAGTTCTTATACATCGGCAACAAATCCTAATGATGAAACCTATATACAGGAAGTTGTTTGTCTTTTATTCTTTGAAGACACTTCTGTTTCAAAAGTTAATAATATAAATCCCGTTGCTGTTTTAAAAGATGTAAAAGGAACGCATTCAACACTAATCAATAGTGAATTTACATTTAACTATCATCAATTTACAGCAAACTTAAAATACTTTACAAACGTTGAAGTCCCTAATTATCTTTCTTATAAAAAAACAAAACAATTAGTAACGGATGATTTAAAAAATGATTTAAAGCTAGAAGAGTTTAAACCTCGTGTATTGTCATCATTTGTAAGAAATAAATTAATTGATCAAGTTTATTTTCCTTTAATCGGAGATAATTTAGCAAAGCAACTAGGTACTGTTGGCGACAACAAACGTACCGACAGAATGGGAATGCTTTTATTAATATCACCTCCTGGTTACGGTAAGACTACGTTAATGGAATATATTTCTAATCGACTAGGTTTGGTGTTTATGAAAATAAATGGCCCTGCAATTGGTCATGAAGTAACTTCTGTTGATCCAATGGCTGCTAACAATTCAGCTTCTAGGGAGGAATTAAAAAAATTAAATTTAGCCCTTGAAATGGGAGATAATGTGATGTTATATTTAGATGATATTCAACACTGTAACCCTGAGTTTCTTCAAAAATTCATCTCTCTTTCTGATGGAACTCGTAAAATTGAAGGTGTTTATAAAGGCAACTCTAAAACATATGATTTACGAGGCAAGAAGTTTTGTGTAATTATGGCTGGTAATCCTTATACCGAAAGTGGTGATAAGTTTCAAATACCAGACATGTTAGCCAATAGAGCAGATATTTATAACTTAGGAGACGTTATTGGGGATACGGCTCATTTATTTAAATTAAGTTTAATTGAAAACTCTTTAACAGCTAACCCTGTATTACATCAATTGGGAAGCAAGGCTTTTGAGGATATTTATACTTTAATAGATAAAATTGAAAATAATACCCAAGAGATTAATTTAAAAGGGAATCATACAAAGCAAGAAGTACAAGACTATCTAGCTGTTTTAGAGAAAGTAATTATTGTGAGAAATACAATAATGAAAGTAAATCAAGCCTACATTCAATCTGCTGCAATGGATGATGCCTACAGAACTGAACCTTCTTTTAAATTACAAGGCTCTTATCGTGACATGAATAAATTGGTTGCGAAAATAGTTCCTATAATGAATAAGGACGAGCTAAATAGCTTAATTTTATCTCATTATGAAAGTGAATCTCAAACCTTAACTTCAGCTGCTGAAGCAAACTTATTAAAATATAAAGAGTTAATAGATAAACTAACAATAGAAGAACAAACTCGTTGGAATACCATAAAACAAGTATTTGTAAAGAACAATAAACTGAAAGGTTTTGGTAATGAAAATGAGATGGCCCAAGTACTAAGTCAAATGATGGCTTTTACCGAAAACTTGGAAGGTATTAAAGAAGTATTACAAAAAGGTTTAAATAAATAAAAAACCGAATTGCTAAAAAACAATTCGGTTTAAAGTAATCAAAAACTAGCGGTTTATTTTTCTAAATAATCTTCTAAAATTATGATTCACCCCTTAATTGAATCTAATAATAAAAATTATTCATCTAAATAATCCTCTAAAACGGTGATCCACCCCTTAACTGGATCTAATAATAATTTTTCTGTGTTTGCAGTATATTCTAATTGAATTGTACCTGTAGCAACTGGATCTATATTTTGTCCGTCCTTAAAAGCCCACACGGTAACTTTTAAATCATACGTTTTTCCTTGTGTTAAATTATCTTGAGTTTGTCTTAATAATTCTAAGAAAGCATAATCAGCAATATTATTAGAACGATTAATAGTTACTTTTGGATAATAGAAATAAAAGTCATTCTTATACTTATCTAACTGAGGTATGTTTCTAGAATACTTTGTACTTGTTTTTCTTAAAGCTTCTCTATCTGTAGTTTTCCCAGCCATTTCATAGGTAATATTAAACCAAGAACCTGGATGAGTTACTGATAAAGGCATATCAAAATATGGCTTAAATGCTACTGTAGATCCTAACTCTTGTTTTGTGATAAAGTTAGCTGCTTTTTCTACTGGTTGATTTGCTTTTGAACTTTTTAAATAGTTAGTCCCTTTTGCAAAAGCCACTTTTCCATGATAATTTTTATAAGTATCAAAACGCATTAACTTCTTTTTTGTTTTAGCCATTTTTAGCGAGCTTAAATCGCTAATCATCATATCAACTTTAGCTTGTGCTGTTTCAATATCCCAAGTATCAAAATCTGCTTTATTTTTAGCCATTACTTCGATAACTTTTCTTTTAGAATCTAAAGGAACAGATTCTTCATATTTGTTCAAAGACCTTGAAGTTTGTTGTGTTTGAGCTAAAACTCCTGGAGCTACTTCAAAAACTTCAATATATGATTTGGCACCAGTTGAAGTCCAAACAAAAAACATTTTTATTTGTTTTTTATTATTATAACTTTCTTTAAAATTCATTTTTAACTGAGGCTTCTCTTGCTTTTTTTCCCAATAATGTAATTGATTAACAACTTTACCTTCAGCTTCTTTTACAAAACGAAATCCAAAAGCTTTAGTATCTACCAACCCAAAGTATTCACCTGTAATTCCTAACTCATCTTTCTCGCTATTTAAATAAGCAAATGTTCCTGCTGATGCTCCGCTTGATTTTGAAGACTTAGATGATCCTGTTGATCTAGATGATTTTTTACTACTTTTCTTTGATGTTACTTTTTTTAATAATTTACCAAATTGCGCATTTGCTTCAGTTGTGTTTCCTAAAAATAATGCTGCACTTAACGCACATGTTAATAATAGTTGTTTTCTCATAATTACCCTTTTATTTATAGTTGATTTTAAAAATTTAATGCTATTGATTTTGTTTGTTTTGTTACACCTCCGTTATCTCCTTTTGCTCCGCTTCGACCTCTACTGGCATGAGAGAATTTTGGTGCTCCACCTTTCCCTCCTTTTCCTCCTTGATTATTAAGCTCAATATTTAATTTTGTTACAGATGGATCTTTTATTAGTAAAATATTACCCCCTGCTCCACCAGAACCACCATTACCGCCATTTGGTGAACTATCACGACCTCCATAACCGTTCATTCCACCACCTCCTTGGTTGTTTATTATTAATTTTGTATCGGTAGTTAATTTATAACGAGCAACATGTTTTTTCTTGGTAGTATTATAAATATCAATCTTATTTAATTTAACACCAGTTTGTTTATGTGTTACTGTTTTCACCTTTATAGTTAAATTATCTCCTCTACCTGCATGTTGACCATTCTGACCTTGAAAAACTGTTACATATTTATGACGTTCATGCCCCCAAAAACCTGATTGATTTACTTGTATCGGTAAATTATTAGTCGTGTTAATATGCTTAATAGCTTTTAAAGTTGGATGGTATTCTGAGATTGCTTGAATCGTTATTCTATCATTTTTTAATGTTTTTGCATCTTCATCAACTCGCACCTCATCAATTGTACTGCTACAACCTTTGTTTTTAAGTGTAAAATCACTCCAAGGAAGGTTTCCTCCTAAATTTTCAGTAGATACTTTACTTCCATCTTTAAGCGTAGCTACAACTCCGTATTTTATAGCCTCTGAAAAATGAGCCACTTTTTTAGGAGTATTTATTAATTTGATTTCTATTTTACTTACTTGTTTATTTTGTAATGAGTTTTTCTTTCTTTCTGCTTCTGCAATTGCTCCTTTTTGTTCTTTAACATTTGCTCTTGCTGTAGTTTGGTTCTTAAATACCGATGTAGCGTAATTTGCTGCCAATTTATTTAACTCATCGTAACTCTTAGATAAACTACCACTATTAGAAAACACATATTTTGTGGTCGCTTGTTCTTTTCCGTTCCATGTATAATAAATCCCTATGTTATCTATAAATGTTAAACGGTAAGTAGAAAAACCAAAATACGCAGGATGCCCTGGCACATCTGGTTTAAAGTTCTCATCTAAAATACCTGCTCTTTTCACCAAAACATTGGTTACGTTTTCTCCAGATTTAGTAATTTGAATTGGCCACTGTTTTTTTATTTTGACCATTTTATATTTATTATACGATATTTTATCTACTTTAAAAACCGTATACTTTCCTGATTGGAATGTTGCTAATATTTCATTTTGATTTTTTTGTGCTTGAGCTACCACAATTGCAAAAAACATTAAAAAAATTGAAAGAAGTTTTTTCATTTTAAATACTATTTGTTTTTGATTACTTTAAAACAAATAAAATTTAATTTTAAACAAATAGCACAAAATTACTTCCCAATGACTTGTTTTATTTTCCGAATTAAAATCTAAAGAACAAATAGTTATGCTTTTTTTCCATAAAAAAAGCTCTGTTTTTTAAAACAGAGCTTTTAATACTTATAAATTTTATAGTAATTAGATTTTAGGTTATTTTACTTTTACCACTTTAGTCGCTTCAGCTATTGCTGTAGCTCCATTAGTATCTTTTGCTACAACTTTCACTGTCATACTTTTAAGCCCACTAAATTCAACAGATGCTTCTCTTTTACCTAAATCACTTTCTTTTAATACATCATCTACATATACATCGTAAGTTACTGTGTCTCCATCAGGGTCAACAGCTTTTGTCCATACAACTCCTACTGTAGAAGTGAAAGTAGGTGTAGATACCTTAGTCGCTACAAAACTAACTGTAAACTCTCCTGGAGCTTTATTTAAATCTTCATTTTTATCACTACACGATACTAAAGAGAATATCGAAAAACAAACTAATAATACTTTTAACATTTTCATTTTATTATATTTTAAATTATGGTTCAAAAATGGGAGAATTAGTTCTAACATTCATCATATTGTTTCCGAATGAACCATTAATATTTCCCAATAAAAAAGCCAAAACTAATTTCTTGTTTTGGCTTTTAATAGTGTTAAAATATTTCTTAATTATAGTTTAGAAAGTTTTAATGTTTTACCACAATGCTTACTTTCAATTTTAAAAATAACTTTCCCTTTTTTTCCTTTATTTGCCCAACGTACTTCTTTACCTACTCTACATGAAATACTCGTTTTTGAACCTTTATTTAGACTAACAAAACCTGAACCTGTATAAATAGATACTTTTCCTTTTGTATCATTAATTAATGAGATACTACTTCCTAAAACAATCTCTTTGGTGTTGTTTTCTTTTAGTATAGAATCGTTTGCTATACTAAAAGACATTAAACCTATTACTGCTATTAATAATATTACTTTTTTCATATTTATTTATTCGATTATAATTATACTTCAAAAGTGGTTATTTTAAATTTCAGTAAGCTAGTATTCTTTCCCAACGACCTATTTTTATTTCCAAATGAAAAAATCCAAAACTAAAAATTAGTTTTGGATTTTAATAAATATGGACATACTAATGTTTTTAATATGATCTAAAAGTTTATTAGGTATAAAAAAGTGTTTCAAAATTTTCTTTATAACTTTTACTAACCGGTACTTTAAATTGAGTTTCTAAAATTACCTCTTTTTCTTTTTTAGAATAGGTTTCTATTTTTTCAACATTAATAATCCACGATCTATGTAGTCGTATAAATTCAGTATTATCACATAATAATTTTTCATAATAACTTAATTTTTTTGCTACCATGTATTTTTTATTGCTCTTCATATGTAATACAGAATACATTCTATCTGCTTCGATACAAAATATATCACCAATATTTACAATTGCATAATCGTTTTTATAAGGTATTGCAATTTTGGTTATTTTCTTATTGTTCTTTTGAAGTAAATTAATTCTTTTAGATTGTGTCTTGTTTTCTATATGTTTTTCAGCTTTCTTAATTGCCTTTTCTAACAACGACACATCTATAGGTTTTAAAAGGTAATCTATTGCTGTTACTTGAAATGCTTTTATTGCATAACTGTCATATGCAGTTACGAAAATTATGTGAAAATTTATTTCTTCAAACTCATTTAACAATTGAAATCCATTTTTTTGGGGCATTTCAATATCTAGAAAAACAATTTGTGGTTGGTGTTTTGTTATTACTTTTACAGCTTCATCAACATTAGTTGCTTCTCCTAAAATATTTATATTCTTACAAAAATCATTTAATAAATATCTTAAATTTTCTCTTGCATTAATTTCATCATCTACAATTATGGCACTTAATTTATTCATGAGAATGGGTATAAGGCATTTTAACTATTACTTTGGTACCTAGCTGTATTCTTTCATATGTAAAACCAATATCTGTTTTATAATAATCTTTTAGCAAAACCAATCTCTTTTTAAGTATTTCTCTTGATGGTGATTCCTCTTCATGTTCTTGAGAAACTTTTCTAATTCCGTTGTCAGTTATTTCACAAATTAGTATTTCTTTTTCTAAAGAAAATTTTATTGTTATTTGCTTATCTACGTCAATTAAATGTAACAATCTATATCGAATTGCTTCTTCGATATAAGGTTGTATTATCATTGACGGAATTTTAATTTCTTTATTAAAATCTAATTCTTTAATGATAAATGAAAATTGATCACCAAACCGTAACTTCTCTAATTCTAAATAACTTTTTATTATAAACAATTCAGAAGTTAAGCTTATAAAGCTGTCGTCGCTTGTTTTTAAATTTTGTCTCATAAGGGCCGAAAATTTCGTAAAAAAATTATAAGCTTCTTTTTTATTATCTTTTAAAATTAAATTCTGAATCGAATTCATTGTATTAAACATAAAATGAGGATTCATTTGTGCTTTTAATGTTTGTAACCTTAAAATAGTTAGCTCACTTTCTTTTTGTTTTTCTAACTTTAAATATGCCTTTTCCAATTTAATCTTGCTTTCTAATAATTTCTTTTCCTGTTTTTTATTTAACTGTTCTGAATAATATAAAACAACAAATGTTCCTAAAAAAACACAAAAAACCAATACTGGTAAAATCATGTTTTTAGGATATATCTCCAAGAAAATATTAGGTATAAAATACAAGGAAAAACAAAGAAACAGAAAAAGAATGTTTATCCATTTTTTTTCTATAAACAATATTCCTACTAATGGATAAAGAAAGTAAAAATTTTCTATTAACATTGAAGGCGTGATAAAATTTGCAAAAAGAAATGTTACACCTATAATAGAAGATATAAAAACAACTCTTGCTAAAGTGTGTTTTTTTATTTTTTGACAGTAGAAAATTATACCAATAAGAACATAAGAAATAGCATGTAGCACCAAACTATCTTTAACTTCTCTATCAAATAATAAATCAAATATTGTTATAATAATGATCATTATAGACCATGTAATACAAAAGGCATTCAAAAGCCTTATTTTTTTGTATTCACTGCCTTTTTTAGACTCGACTCCTGCATTTAAGAAAAAGCGGTATATTTTAAAAAATTTATTCATTTGATTTAAAAGGAAAAATAGGATGTTGTTTTTAATTATTTATCCTAAGTTTTAAATGTTCTATTTTTTTTTTAGAAAACGCTTATTTATTTTTCGAATTGTATGAAATACTTTCCGAAATTAATTTTCATCAGAAAATAAACGGAATTTTGATAATTACTCTTGTTCCTTCTTTTATATTTTCATACTCAAATCCGATGTCAGTGTTATAATAATTTTTCAGTATTTTCAGTTTATCTTTTATTGCTTTTGTTGAAAAAGATTCCCTTTTATTACTTATTGTTTTATTTATTTCCGCAGCAGCTTCTAGTCCAACTCCATTATCAGTAATTACACATTTAAAGAGTTTCTCTTGAAAGAACTCAATTTTTATTTTCCCAATTCCATCTAACTTATGAAACAAACCATGTTTTATAGCATTTTCTAAAAATGGCTGAATTATCATTGTTGGTATTTTAACATCTTCTATAAGTTCTGCTCCAATTATCTCATACGAAAAACCGTCTCTAAATCTAAGTTTCTCTAATTCTAAATACTTTTCTAACAATGATAATTCCTCATCAAAATACACAAAGCTTTTAGTACTCAATAATAAACTTTCTCTTAACAATGACGAAAATTTAGTTAAGTAGTTATAAGCTTCTTGTTTCTTCCCTTTTAACACTAAATTTTGAACTGAGTTTAAGGCATTAAATGTAAAATGCGGGTTCATTTGAGACTGTAGTGTTTCTAGTTTTGACGCTACCAAAGCTTTTTGCATCCTTTCTTTTTCAATAGCTTGTTTTTGCTTTTTTTCTAATTTTTCTAATTTCCGGGTAAAAAGATACCAAACAAGAACAAACAAAAGTATTCCTGTAATTAGTAGAAACCACCATTCTTTATAAAAGGGTAATTTTATTTCTAATCTTATAATTTTTTCTTCTGTTTCTTTTTTTCCGTTTATTTCAGTAGCTTTCAGTTTTAATATATACTTTCCTGCAGCAAGGTTATTAAATGTAATTTGATTTACTCCTTTATCAATCATATTCCATTTACCTGTAGATAAAATATCTATCAATTTATATTGATAAACGATATTATCTTCTGCTAAAAAACCATTAGTATGAAAATTAAATTTTATTTTTTTAGTATTTGATGTTAACTTATATTTTTCTTTTTCTTCTACCTTTTTATCATTTATTAAAATAGAGGTGAAATAGAGGTCTAAAACTTTTCTATTTCTAAAAACCTTTTCTTTATTTATTTTAAACAAACCTTTATTTGAACTAAAAAAAAGAGTATTTTTAAAAGGAATTATTTCTGATATATTAAAAGAATTTACGCCGTCTTTTTGTGTTAAATTTTTAAACTTACCTGTTTTACTATTTAATGACTGTAATCCTTTATCTGTAGCAACCCAAAGCAACTCACCATCTCCTTTTATTTTACCCGTTTGATTAGATAATAAGCCGTTTTTTTTAGTGTAATTTATTATCGCTTTCCCATTTTTAACACCAATAATTCCGTCTTTAAAAGTTGATACCCAAATAGTACCATCACTAGTTTCATCAATATCAATTGCGAAAATTGGCTTATTATTAAATAGTATTTTTGAAGCTTTTCTTTCTCTATTATACTTTTCTAAACCATCAACATAACCTACATATATCTCCTTTTTATTGCTATAGTATGTTGTATATGCTCTAGCTCCTTTTAAAAGGAAGATACTTTTATCCTTAACATTTATAACCGTTGCAGAACTATGAGATGCATATAATATATTCTTTTCATCTATTAATGATAAATCTTTAGCATTTTCACAAAATTTATCTTCATAAATATTGTTCCTTTTTTTATCATATATAAAAGAACTTCCTCCTAAACTTAGATATACTTTATTTTTACTGTCACAAATAGAATACACCTTCTCTTTATATATATGTTCTGTGAATTCTATTTTCTTATCTCTTTTATTTAAAATTGCTATATGACCTTTAGTTGAACCAATGATTAACGAGTCTTTACCAACATGACTCATTGCACTTATATTCATTTTTTCGTCATCTATTTTATATTTTTCTATATAGATGTTCGGAATTATATACACTCCGTTTCTTAAGGTAGTAAACCAATAATTATTATTTCTATCTTTTAAAACTGCGCTTACTGCTTTTCCTTTAAAATAGGTTTTTTTATGTATTAATTTTCCATTATTGAGTTCGTAAATAAATACACCATTTTTGGTACATGCCCATAACTCATCTGCTTCTTTGTAAAACTGTATAACTTCATTTTTTTTCAAGCTCCTTGTCAAATCAACTTCTTTAAGCTGATTTCCTTGTTCATAAAACAATTTAGGGCTTACCTTTAAATTATTTGAATTGTAGGCATACACTAAGTCTTTATTCTTGAATGAGGTTATTTCCCATTTATTAAACTCATATTTTTTATATTCATTTAAATTATATTTTACAATTGGCTTTACATTTTTTGTCGTAACTTTAATTTCATGATCATGTAAGTTTCGTAGTGTGTCTTTTTCCACATAAAAAGGATGAAAACCAGCCTTTTTATCAAATAATTTCTCTTGATGCAAGTTATTTACATCAACCTCATAAAGTCCTGTAGAAGTACTTGTTACAAGGTTGTTTTGATAAAATGAAAAAATAGCTAATTGTCCTTTTACCTCCTCCTTTAAATCTTTAAAAAGAATTAATTTATCATTTTCTATATAAAAAAATTGCCCGGAAATATTATTACACCAAACTCTTCCTTTTGAATCTGTTTTTAACCCAAAAACTGATAGTCCTCTTTTTTCTGGATGTGTATAATTTTTAAACTCTTTACCATCATAACGAAAAAGCCCCTTATCGGCTCCTAACCATATAAAACCTTTATTATCTTCTAGTATGGAATAAAATTCAATATCTGGTAACCCATCTTTCTCAGTTAAATGAGTAAAAATAGGATGTTGAGCAACTACTTTATTAGTAAAAACTAAAAGGATAAAAAATATGTATATACTAATTTTTTTCACAGTACTTTTTTAAATCGATAGTATCAAATGTAGTTATTATTAATAATGAAAATAAAAAAATCCCATTGCAATTTCTTGCAATGGGATTTTAGTGTATGTAATATAGTCTTACTTTACTTCTTCGAAGTCTACATCTTCAACATTATCTTCCTGAGCATTAGCTGCTTCTGGTTGACCTTGTTGAGCTTCTGCACTTGCTCCTTCAGCAGCATACATTTCTTCAGATGCAGCTTGCCATGTACTATTAATAGTAGTTAAAGCACTATCAATTCTAGAAATATCTCCAGATTCGTGAGCAGCAACTAATTCAACTAAAGCAGCTTCAATTGGCGCTTTTTTATCATCAGATAATTTTTCACCAAATTCTTTTAATTGCTTTTCAGTTTGAAAAATCATAGAATCAGCTTCATTCATTTTTTCAGCAGTCTCTTTTGCTTTCGCATCAGCATCAGCATTTGCTTCTGCATCAGCTTTCATTTTTTCGATTTCTTCTTCTGATAAACCTGAAGAAGCTTCGATTTTAATATCCTGAGTTTTACCAGTAGCTTTATCAGATGCAGATACTTTAATAATTCCGTTTGCATCAATATCAAAAGTTACTTCAATTTGAGGAACTCCTCTTTGTGATGGTGGAATATCTGTTAATTGGAAACGACCAATTGTATTGTTATCTGCTGCCATTG
Source organism: uncultured Tenacibaculum sp. (assembly GCA_965364955.1). Lineage (GTDB taxonomy): Bacteria > Bacteroidota > Bacteroidia > Flavobacteriales > Flavobacteriaceae > Polaribacter. The sequence continues at coordinate 15,512 of CBDTZS010000019.1, read as the reverse complement.
CTCTTTCACCTTGTAACACGTGAATATCTACAGATGGTTGATTGTCTACTGCTGTAGAGAATACTTGAGATTTTTTTGTTGGAATAGTAGTATTTGCATCGATTAACTTTGTAAATACGTTACCCATAGTTTCAATTCCTAAAGATAAAGGCGTAACATCTAATAATAATACGTCTTTTACATCTCCAGATAAAACACCTCCTTGAATAGCAGCTCCTAAAGAAACAACTTCATCAGGATTTACTCCTTTACTTGGTGATTTTTTAAAGAAATTCTGAACAGCTTCCTGAATTGCAGGAATACGAGTTGAACCTCCTACTAATACAACCTCGTCAATTTCATCGATAGTTAAATCAGCATTTTTTAAAGCAGTTGCACAAGGTTGAATAGTTCTTTTAATTAAATCATCAATTAAAGCTTCAAACTTAGCTCTAGTCATTGTTCTAACTAAATGCTTTGGTCCTGAAGCAGTAGCTGTAATATATGGTAAGTTAATTTCTGTTGAAGTTGTGCTAGATAATTCAATCTTCGCTTTTTCAGCAGCTTCTTTTAAACGTTGTAAAGACATAGGATCTTTACGTAAATCTAATCCTTCTTCTGCTTTAAACTCTTCAGCTAACCAGTTAATAATTCTTTCATCAACGTCATCTCCACCTAAATGAGTATCACCATCAGTAGCTAATACTTCAAATACACCGTCTCCTAATTCTAAGATAGAAACATCATGTGTTCCTCCACCAAAATCAAAAACAACTATTTTTTTATCGTCATGAGATTTATCTAAACCATAAGCTAAAGCAGCTGCCGTTGGTTCGTTAATAATTCTTCTAACTTTTAAACCTGCAATTTCACCAGCTTCTTTTGTAGCCTGACGTTGTGCATCGTTAAAATATGCTGGTACAGTAATTACAGCTTCAGTAACATCAGTTCCTAAATAGTCTTCTGCTGTTTTTTTCATTTTCTGTAATACCATAGCAGAAATTTCTTGTGGCGTATATAAACGACCATCAATATCTACACGAGGAGTATCATTATCTCCTTTTACTACTTTATAAGGTACTCTTCCTGCTTCTTTTGAAGATTCAGAAAACTTATTACCCATAAAACGTTTAATAGAATAAACTGTTTTAGTTGGGTTTGTAACTGCTTGTCTTTTTGCGGGATCTCCAACTTTACGTTCTCCTCCTTCAATAAATGCAACAATAGATGGTGTTGTTCTTTTTCCTTCTGAATTTGGAATTACTACTGGCTCATTTCCTTCCATTACAGAAACACATGAATTTGTGGTTCCTAAATCAATTCCTATAATTTTACTCATAATAAATATTTATCTTAAATTTTATATTCAATTTACGAGTAGTAATAGTCAAACTGTGTGCCAACCGCTTTTTACATTTCTTTTGGCAGAAAAAGTACTGTGTAAGTTTACTTACAATGACAGTGTGTCATTAATTAATTGAATCTTTATAAGATGTAAAGACTATTTTTATATTGGAAAACGTATTTTGTAAAGCCCTTGCAGTACTTTCAGTATCTTTAAACATCACTTTAGTGATACCTTCTTCATGTTGGGGAGTTAATTCTCCTTTATAATAAGAGTGCATTAAATACCAATGTGTTTCTTTTAGTCTGTGTTTTCCTTTTTGAATGAAAAAATGATAAGTCTTTATTAGTTTTTTTTGAATTTCAATATTTGTTATACCACATTCTTCTTCAACTTCTCTTATTGCAGTTTCTGTTATCTCTTCTCCTTTTTCAGTTCGTCCTTTTGGTAAATCCCATTTATTTCCTCTGTAAATGAATAAAACTTCTTTTTTATCATTTAAAACCAGCCCACCGGCTGCTACAATAACCTTGAATCTCAATCTAAACATTTCCCAATCACCCACTAAATTAGGCGTATAGAGGTAAACCCCTTTTAACTTACCTAGTTTCAACTTATAAATAAGTTCTTCAATAATTGTATTTTTGTAAATAAAAACAACATAATTTTCTTCATTTCTCAATGAACTTGTGAAGATTATTGGTTTATCATTAACAAAAACTTTATACATTTGCGTTATGGATTTTAACAAAGATACAGGAAAAAAAACTGCGGAACTTCTTCTGCAAATAAAAGCTATTAAACTAAGCCCACACGACCCTTTTACTTGGGCTTCAGGCTGGAAATCACCTATTTATTGTGACAATAGAGTTACATTATCTTACCCGCCAGTTAGAAATTTTTTAAAAGAAGAAATTGCAAAATTAGTTGAAGAAAAACATGGTAAACCTGATGTAATTGCCGGAGTTGCTACAGGAGCAATTGCTATTGGTATGCTCGTTGCTCAAGAATTAGGTGTTCCTTTTATATATGTACGCCCAGAACCTAAAAAACACGGACGAAAAAACCAAATAGAAGGACATTTGGAAAGTGGACAAAACGTAGTAGTTATTGAAGATTTAATAAGTACTGGTAAGAGTAGCTTAAACGCTGTAAAAGCTTTAAAAGAAGCGAATGCAACTGTTAAAGGTATGATTGCAATTTTTTCATATGGATTTGATATTGCTACGGATAATTTTAAAAATGATCATGTAGAACTTACTACACTAAGTAATTATGACTATTTACTTGAACAAGCTTTAGACAGCAAATACATTACTAGTGAAGAACTAAGAATGTTAGAAGATTGGAGAGTTGAACCTAGTAAATGGAAACAAAACGAAAAATAAGAAAAAAATGAATATTGAAGGAAACAAAGTCGTTGTAAAAAAATCTGCAAAGGAAGTGTTTGATTTTTTAATCAAATTAGAGAACTTCGAGCAACTAATGCCTGAAAATACTCAAAAATTTGAAGTGGATGGTGATAGTTTTATTTTTGGATTAAAAGGAATGCCAGAAATAAGATTGGTAATGAAAGAGAAAACAGCATACTCAAATATTACATTAGGTGCTGCAAGTAGTAAATTACCATTTACATTATCTTCAACTATTTCTGAAATTTCTGAAAACGAAAGTGAAGTGATTTTAAAATTTGATGGTGAATTTAACGCTATGATGGCAATGATGGTAAAAAAACCTTTAACAAAGTTTATTGAAACTTTAACTGAGAATCTAGCTAAAATATAATTTAAACAAACGAAATTTCTTTAAGACCAAAATCTTTTACTTTTTCGTTTTCTAATTCGATTTGAAGATTTCCGTTATCGGATATTCCTATAATCTTACCCATAAACAAAATGTTCTGACTGTTTTTAAACATGCTCGGAACATTTTTTTTATATAAAACACTCAAATATTCCTTTTCTAAAAGCGAAAATTCCTTTCTTCTTAAAATTTTAATTTTTTTTTCAAGAATAGATAAAACTTTATTCAATAAAAATTCTAAATCTGTTTCTTTATTTAAAATCATTTTTATAGAAGACGCATTCGGTAATTCCTCAGAAAAACTATTTTGATTAACATTAATACCAATCCCTATAACAGAAGAGCTAATTTTATTAATATTTAAAGTGTTTTCAATTAAAATTCCCGCTACTTTCTTACTTACTGACAGAATGTCGTTGGGCCATTTAATAGCTAAGCGAGGTAGCTTCAAATATTTAAGAGCTTCATAAACACTTAAAGAAACACAATAATTCAAATATTTATAATCAGTAATACATAGATCAGAAAACTTACAAAAAACACTAAAAGTCAAGCTCTTACCCTCTTTCACTTCCCAAGTAGCATTCATTTGTCCTCTACCAGAAATTTGCTTTTTTGCAATCACAACGGTAAAATCATCTACACTCGTTTTTACTGCCATATTCTTTAAAAAAGAATTGGTTGAGTCAATGGCATCAAGTTTGATTATTTTCATATAACTTTTGTGAGTAAAACAAGTATCAATATTAAGCAATATACTCGCAAAAAAATAATAACTTTGCTAAAAATTAATTTTTTTGATGACAAAAATACAAGCAAGCACAGACGATCTAATCGCTGTGATTATAAAAGGGATTGATGAGGTAAAAGGAGAAGACATCCAACTACTAGATTTAAGAGAAATAGAGAACACTGTTTGCGATTATTTCATAATCTGTTCAGGGAATTCAAATACACAGGTTAGCGCAATTTCTAATTCTGTACAGAAAATGGTAAGTAAAGAGCTTAAAGATAAAGCTTGGCATATTGAAGGACAAGGAAATGCTGAATGGGTTTTAATGGATTATGTACACGTTGTTGTTCATGTTTTTCAAAAGCAAGTGCGTGATTATTACGATATTGAAAGTCTTTGGGGTGATGCAAAAGTAACCAAAATTAACCCAGCATAATTGCTAATAATATAGATACGTTATTATATGAGTGATAAGAAAAAGAACACACCAAAATTTGCTTTTAATTCATTTTGGCTATATATACCAATATTGGTCATCCTATTAGGACTAAGTTTTTTTAACTCAAGTAACTTGGGTTCTAAAAAGTTATCTGAAAATGAGTTTAACGAAATCCTTAAGAAAGGCGATGTATCTAAAATACTTGTATACAATAAGTCTTTTGCTGAAGTTTTCATTAAAGATGAATTTTTAAACAAAGAGCCTCATAAAAAGTTAAGTGCCTCTCCTTTTTTCAGAAAAGGGGATCCTTTATACACCTATAATTTTGGTGATTTACAAAACTTTGAAAAAGAATTACAAAAAGCAAAAGAAACATACAGTCTTAACTTTGATAAAGGAAATGATAGTAAAACTAGTATGATAGACACCTTTATTGGGTTTCTACCTTTCATCCTATTAATTGCTGTTTGGCTTTTCTTTATGAAAAGAATGTCTGGTGGTGGATCTGGCGCTGGTGGCGGTGGTCAAATTTTTAACATTGGTAAATCAAAAGCTAAACTTTTTGATCAAGATACTGAAGTTAAGACTACTTTTAAAGATGTGGCTGGTTTAGAAGGTGCTAAAGAAGAAATTCAAGAAATTGTTGACTTCTTAAAAACACCTGAAAAATACACAAAACTAGGTGGTAAAATTCCTAAAGGAGCCCTATTAGTAGGCCCTCCTGGAACAGGTAAAACACTATTAGCTAAAGCTGTAGCTGGTGAAGCAGGAGTACCTTTCTTCTCTTTATCTGGTTCTGATTTTGTTGAAATGTTTGTTGGTGTAGGTGCATCTCGTGTTAGAGATTTATTTAAGCAAGCACAACAAAAATCTCCATCTATTATATTTATTGACGAAATAGATGCTATTGGTCGTGCAAGAGGAAAAAATGCAATGACTGGTGGTAACGATGAACGTGAAAACACCTTAAATCAACTTTTAACAGAAATGGATGGATTTGGTACTGATACAAACGTTATTGTATTAGCTGCTACAAACCGTGCTGATGTGTTAGATAAGGCTTTAATGCGTGCTGGTCGTTTTGATCGTCAAATTTATGTTGACCTTCCTGATATACATGAACGTAGAGAAATTTTCGAAGTACATATAAAACCTTTAAAATTAGCTGACAATGCTAATTTAGAATTCTTAGCACAACAAACACCTGGTTTTTCTGGTGCTGATATTGCCAACTTATGTAACGAGGCTGCTTTAATTGCTGCAAGAAACAATAAGGAAGCTATTGAACATCAAGACTTCTTAGATGCTGTTGATAGAATTGTTGGAGGTTTAGAAAAGAAAAACAAAGTAATCACTCCTAAAGAAAAGGAAGTTATCGCTTTTCATGAAGCTGGTCACGCAACAGTTAGTTGGATGTTAGAACATGCAGCTCCGTTAGTAAAAGTAACAATTGTTCCTCGTGGTCAATCACTTGGTGCAGCTTGGTATCTTCCTGAAGAAAGAAAAATTATTCAAACAGAACAAATGCTTGATGAGATGTGTGCCACAATGGGTGGTAGAGCAGCAGAAAAGCTAATGTTTAATAAAATTTCTACTGGTGCCTTAAGTGATTTAGAAAAGGTTACCAAACAGGCTCGTGCTATGGTTACTGTGTACGGTTTAAACGAAAAAGTAGGTAACGTTACCTATTATGATTCTTCAGGAAATGATTCTTTTGTAAAACCGTACAGCGATGATACGGCTAAAATTATTGATGAAGAAATTTCTAAAATGATAGAAAATCAATATCAAAGAGCTATTGATCTTTTAAGTCAACATAAAGTTAAACTTAGCCAACTGGCCGAATTACTACTTGAAAAAGAAGTTATGTTTAATGCTGATTTAGTTAAGATATTTGGAAAAAGACCATTCGATAAAGAGGAAGAAGAAGAAACTAATATAACAACTGAAGAATAGTTTTTATTTGAATGAATATTTTTAAGAAAATATATAAATCATACAAAGAGTCATCTATAGAAAAACAAATTAACGAACAAGAAGTTATTTTGTCTTTAGATGATTCTTTTGTACATAACTTCATCAACAAAGGAGGTAAATTTTTATACTGTACATCTATAACTGAAGTAGCGAATAACTTAAAACATATCTTACAAGAGAATAATTGGAGAAAAATTACTTGTTCAGATTTTGACTTATTGACGATTACTAATAAAATAGATATTGACATTCAAAAATACACTTCTGAAGACATTCCTTATTTCACTTCTTGTGAGCATTTAATTGCCAACAAAGGAGATATTTTATTTTCTTCTAATCAAATAGAAAGTGATAAATTATCTTCTCTCTCTAAACACTTTATTGTGTATGCTACAACAAGTCAGTTAGTAAAAAATATGGGAGAAGGATTAACAGGTATAAAAACAAATTTTAAAGGTAATATTCCAACAAATATTAGCTCAATCACTAATTATAAAATTGATGCTGACGAGGATAGTTTTTTAAGTTATGGTAACAGTAACTCAAAAAACTTATATTTGCTGCTCTTTGAAGATTTATAAACTATGCGCAACCTTATAACAAGAAGTATTTCTGGACTTGTTTATGCTATAATTTTTATTTCCGCTATACTTTTTTCTGCAGAATCTTATATCGGATTACTTGCCGTTTTTGCGGCTATATGTATTTTTGAATTTTCAAAAATTATACAACTAAAAAATAGTATTCCGTATTTACTTTTAGTAGGAATTATATATTTATCTGTAACCGAAATACCACTTTATTTTAGTGGTATTTTAATAGGATTCTCTTTTATTGGTTTACTAATATTACTTTATTATCTAATAAGTACTAAACAGATAAGAATCGATACTATTACACAAAAACTACTCTTACATACTACTTATTTAATCTTACCTTTTTACTTTTTAATAAAACTACCCTTTCTTGAAAACAAATATCATCCGAATATAATAATTTACATCATTTTAATTATTTGGATTAATGATAGTTTTGCTTTTTTTGTTGGTAAAAATTTTGGAAAGCATAAATTATTTGAATCAGTCTCTCCTAAAAAAACCATTGAAGGTTTTGTCGGTGGATTAGTATTTGCAATTTTAGCAGGTTTCTTATTTGGGAAATATTCAAACTATTTTTCAATTTCTGATTGGATAGTCATAGCAATTGTTATTGCTGTTTTTGGTTCTCTTGGAGATTTAGTAGAATCTAAATTTAAAAGACAAGCAAACATAAAAGACAGTGGTACCATTATGCCCGGACATGGAGGCTTATTAGATAGGCTTGATAGTTTGTTTTTCCTTGCTCCATTTGTATATTTGTATATCCACTATATAATCTAATTATAACCTTTATGGTAAATGATTTAGACATACAATTTCAAAAAGCATATCAAAAAGCTTCTGAACTAAAGGAAAAGCTTCCTCCAGATATTATGCTTAAATTATATGCCTATTACAAACAAGCTGTTAAAGGAGATCATTTTTCTTTTAATACAAATAATAATTTAAGAAATGCTTTTAAATTTAATGCTTGGACCCAACTGAAAGGGATGAATGAAGACCAAGCAAAACAAGAATACATCAACTTAGTTAATTCAATTATAAAATAATTATCATGAAAAAAATCATTTATTCTTTATTCGTATTTATTGCAATTGGTAACTTCATTTCTTGTAAATCGGAAGCAAAAAAAGAAACCCCCGTTAAACAGGAAGTTAAAGTAGAAGAAAAAGCTGATTTCATCTTACAAGATGCGGACAATAAAATAAATTGGACTGCATATAAGACAACTGAAAAACTACCCGTAAATGGTCATTTTCAAAAAATAAACATTACTTCTAATGGAGAAGGAAACACGCTTAAAGAAGCTATTAACAATGCTGAATTTTCAATTCCTGTAAGTAGTATTTTCACTAAAGATACTAGTCGTGATTTTAAAATAAAAAAATTCTTTTTTGGCATTATGGATAAAACAGAGTTGCTTTCTGGTAAGTTAGTTTTAGAAAATGATTCTATTGGTTATTCAGATTTAACAATGAATGGAGTTACTAAAAAACTTCCTTTTAAATATTCTATAAACGGAAAGGTTTTTAACTTAACTGGTAGCCTTAAAATTACAGATTGGAGTGCAGAAAAAGCATTAACTTCTTTAAATGAAGCTTGTAAAGATTTACATAAAGGTACTGATGGAGTTTCTAAAACTTGGGACGATGTAGCACTAAACATCACTTCAACGTTTAAATAATACAAATATTAAAATTATCAGATTTATAAAACCATAGGAATATTCCTATGGTTTTGTTGCTTTAAGTGTAAAAATTAAAGGATATAATTTATCTTATGTTACAAACATCCCATTCTCTGTTTCCTCTAAATTTGGCAACACATTGTAAGGACTTTCATCATACTCATTTAAAAAAATTATTTACAAGCCTTTAGTAGTTAACGCAGTAATCACATCACCTAACCCATGATTCCACCCGTATTCTTTGTTATCATTTCATCATTAATATCTGCATAGGTACCTGAATACTCCTCGTAAACAACTTCTTTTTGATTGTATTTATATCTCATTTTCACATCATTATCTTGATAATCAAACATCCATACAATCGGATGAAATTCAGCCATAAAAAACGTTCCACCCCTCTTTAATTTAAAAGCCATTACCTTTGCCCAAGGCTTTAAATCTGGTAGCCAACCAATAACTCCGTAACTTGTAAATACAATATCAAAAGTTTCTAAAACATATTCATTTGTATCATATACATTACAGCACACAAAATTAGCATCTAAGTTTAATTCTTTATTTAACTCTTTACCTAACTTTATTCCTTCATCTGACAAATCTATTCCTGTGCATTTTGCACCCATTCTCGCTAGATTCAATGTATCTTGTCCGAAATGACATTGCAAATGCAATAATGACTTACCAGAAACATCACCTAAAGCATCTAACTCATATTTCATTAACGAATTCTTACCTTTTTTAAATGCACTCAAATCATACATGTCACTTTTAGCATGCACTGCAACCTTCTTGTTCCAGGTTTCCTTATCAGTTAGAAAATATTGTTTACTTTTTTCAATAATACTAAGATATTAAAAAGTCATAAATTATCATATTTCATACTTTTTATCTTTAGATATCGGTTTTTTCAATTAAACTAGCATGGTATTTTATGACATACCTTTTCTAATTTATTTTTTAAAGTATAAGTAACTGTTAACTCATTAAAGTAAGGCTTACCGTTACGTTTTACCTCTCTATACATCGCTTCTATTGTTGTAATACCTACTCTGTCATCAATATTTTTATTGGTCATTGTAAATTATAGTTTAGAATTATGATAATTAAATAAACCTCAATGAAATATTAAAAAACAATTCTAGACAATAATTAAAGACACAGAACCGTAGAAAAAACTGAATGTTCAAAGGTTAGTAAAAAATGACCTAATGATATTAATACACCTCCTAATAAAATTACTTTTAGAAAACCTAAAATTTTATCAGCAAGAATACCTCCAATCATTGGTGAACCATAAACTAAAGACATATAAACTGCATAAACACCAAGTAACATTTCATCAGAACACTACAAATGTTTTGTCATATATAAGACAAGTAAAGCTCGCGTTCCGTAAAACGAGCATCGCCCATAATTCCACAAAAATAAATAAAGCAAACCTTTTTAACATCCTATAAAGAAGACATTAAAGTATGTGTTTTCATAAAATAAATTTGTTTACACAAAAAAAATTTACCTGTTTTATTTACAAAGCATTGTAGAAAAACACATAAAAAGATAAGTGTATGTGAGTTAATGCAATCCTTTTAAAAAAAAATATCAATAAATTAACACACATACTATCATATATGATAGTATTACTATTATATTTGCAGATATAATATTTATTTATGAGAAAATTTTTATCAAATATCAAAATTGAAATCCCTTCTGGAATTTACATCAAAGATCCAGAAACATCAGATTTAGGTAAAAGAATTGTAGAGGACAGTATTAAACTAATTGAAAGTATTGGATTTGAAAGCTTTAATTTCAAGAAACTTGGTAAGCAAATAGGTTCTAATGAAAGTTCTATATATAGGTATTTTGAAAGTAAACATAAATTACTAATATATTTAACTTCTTAGTATTGGGGGTGGATACAATATCAATTAGTTATAGAAACATATAGCATTGATAATCCAAAAGAGAAATTAATTAAAGCCATAAAAATAGTTACAAAAACAACTGAACAGGATAGTGATTTTTCTCATATAAACGAAGTCTTACTAAATTTGATTGTAATTAATGAAAACTCAAAATCGTATTCTACCAAAGAAGTAGATACTGAGAATAAAGAAGGGTTTTTTAAACTATATAAAGAAGTCGTAAAGCGTTTAGCTCATATAATAATGTGTTTTAATAATTCTTACCAGCATCCACTTACATTAGCTAGTACCGTCATGGAAGGAGCATTACACCAGCAATATATTAAACAACATTTTAAATCATTAACGAATTGTGATGACTCAATTTCACCAACTTCTTTTTTTCTTAATTTAACTTTAAATACCCTTACGAATGACGAAAAATAATTCATTAACTCCTTGGCAGCGATTTTTAGGGCTTTTAAGTGTAGAAAGAAAAGATGTCTTACAAATATCTTATTATGCCATTTTTGAAGGTATCGTTGCTTTATCGCTTCCTTTAGGTATTCAAGCAATTATAAATTTGTTACAAGGAGCTCAAATTTCTGCTTCATGGATCGTTCTAGTTATTTTGGTTACTGGCGGTGTTGCTTTTAGCGGTGTTTTAAAGCTAATGCAAATTCAAATTATCGAAACCATACAGCAACGTATTTTCACAAGAGCTTCTTTAGAGCTTAGCTATCGTTTTCCTAAAATAAAAATGAGTGAATTAAGGAACTATTATCCACCTGAATTAGCTAATAGATTTTTTGACACACTTACTATACAAAAAGGGATTTCAAAAATTTTAATAGATGTTCCTTCAGCATTTTTACAAATTATTTTTGCTCTATTGTTACTATCTTTCTACCATCCATTTTTTATACTATTTGGGGTTTTACTGCTATTATTAATTTTTGTAGTATTTAAATACACTGCTAAAATAGGATTGGAAACAAGTTTAAAAGAATCTAAGAATAAATACAAAGTAGCACACTGGTTGCAAGAAATTGCTAGAACAGTAGTTAGCTTTAAATTGTCTGGAAAAACAAAACTTGCGCTAGAAAAAAGTGATATACTAGTAAACGACTATTTGAACTCTAGAGAGAATCATTTTAAAATATTAATCATTCAATACATTCAAATGATTAGTTTTAAGGTTATTATTACTGCAGGACTATTATTAATGGGTGGCTTTTTGGTACTAAATCAACAAATGAATATTGGTCAATTCGTTGCTGCAGAAATAATCATATTATTAGTAATAGCTTCAGTTGAAAAATTAATTTTAGGATTAGAATCTTTTTACGACGTACTTACTTCAATTGAAAAATTAGGACAGGTCATAGATAAGCCCATTGAAAATCAAAAAGGAAATGAAGTTAACCCATCAAATCCTTTTAAAATCGAACTTCAAGACGTTTCGTACTATGTTAATGATAGAAATAATCCTATTTTAAATGATATTTCTTTTGAAATAGAATCAAAAGACAGAATATTAATTCAAGGAGAAAGTGGCTCTGGGAAATCTAGTTTAGTACAATTAATTTCTGGCCTTATAGAACCAACCTCTGGAGGTATATTTGTAAATGACCTATCATTAAGTAGCTTATACCTTAATAATTACAGAGCTAATTTAGGACTTTGTCTATCAGAAGAAACACCATTTAAAGGCACAATAAGAGAAAATATAACTTTTGGAGACACTACAATTACAGACAATGAAATTCATTTAATTTTTAATACCGTTGGTTTATCAGAGTTTATAAAACACCAACCTAATGGCTTAGACACCTATTTAAAATCTGAAGGAAAATACATTGGCTACACTATTTCTAAAAAAATAATTTTAGCTAGAGCAATTATAAGAAAACCAAGGTTATTAATACTCGAAGATCCTTTAGATCAATTAGAAAAAAAAGAAGTTAAGAGTATCATTGATTTTATTACGAAACCTTCACAACCATGGAGTTTAATTATTGTTAGTAGTAATGATAGTTGGAAAGAAAAATGTAACAAACAAATTACCCTTAAAAAAGGAGTAATTGTTAACTTATAAATTATAGAAATCAATGTTAAACATATCTAACAATTCAATTTCTGATCAAGTCGATTTATCAACTTTTAAATCAGGTAAAAAAATATTTGGAAAAGAACATCATAAATCATTTAGAAAATTTTTACTTTTCTTTTTATTAATAGTAATAGTTACTTTGTTTTTACCATGGACTCAAACTGTATCTAGTACTGGTAATGTAACTACATTAAAGCCGAATCAACGTCCACAAACACTACAATCTCAAATACCCGGTAGAATAGAGGAATGGTTTGTTAAAGAAGGTGATTTTGTAAAGAAAGGTGATACCATTTTAAGAATCTCTGAAATAAAAAGTAGTTACTTCGATACCAAATTAGCTGAAAGAACAGGTAATCAATTAAACTCGAAAAGTCTTTCAGAAAAATCTTACGGAAATAAGATAAACGCTTTAAAAAGGCAAATTTCAGCAATAAAAAGTGAACAAATACTAAAGGAACAACAAGCAAAAAACAAATTACAACAAGCACATCTTAAAGTTAAAAGTGATAGTATTGATTTAGAAACTATTATCATAAAAAAAGACATTGCAAAAATTCAATATGATAGAACCTATACTTTACAACAAGAAGGGTTAAAAGCAGTAAAAGATGTCGAAGAAAAAAGAACTAAGCTTCAAGAATTTTCTGCCAAAGTAATTTCTCAAAGAAATAAATTCTTAATTTCTAAGAATAATATTATGAATGCTCAGCTAGCTATTTCAAGTATTAAAGCTTCTTATATGGATAAGCTTTCAAAAGCACAAAGCACTTTATACTCAGCTGAATCCGGTGCTTACGAAACTGCAATACAAGTATCTAAATTAGAGACAAACCTAGCCAATTATAACAAGCGAAATTCTTTATTATACATCACAGCTCCGCAAGATGGATATATTAATAAGGCAATAAAAGCAGGTATTGGTGAAACCTTTAAAGAAGGAGAACAATTAATAAATATTATGCCTGCAGTATATGACCTGGCTGTAGAAATGTATATAAGACCAATTGATTTACCTCTTATACATGTTAATGAAAAAGTTCGTGTTCAGTTTGATGGTTGGCCCGCAATAATCTTTAGTGGTTGGCCAAACATGTCTACAGGAACATATGAAGCAAAAGTTGTTGCCATCGAAAATTTCATTAGCAATAACGGAAAATATAGAGTTCTAATAGTACCAAATAATGACAAACATCCTTGGCCAGAAGCTATTAGAGTGGGTTCTGGTGCAAAGACAATTGCTTTATTAGAAAATGTACCAATTTGGTATGAACTATGGAGACAAATTAATAGTTTTCCTCCCAATTTTTACCAACCAAAAAACAAAAAGAATAACTCAAATAAAAAGAAATAATGAAAAAGTTACCTTTTCTATATCTACTCATTAGTTTTGTTTCTTTTTCTCAGAACAAATCAACAAATACTCTTTCGTTAGAAGAGAGTTTAGGCTATGTAAAAAAAAATCACCCTATTATAAAACAAGCAAAACTTATAACCAATACCAACGAAGCAAAATTAATGAAAGCCCGCGGTGCTTTTGACCCTAAAATTGAAATTGATTATAACAGAAAAGAATTTAAAAATACCGATTATTATAAAAATTTAACCTCTAGTTTTAAAGTACCTACTTGGTATGGTATTGAATTGAAAGCTAGTTATGAAAATAATTCAGGACAGTTCTTAAACCCACAATCTAAGACCCCTAAAAATGGGCTATACAATGTAGGAATATCTATTCCTTTAGCTAGAAATTTATTTATTAATAAAAGAATGGCTACTTTAAAACAGGCTAAATTATATACTAAACAAGGAAAACTAGAGCAGCAATTACTTGTAAATACAATTCTCTTTAATGCAATTTCTTCTTACTTAAATTGGGCACAGTACTATCAACAATATGATGTATATAAAAATTATTACATCAATGCAGATGTTAGATTAAAAAATGTTATTAAAAATTTTGAAGCTGGTGATAAAGCTGCTGTAGACACTTTAGAAGCAAGTATTAATCTAAAAAATAGAAAATTAGATTTAGAAAAAGCCAAAATAAAACACCAAAAATCTAAATTAGAATTCTCTAACTATTTGTGGATAAGCAATAACATTCCAATGGAATTAAAAGATGAAATGATTCCAGACGCAAGTACTTTTGTTAAAATTGACTCAATATTAAAAACTTCTACAAATCATATAGTTCAAGGTGATTTTAATAATCATCCTAAATTAAAATTATTAGAGTTAAAAAAGAAAAATTTGCAGATAAACAAACAATTAAAAGTAAATAATCTATTACCGAAAATAGATTTTCAATATAATTTATTAGCTTCAAAAGTAAATAATTTTGACGTTTTGAATGTTTCTAATTATAAGAACTCTCTACAAGTTAGCATTCCTTTATTTTTAAGAAAATCTAGAGGAGATTTAAAACTAGCTAAACTAAAACTACAAGATTTAGATTTCGAGATATCTTCAACAAAAATAATATTGCAAAATAAAATCAATGCTACAAAACAAGAGATAATCTCTTTCCAAAAACAAAATAACATTCTAAAAAACTTAGTGAATGATTACAAGATTATTGTTAAGAGTGAAGAGCGAAAGTTTTTATTAGGAGAGAGCTCTTTATTTTTAATTAATTACAGAGAGGTTAAATTAATTGAAAATAATTTAAAAGAAATAAAAAACCAATACGAATTTGCAAAAACAAAAAGTAAGCTCATTCAACTATTAGGAAAACTAAATAACTTATAATTATTGATTAAATTCTTCTAACAAAGCTTCATCTATAAAAATATGCTCTGGTAAAACTCTTAAACGATATTTACTATCACCTATAAACGTAATTAAATTTTTTCGTTCTAATCGTTCGTTATCTTCTAACCAGAGTATCTAATTTATGTTATCAACTATTCTTGTTAAATAGGTTT
>CBDTZS010000018.1:0-36095 GCA_965364955.1 uncultured Tenacibaculum sp. | reverse complement strand
AATGAAGGACAATATAAATATTGACGAATCATTAATCAATGAATTTTCATTAAAGAACAATTTTCCTCGTTCATATCCTCTCCCAAAAGGAAAGAAAAGAAAAATAGTCAAAATAAACAACCAAACTGAACTTGAAGAATTATTATACGGTAATGATTCTATCCAATATTTATTTAAAATTAGTGATAAAATAGACTTAATAAAATATTTAAAATTGACAGAAAAAATTAAAGATAAAAACAATATCAAGAAAGAAATAACGACTTACAACAAAACCTATAAATAATACGGTTTTTGGTATTAAACACTAAGGTTTGTACATTTTTACGAATATCGCCAAATCTTAGGATTTGGCTTTTTTAAAACGACAAACTAAAAACAAAACCTAAAAGTTCATGGCTTGTGAAGATACTAAAGTCTGCGGATTTTCTGTCCGAACTATTCATCGCTAACCGTTAAACGAACCTTATAAAAACCGTCTAAATTTCCAACAATTTAGACGATTTTCTTTTTGGTATATTTGTTTTACAATCAATAAAAACAAAAACCATGAAGAAAATCTTCTTAACTATGGTAGCAGTTGCTACACTACTTATTTCTTGTAAGCAAGAAAAAAAAGAAGCAGTAACAACTCCTGTACAAGAAAACACTGCTTTTAATGAATTATTAAAAGAATACAACGAGGGTAAATTGCACTTAAACCCTATCAATGCAACTTTTGCTGGTGACAATCGTTTTAACGATCAATTTCCGAATACATTAACAGATGGCTATCAAATAAAAAACAACACTTTTTATAAAAACTATAAATCAAAACTAGTAAACTTTAAAAACACTGATTTAACTGAAAGTCAGCAAATGAGTAAAGCCGTTTTAGATTGGGATTGTGATATGGCCCTGGCGCAAAACAGTTTTAAAAACGACGTTTTAATGCCTATTAACCAAATGTGGACTATCAATTTAACAATGGGACAATTAGGAAGTGGTAGTAGCGCTCAACCTTTTAAAACAGTAAAAGATTACGAAAACTGGTTAAGTAGGTTAAATGGTTTTCATGATTGGTTACAAGCAGCTATTAAAAGCATGAAACAAGGAATTGAAGAGGGGTATGTTTTACCAATATCTTTAATTAAAAAAGTAATTCCTCAGTTTAAAACATTGGCAGAAACTAAAACTCCAGCCCATTTATTTTATTCACCTATTAAAAATTTTCCAACAGATTTTTCTGAAGCTGATAAAAAGAATTTAACGGAAGCATATACAAAAATGTTAGATGCTAAATTGATTCCTGCTTTTAACTCAATGTATGTGTTCTTAAATACTGATTATTTAAAATCAGGGAGAGAAAATAGTGGTATTTCAGTAATTCCAAATGGAGAAGCATATTACAAGCATTCAATTAAAAACTACACGACCACAAAAATGACAGCTGATGAAATTCATCAACTTGGTTTAAGTGAAGTGGCACGTATTTTATCTGAAATGGAAAAAGTAAAAGAAAAAGTAGGCTTTGAAGGAACCTTAAAAGCCTTTTTTAATGATGTTCGTGAGAATAAAGAATTAACGCCTTACACTACTCCAAAACAAATTATTGATAATTTTAATGCCATTCATGAAAAAATGAAACCGCAATTGGAGAAATTGTTTGGCAATAAGCCTAAAACTGCTTTTATCGTTAAACAAACTGAAAAATTTAGAGAAGCATCTGCAAGTGCCGAATACAACCCAGGTTCTTTAGACGGAACACGTCCTGGAGTTTTTTACACACCAATTCCTGATGCTACAAAATACAATGTTTTTTCTGATGAAGCCTTGTTTTTACATGAAGCAATACCTGGACATCATTATCAAATTTCATTAACACAAGAAAATCAAGATTTACCAGATTTCAGAAAAACATTATGGTATAGTGCTTATGGTGAAGGTTGGGCTTTATATACCGAAAACTTAGGAAAAGAATTAGGTTTATATACAGATCCTTACCAGTATTTCGGAATGTTAGGAATGGAAATGCACAGAGCTATTCGTTTAGTAGTTGACACTGGAATGCACGCAAAAGGTTGGAGTCGTGAAAAAGCTATTCAGTATTCATTAGATAACGAAGCTGAAGGTGAAGCTAGTATTATTTCTGAAATTGAGCGTTATATGGCAAATCCCGGTCAAGCTTTATCTTATAAAATTGGTCAATTAAAAATACGTGAATTACGTGCGAAAGCAAAAAAGGAATTAGGAGATAAATTTGATATTAAAGAGTTTCATAATCAAGTATTAGAAACGGGTTGTATTCCGTTAGCTTTATTAGAAAATAAAATTAATAAATGGATTACCGCTGAGAAGTAATTTTCCTGTTTTATATTTTTTTTAAACCTCTTTAGAAATTTCTAAAGAGGTTTTTTAGTATTTTAGACCTCTTAAATTTTACATGATGAAAAAACTATTCTTATTTCTATTTATATCTACTCTAACTTTTGCACAAACCAATACAGAAATTCACTTATTTGATATTTCTGATAAAGAAGGAACATTTATTATCTCTAACGGAAAAAATATTTCTAATAATGAAGGTTATGATAGTCAGCCTCATTTTTATGATAATCATACTGTTTTGTTTGCTTCAACAAGAAAAAAACAAACCGATATTGTTACATACAATATGAGTACAGGAGAAAAAAATTTTATAAATAGCTCTCCAAATGGAAGTGAATATTCTCCTCAAAGAATTCCTAATTCTAATAATATTTCTGCCGTTAGGTTAGACAAAAATGGATTACAACGTTTTTATGAGTATACTATTAAAACAGGAAAAAGTAAAGAATTAATAAAAAATTTGGTAGTTGCATATCCTTTTTGGCAGGATAAGAACACTTTAATATCATCGGTCATTGTAAATGATACTTTAGAACTTTTTGTTAGCGATTTAAAAAAAAAAACAAATACTTCTATTACAAAAGAAACAGGTAGATCTCTTCACAAAATACCTAACTCCAATTTAGTGAGTTTCATGAAAAAAAAGGGGAAATCATGGGAAGTTTGGTCTTTAAATTCAGAAACAAAAGAAACAGAAAAAATTATTACTGCTAGAACCGGACAAGACATTTGTTGGTTACCGAATGGAATACTATTAATGGCTTCTAAAAATATGATTTTAAAATTCAACCCAAAAACAGATAAAAACTGGAGTCTTTTTCACAAGTTTAAAAACGAAAGCATTAATAATATAACAAGAATAACTGTAAACCACAATGGAACAAAATTAGCATTGGTTGCTGAAGTATCTTCAAGGGTGTTGGCTCAAGAACAGTTAGAAGGATATAATAATAGAAATATAGATGCCTTCTTAAAACCATATGCAAAAAATATAAAAGTATATACATTTCCTGATCAATTAAATTATGAAGGTATAGATGAAATGCGAAAAAGATACGCACCAATGTTCGAGAAAACAACCGATTTACATTGTAAAATACTTAATAGAATCGTAAAGGGGAATACTGTTATAGACGAAGAGTTAGTAACTGCAAATGGCAATACATTTAAGGCGGTAGCTATCTACGAAATAACGAATGGCAAAATTAGTACCGTTAGGTTTGTTCGTTAATTCAACTCTTTTGATAATAGTTTTTAAGCATGTAAATCTGACCAAAAAACATCAAGGTAAAAAAGAAACAAGCAGACAACATCGTGCTAGAAACTGTTAACCCTTCAAATAAATTTGGGACTTGAATATTAGAGAAAAAATCTAAGTTAACCTTAGGCATTTTTGCCCATGCTAAAGAAGTTCCTCTTGAGATATACAAAGTACTTGCTCCTAAAATTCCCGCAAGAATAAACCACATCTTGTTTGATATTAAAGGTGTTGCTTTATAAATTACAGAAGCTTCTTTTTGCAATAATACATCCATTAGATTAGCTGTAAAATCTATCGATGGCGTTTCTATTTTAATCTCTTTAATATACTTTTTAGTAAAAGCATCTAATTCTTCTATGTGTTTATTTTCTCCCATAATGATTTATTAATTCGGGTTCAACTTTTTGTTTTACAATACTCAATAACCTCTTTCTTGCTCTATGTAACTTTACTTTTACATTTGCTTCAGAAAAATCGGTTACATCAATAATTTCCTTCAAACTTAACTCTTCAAAATAAAACATCCATAAAATAGAACGTTCATCTTCTGGTAAAGTTAGCATGCATGAGTTTATTACTTCTGCGCGTTCTTTTCGTTCAATTCCTTCTAAAATACCTTCTGTAGATTTTATTTTGTTTATCGTAATTTCATCTATAGTATCAGTATTGTACTTTTCTTTATTCTTTTTTAAGTAATCTAAACTAGTTCGGTATCCTATTTTATACAACCATGTAGAAAATTTTGAATCTCCTTTAAACTTACTTAAGTTCTTAAATGCTTTGATAAAAGTATCTTGAGAAATCTCTTCAGCCTCTTCCCTATTCTTTACCATTTTTAAAGCCAAAGTAAACACCATACTCTTATACCTTTCTACTAAAATAGAAAACGCATTGGTATCTCCCTTTAATACTTTATCAATATATGTTTGGTCGTTTTTAGTAGTCATTTTATTCTTTGACTGTATATTGCTTTAAAAGGTTACATAAATTTTTAAAAAATTTTTTTTGTTTTTTTTGTAACCTTTATTTAAAAATCATGGTCATACTTGCAAACACATTAAAAGTAATCATTTAAAATTAAAAATATGGAAGCAGCAATAGTATTTATGTTCTTATTCGCAGTAATATTCGGAATCTTTTATTTATTCTATTCAACACGAAACAAAGAACGTTTGGCATTAATAGAAAAAGGAGTAGATGCCAAAATATTTATGCAAGGAGAAAGGAAAAAATCAACCTTAACAGGAAGAGTCGTTGTTTTAAACTTAGCTTTATTAGCAATGGGTATTGGGGTTGGAGTTTTATTAGGAGCATTGTTAAGCTCTCAATTTGGCTATAATGGCACTTGGGCTAATAGACCTAGTAATGCTATAGATTCTGAAGTTTTCTTTATCTCATCTATTTTTCTTTGTGCTGGTGGAGCCTTATTTGGAGGTTTTTATTTAACAAAGAAATTAGACAACGAGTAAGTAGTAAACTAAGTACGTTTTTTAAAAAGAGGGTGAAATTTAAATTTCATCCTCTTTTCTTTTGTAATTTGGTTGTCTAATTTTTTTTAAATGAAAAATACACTATTTTTTTTAGGCTTCTTATTTTCAATATCAGTCTTTTATGCACAAGTAGATACCAAAATATATGACATCATCAATACGATATCTGCTAATCGGATTAAAACAGATATAACTACACTCGTTAATTTCGGGACTCGTCATACATTAAGCGATACACTTTCAAATACTAGAGGTATTGGTGCTTCTCGTCGTTGGATTAAATCTGAATTCGAAAATATTTCAAAAAACTGTAGTAATTGTTTAACCGTTTTTAATCAAAAGGATTTAGTTAAAAAAGGAGCAAATAAAAGAATTACTAAAGATGTTTGGGTAGTTAATGTGGTTGCTATTCAAAAAGGAACAAAAAACCCAAATAATTATATAATTATGAGTGGAGATATCGATTCTAGAATCTCTGACCCTAATAACTTTACTGATGATGCACCTGGCGCAAATGATAACGCTTCTGGAATAGCAGGTACACTTGAAGCTGCACGTGTATTAAGTAAGTATAAATTTGATAATAGTATTATTTATGTTGGTCTATCTGGTGAAGAACAAGGCTTATTCGGAGGAAAAGGATTAGCCAAATATGCGCAAAATGAAAACTGGAATATCATTGGCATTATTAATAATGATATGATTGGTAATATAAAAGGTGTAGATGGGGTGATAGATAATCGTACTTTTAGGATTTTTTCTGAACCAACTCCTCCTACCGAAACTGAACGTCAACGAAAAGCACGTAGATTTTATGGTGGTGAGGTTGATGGAATTTCTCGTCAGTTAGCGCGTTACGTTTACAAAACAACCAAAACATATATGCCAGAAATGAATCCTAAAATGATTTATCGTTTAGATAGATTTGGCCGTGGAGGGCATCACCGTCCTTTTAATGATGCTGGTTTTTCGGGTATTAGAATTATGGAAGCTCACGAGAATTACACACAACAACATCAAGACATTCGTACTAAAAACGGTATTGAATATGGTGATAAGCTCAAATTTGTGAATTTTAATTATGTTAAAAAACTAACGGCTGTTAATGCCATAAACTTAGCAAGTATAGCATCTGCTCCTCTTTCGCCTAAAAATGTTGCTATTGGGGGCATAGTAGAAGCCTCTGCCAAATTAAAATGGGATAAAGTAATAAATGCCAAAGGATATAAAATTTATTGGCGAGATACTACTTCTCCTACTTGGGATAATAGTAGGTACGTCGGTGATATAAATGAGTTCACCTTAGAAGGAATTGTACTTGATAATTATTTTTTTGGAGTTGCTGCTATTGGACAAAACGGACACGAAAGTATCGTTACTTTTCCTTCAAAAATTATTAGGAAATAATGACTCTTAAAAAACCTCAATTCTATTTTAAAACTGATATTGAATGGAAAAATTGGCTTGAAAAAAATCATATTTCTTCCGAAGGTATTTTTTTAATTTTTTATAAAGTTGAAAATTTAGAAGAATCTATGCGTTGGGAAGAAGCAGTGAAAATTGCACTTTGTTTCGGCTGGATAGATTCCACCGTAAAAAGCTTAGGTGATGGTAAACGTCAACAATATTTTTGTTCTAGAAAACCTAAGAGCGTTTGGAGTGCCTTAAATAAAAAATATATTAAAGAATTATCTGCTAAAAATTTAATTCATGAAGCTGGATTAAAATCGATAGAAATTGCAAAAGAAAATGGTTCTTGGATTGCTTTAGACGATGTTGAGAACCTAATTATCCCAAGTGATTTACAATTCGAGTTCGGTAAAAACTTAACAGCTTACACTAATTATAAAAATTTTGCAAAGTCATACAAAAAAGGATACTTATATTGGCTAAGCCAAGCAAAAAGAGAAGCAACACGGAAAAAAAGGATCACGGAAATTATTTTGTTTTGTAAAGAAAACATAAAAACAAGAGGCACATGGTAAAAGTTCTAATTACTGGCGGTACAGGTTTGGTTGGTAAACATCTTCAACAGGTTTTTAAAGAAAACAATATTGAAGTTGTTGTTCTTTCTCGAAACCCTAAAAAAGAAAATGAATTTCAATGGAATATTGACGAAGGGTTTATTGATGAAAATGCTTTTGAAAAAATTACACATATTATTCATTTAGCCGGAGCAGGAATTGCAGAGAAACGCTGGACGAACAAAAGAAAACAAGAACTTATTAGTAGCCGAGTACAGTCAGCTAATTTATTATTCCAAAAAGTAAAAGAATACAAAATCCCTTTAAAAGGTTTTATCTCAGCTTCTGCTATTGGATATTACGGAGCAATAACTTCTGATAAAATTTTTACTGAAGAAGCTGCTCCAGAAATCGATTTCATTTCTGCCGTTTGTGTTAAATGGGAAAATGCGGCGCATCAATTTCAGCAGTTAAAGATACCTGTAACTATTTTCCGTACCGGAATTGTACTTACAAAACAAGGTAGTGCCTTACAAAAAATGAATACTCCTTTGTTTTTATCTGCTTTAGGAAACGGAAAACAGTATATGCCATGGATTCATATTAGAGACTTGTGTAACATGTATCTTGAAGCTATAACCAACAATAATTTTACTGGTGTTTATAATACCGTTGCTCCCGAACATCAAACCAACGAGAAGTTTATGAAAGCAGTAGGTGCTAATTTTAAAAAACCAGTATTACCTATAAACATTCCTTCATTTATTTTAAAGACAGCTTTAGGTGAAATGGCAGATATATTACTTAAAGGCAGTAGAGTTTCATCGAAAAAGGTTAGTGAATTTTATACTTTTATCTTTTCTGATTTAAATTCTGCTTTAAAAAATATTTATGACAATGAATAATAAGCTTAAAAATCCTATTTGGTATTCATTAAATGAAACTCATCAAAAATTTTCTTTTCAATTTGATGGTGTACAATTTTACGACCCAGAAGTTTGCCCTTTCGGTGCTTTTATTGATAGTTCAAAAACGGCTAATGCATTAAATGAATATGCGAAACTTACGGATAGTTTTTTTTTAGTTACTGAAAATGAAACCCCAACTTTTGATAATC
The DNA here is from genome assembly GCA_965364955.1 of uncultured Tenacibaculum sp. Classification (GTDB taxonomy): domain Bacteria; phylum Bacteroidota; class Bacteroidia; order Flavobacteriales; family Flavobacteriaceae; genus Polaribacter. The sequence continues at coordinate 27,896 of CBDTZS010000018.1, read as the reverse complement.
GTTTTGTTACTCTTGATAAAAAAATTGAATGTTGTCAAATGGTTTTAGAAAGTTTTATTGAAATAGAAATTACAGAAAATATTGTTACTTTATCAGAAAAACATACAAGTGAAGTTTATGACCTGGTATGGTTAGTTATGCCTGGTTACTTTAAAAGAAGAACTTTTGAAATGGGTAAGTATTTTGGGATCTTTAAAAACAATAAACTAGTTTCTGTTGCTGGTCAACGTATGCAAACAAATGATTTCATTGAAATAAGCGCAGTAGTTACACATCCTGAATATACTAGAAAAGGGTATGCGAAACAATTAACAGCTCATGTTACCAAAGAAATTATAAAAGAAAAAAAGCATCCTATTTTACATACTAATAAAGGAAATTCAGCAATAAAGCTATATGAAAACTTAGGTTATAAACTCACTCGTGATATGAACTGGTGGTACTACGTTAAAAAGTAAAAGCTCAGACCGTGTCTGAGCTTTTATTAATTTATTTTGAAAGCTCAGGAACTGATGTATAAATATAATCCCCATGAATAGGAGTAAAATATTTCCCTATTTTTTTTCCAAATTCTTTTCTTTTAGCTTCATTTGGCATGTAGGCTTTTAAAATTTCACTACTTTTTTCACCGATCACATCAAGATCTGTCATGTTTTCAACAGCGAAAGCCCTCATGAATTCTGTTTTATCACTACCCCAAGCATGTCCATGTTGAAAATAACCTTTTATAAGCTTATTCTTTTTAACAACATTATCCAAATACTCTTTATTTAAATTATCAAACTCTTCATTTGATCCATTCTCAGGAAAAGCAAAATGTCCCTTAACAATTAGCCAAATTAATTCCTTTTTTGCATCCTTAGGTTTTAGAAATTTTGCTCCTCCTATCGGAGCATATATTTCATCTGAATGATTCATTACATAATACGCATCTTTATTTTTAAAATAGGCTTTTCTTTTAGATTCATCTGCCCATGCTTCTTTTGCTAACTCTTGGCTGCGCTTCTCTGCTTTTTCTATGTCTTCCCAAGAATCGTATGCACTCACAAATATAATCTCCGAATTATCAGGAGTGTAGCGGTGTAAATAAACAGAAGATCCTTGAATGAATTCATTCTTCTTAACAACCTTATCTAAAAACTCTTTTTCAACTGCAATCCATTCACTTTTATCAAAATTTTCATAGTCCATATTCCAATGTCCAGTTGTTACTGTAATGTACTTTGGTCTTTTATTTTCATCCTGTGAAAAAATAGTTGATGGAAATGCTATAAACAGTAGAAGTACTATTAATAGTTTAGTTTTTACTCTCTTCATGATAGTATATGTTAGTTAATATATGAAATTGATTATTGAGTATTAGTTGTATAAAACAGAAGATTAAACTAATCTCATTATGAGAGGTTTACAAAGTTAATAAAATATATACAATTAATAACCAGTCTTTTAACTAAATGTATTCCATAAAAAAAACTCAGAATTTCTTCTGAGTTTTTTTATACAAATAATACTATGTTTTTATTTTAGTCTTTAAAAATCTTGATTTACATCCCAAGATTCTAATATCTCTTTTAACGTTTTAATAAACATTCCTCCTAAAGCACCATTAACAACTCTATGGTCATATGAGTGCGCTACAATCATTCTTTGGCGAATCCCTATAAAGTCACCTTCTGGGGTTTCAATAACCGCAGGCTTCTTTACAATGGCTCCTAAAGCTAAAATAGCCACCTGTGGTTGATTTATAATTGGTGTTCCTGTAATACTACCAAAACTACCTACATTTGTTACTGTATAAGTACCTCCTTGAATATCATCTGGTTTTAATTTATTAGCACGTGAACGACCTGCTAAATCATTTACTTTCTTGGTCATTCCTACCAAACTTAACTGATCAGCATTTTTAATTACTGGTACAATTAAATTCCCATCAGGTAAAGCTGCTGCCATACCTAAATTAACATTTCCTCTCTTAATGATTTTATCACCATCAATAGCAATGTTAATCATTGGGTGCTTTTTAATTGTTTGAGCAACCGCTTGCATAAAGATTGGAGTAAAGGTTAACTTTTCTCCTTCTCGTTGTTGGTAAGCATTTTTAACTTTATTTCTCCAATTAACGATATTGGTAACATCTATTTCAATAAACGATTGAACATGTGCTGATGTTTGTACAGAATCAACCATATGTTTGGCGATTAATTTACCCATACGAGTCATTTCAATAACCTCGTCTTGTCCACTTAAAGTAACTGGAGCTGCCTGAACTTTTGCTTTTTGCTTTTCTACTTTAGCTGCAGGGGCAATAGTTTTTGACTGATTCTCTCTATTTTCTATGTAAGATAAAATATCCGTTTTAGTAACTCTCTCTTCTTTTCCTGTTCCCTTAATAGTTTCTAACTCTGCAAGAGAAATCCCTTCAGTTTTTGCAATATTTTTTACTAAAGGTGAATAAAAACGGTCACTAGATGAAGTATCTATAGCTCCAGAAGTTACTTCTTTAGCTTCTTCTATTGCTCTTTCTACTTCTACAACAGCGGCTTTTACTGCTTCTTTTTTAGGAGCATCATTAGTAGCAATAACGTCTCCTCCTTCAGTTTCAATAATAGCTATGGTTTGCCCTACTTGAATAACATCATCTTTATCAAATAATATTTCAACTAAGGTTCCTTCAACTTCACTAGGCACTTCACTATCTACTTTATCAGTAGCCACTTCAACAACGGTTTCATCAATATCAATAGTCTCTCCAATCTCTTTAACCCAAGAAGTAATAGTTGCTTCAGCAACGCTTTCGCCCATTTTTGGTAACTTCAATTCGTATCTAGCCATAGTGTAAGTTTTTAAACGTTTGCGAAGTTACTAAAAACCTAGCGTTTTTTTTTATTTTTAGACATTTAAAAAAAGTCTAAAGCTGTTTTTATTTGAATAATTCACAATTATAAGCTTAAAAAGTAATTTTCATTAAACTAAAACACGTTAAATCCGTTTTATTTTAAATATATCATATTTAAACCGACTCAACTGATAATGAGTATTTATCGTTTAAAATTATTTTATGTATTAAATCCAATTTTTAGGAGTTTCTAAAACTTCAAGAAGTTTTGCTTCTTCACTTCCTTTTTCTGGGTGATGATTATATTTCCACTGAACAATTGGAGGTAAACTCATTAAAATACTTTCAATACGTCCGTTTGTTTTTAATCCGAATAAGGTTCCTCTATCATGTACCAAATTAAACTCTACATAACGACCTCTTCTAACTTCCTGCCAGTCTTTGTGCTTCTCGTTATACGCTATCTCTTTTCTTTTTTCGGCGATAGGCACATAAGAATTTAAGAAACTATTTCCTACTTCAGTTACAAAATCATATCTGTCTTGTATTGAAAATTCATCCGTTTGTTTTAAGTAATCAAAGAATAAACCTCCGATTCCACGAGCTTCATTTCGGTGTGCATTCCAGAAATAGTTATCACAAGTTTCTTTGAATTTCGGATAAAACACTGAGCTGTGCTTATCACAAGCAGTTTTACAAACAGAATGAAAATGAATTGCGTCTTCTTCAAATAAATAATATGGAGTTAAATCTTGACCTCCTCCAAACCATTGGGTAACAATATTACCTTCTCCATCATACATTTCAAAGTAACGCCAATTGGCATGCACCGTTGGTACAAACGGATTTCTAGGATGCAGGACTAAGCTCAATCCACAAGCAAAAAAATCTCCACTATCAACACCAAATTGTTTACGTAAAGCTTCTGGTAATTCACCAAATACTTTAGAAATATTAACGCCTCCTTTTTCAAAGATGTTACCATTCTCGATTACACGAGTCCTTCCTCCTCCTCCTTCAGTACGTTTCCAATTATCTTCTTGAAACTTTGCACCGCCATCAACTTCTTCAAGTTTAGAGGTAATCGAATCTTGTAATTGTTGAATATATGTGTAAAATTGATCTTTCATTAATTTAATTCTTGGTAAGCAAAAATACTTATTCTGATACTTCTTTTCGTTTAATATTCTTAATAGTTTCAGTAGTCGCCGCTGTTACCGACAATGGTAAGACTAATAGCACGCCTATAATTGGCACTAGTAAAAACAGCATAAATACAATTCCATTTCCAATAGCTACTCCCTTATTATTTTTCACAAACTGAATACTTTCTTTATACTTAAAATGACGTTCTAAAGTATAATCCATATTACCAAACCCTGCATAATATGCTTGCATAACAAATAACAAAACTGTTGAAAAGATACCTATAACAGGTATTAAACTTAGTAACAAAATCGGGATAGTAAAAAAAAGTTCTCTTAAAAGGTTTCTTACATTTATTCTAATACCTCTTATTAATTGTTCTTGAAAAGAGGTTTTTCTATGTTGGTGATTTCCTTCAGTTAAATAATTTTCAATTTTTTCTGAAACAGGACTCATAAAAGGAGCAGATAATGCCATTACAATGTGCTTATATAAAACTAAGCCAATAACAACAATTAACAATCCGCTAAAAAAAGTACTGATCATTTCAAACGCTTTACTACCAAATTCCCATTTCCAAAAACCTGAAATATAATGACCTATAGTATCTGATAGGCTATAAGCTGAATATCCAATTAAAGTGGCTGTTAAAACGCTAATAACTATTGGTATGATAAAATACTTCCATAGTTTTAATTTAGAGATTAATTTAAATGCTCCGAAATAAGCTTGTATTCCTTTTAGTATGTTTTGAATCATTCTTTTTTAACTAAAATAAAAAACCTCTTTCCGATAAGAAAGAGGTTTTTTATGCTATATTTTTAATTTATTGAAATACAGGTTTAATAAAATCATCTAGTTCTTGTTCGTTGATTTTATTAGCTTCATCCTTAGTTCTACTTTTAGTTGGAGTTAAAGCACCTCTTTTAAAATTTAATATTTTTTTACCAGCTGTTATTAAATATGCAGAAGGGTAATCTAATTTATGAATAAATCCAGAAACTCTTATAGATGATTTATTTTTTAATTTTTCTTTAGATGGAACTAAAAAGATCCTTTTGTCTAGCTTTTCTGCCATTCTCTTCACTCCTTTTTCCATATCCCAAAATAGCATTATAAATTTTACTTTGCCATCGTACTTTTCTACTATTTTATTTAATGCTGGTATTTCACCCCAACAAGGTGCACACCATGTAGCTGCAGTAAGTAAAACAATCGGTATATCTACATTATCCGTACTAATAGTTTCTCCATCTATTGATGTAAAGTCATAATTAGAAATATACTTATCTTTAATACAATTATATACAATATCATCTAACATAGCAGCATCTGTGCTTGATGTTGTTATACAATCATCTACAATATCTTTATAATATATTTTCTTTTGCGAGAAGCTTTGTGTGGCTACCAATAAGGTTAATAAAAGTAATAATCTATTCATTTTCAATAATTTAAGGGAATTAAATTAGTATTTATACTCTTTTACCGCATCTACAAATGCCTTCGCATTTTCAAGTGGGATATTAGGTAAAATTCCATGACCCAAGTTAACAATATATTTATCTTTACCAAACTCATTTATCATTTGGTGTACCATTTTTTTAATTTCAGCAGGTGGAGACAACAATCTAGAAGGATCAAAATTACCTTGTAAAGTTATATTCCCTCCAGACAAATAACGTGCATTTCTTGCCGAACATGTCCAATCTACTCCTAAAGCTGCTGCACCAGATTTAGACATTTTATCTAAAGCAAACCAACATCCTTTTCCGAAAGCAATAACTGGAGCTTCCTCTTTTAAAGCATCTATAATTTGCTGAATGTATTGCCATGAAAATTCTTGATAATCTACTGGAGATAACATTCCTCCCCAAGAATCAAAAACTTGCACTGCATTTACACCTGCAGCTACTTTTGCTTTTAAATAAGCAATAGTAGTATCTGTTATCTTCTGTAGCAATTGGTGTGCCAAAATTGGTTTAGTGAAACAAAATTCTTTTGCTTTATCAAAGTTTTTAGATCCTTGACCTTGAACCACGTAACACAGAATTGTCCATGGAGACCCTGCAAAACCTATTAAAGGAACCTCATCGTTCAACTTTTCTTTAGTCGCTTTAATTGCTTCCATTACATAGCCTAAAGATTCATGAACATCAGGAACAATTACACTATCCAATCCTTTTTGATCTCTTATTGGATTTGGTAAATAAGGCCCAAAATCAGGTTTCATTTCCACCTCAATATTCATTGCTTGTGGAATTACCAATATATCTGAAAAGAGAATAGCAGCATCCATACCATATCTACGAATAGGCTGAACAGTTATTTCAGAAGCTAATTCTGGTGTTTGACAACGTGTAAAGAAATCATATTTTTTTTTAATTTCTTGAAACTCTGGCAAATATCGTCCTGCTTGACGCATCATCCAAACAGGTGGGCGATCTACAGTTTCTCCTTTTAATGCTCTTAAAAATAAATCGTTTTTTATCATCTTATTTTGTTACAAAGATTATCTCTTTGTCTGTTTTATTAATTCTTACAATATGAAAAGGTTGCTCTATAGCCATAGTTACCATATCCGTTGGATTTGGCCCCTTTCTTTCAACAGAAACCAGTAAACTATTTTTTCCCTTTTTAATTCCTTCTATCCCTATTGAATACCCTCCGGTATTCTTAACTGCATCAATCAAAATTAATAAAGTACTTTTTGAAAAATCAATATTTAAAATACTCTTTTGATCAATATTCAATTTCGAAGTGAAATTTCTTAATTCTTTCTCTGAAGAAATAGTTTTATTCTGTTCTTTTACACCTTCAGAACCACTTAACCTTCCTATGTATAAAGATGTGAATATACTTTCTTCCTGAATATTTTGTTCATTTTTATTCGGACAAGAAGTTATCATAACACTACATAAAATGGTTAGTAATAGTTTCATTATATCTATTTTTTACTAAAATAATAAATTATTTACATTTCTGATACCGCTTCCATACCTATATCAATTGCTTTTGCAATCTTTTGAATATCTTTTTCTGTTAAAGCTGATGATAAAAACCATGCTTCAAACTGTGATGGTGGTAAGAAAACACCATTTTTCATCATTGCCCAAAAGAAGATTGCGAACTTCTTAGTATCTGATGTTTGAGCTTCTTCAAAATTAGTTACTGTTTTGTTTGTGAAAAACGGATTAACCATAGAACCAAATCTATTTACCGTAATTTCTACACCATATTTCTTAGCTGATTCTAATAAAAATACTTCAATTATTTGAGCTACTTCGTTAAATTTCTCATACGGATTTTGCTTTTTCAATTCTGTTAAAGTAGCAATTCCTCCTGCCATAGCTATTGGGTTCCCACTTAACGTTCCTGCTTGATACATCCCTCCTAAAGGCGCAACTTCTTCCATAATTTCATTACGTGCTCCATAAGCTCCTACAGGAAAACCTCCTCCGATTACTTTTCCTAAACAGGTAATATCTGCTTCAACATCAAATAACTCTTGAGCTCCACCAAATTTAGAACGGAAACCTGTCATTACCTCATCAACAATTAACAATGCTCCTTTAGATTCTAAATAGGTTTTTAATTCTTTCAAGAAACCGTTTTGTGGCGTTACCACTCCCATGTTTCCAGCTACAGGTTCAATAATAACAGCTGCAATATCATCGTGGTCTGAAAAATGTGCTTTTACACTTTCTAAGTCATTAAATTTTGCAATCAATGTGTTTTTCACTGCTCCCTCTGGCACTCCTTTAGAACCTGGTAAACTTAATGTTGCTAAACCAGATCCTGCTGCTACTAACAATGCATCTTGATGCCCATGGTAACAACCCGCAAATTTTATAATTTTATCTTTTCCTGTAAATGCTCTTGCTAAACGAATTCCACTTAACACAGCTTCTGTTCCAGAATTCACAAAACGAACTTTATCCATTCCTGGAAAAGCATCACAAACTATTTTTGCTAATTTTATTTCGTTTTCAGTTGAAGCTCCAAAAGTATATCCGTTCTTCAATGCTTTATCTATTGCTTTCTGAACTTTTTTATGACGATGACCTAAAATCATTGGCCCATAAGACAATACTAAATCTACAAACGTATTATTATCAACATCAGTAATTTTACTTCCTTTTGCTTTTTTAATAAATAACGGATTCCCACCTACAGAAGAAAATGCTCTTACTGGAGAATTTACAGCTCCAACAAGATGTACTAATCCTTTTTTATATAATTTTTGTGATTTTTTAAATTTCATATTTTTAATTTCTTGTCATTACGAACGGTAGTGAGGTAATCTTATAACTGTAAAGAAATTACTTCATCATTTTTCCTCATAATGACGTTATTTGTTTTGTAAAACTCTTGCTGCTTCTTTTGCAAAATACGTAATGATAATGTCTGCTCCTGCTCTTTTCATAGAAAGTAAACTTTCCATCATTACTTTTTCACCATCAATCCAACCTTTTTCAGCTGCTGCTTTTACCATAGCATACTCTCCACTTACATTGTAACATGCAATCGGACGGTCGAAATTATTTTTTAAATCACGAATGATATCTAAATAAGACAATGCTGGTTTTACCATTAAAATATCAGCTCCTTCTTGATCATCAAAAGTAGCTTCTCGCATTCCCTCATCTCTATTCGCAGGATCCATTTGATACGTTCTTCTATCTCCAAATGTTGGCGCAGAATCTGCTGCATCTCTAAACGGACCATAAAAAGCGGACGCATATTTTACTGAATATGCCATAATTGGTAAGTTCGGAAATCCTGTATTATCTAAACTATCTCTAACCATCGAGATCGTTCCGTCCATCATTCCTGAAGGTGCAACCATATCGACACCTGCTCTCGCATGCGATATTACCTGTTTAGCTAAATTTACTAAAGTTGCATCGTTGTCTACATCATTGTTATGAATAACTCCGCAATGCCCATGTGACGTATATTCACAAAAACAAACATCTGTAATTACATATAAACTTGGGTAGTTCTTTTTTATAAAACGGATTGCTTGCTGCATAATTCCGTTATCATTCCAAGTCTCTGTTCCTTCATCATCTTTCTCCGATGGAATTCCGAATAATAAAACTGCAGGGATATTTAATGCTACAACCTCATCTAGTTCTTTTGAAATTCTATCTAAAGAAAAACGCTTAATTCCAGGCATTGAAACAATCTCTTTTTCAATATTTGTTCCTTCCTCAATAAACAAAGGATATATAAAATCGTCTACAGAAAGATTAGTTTCTTTGACTAATCTGCGAATTCCTGCTGTTTTTCTAAGTCTTCTTGTACGAAACATAACTTATGTTTTTGTCTAATCGAGCGCAGTCGAGATCAATTTATTAAAACCTTTCGCAAACTACGCTTCTATTCTCTCACAAAATATATTTTGTTTTCAAATAATGCTCGAGGTGACAATCCTTATTATTTATATCATTTCGAGAAACAAAGTGACGTGGTAATCTTCGTTAACAGATCAGATTCCTTCACTTTGCTCGGAATGAAGTTACACTTTTACGAAATGTAAATTCACTAATTCAATCACACTTTCTACCGTTGGTAAGTTAGCTACTTGTACATTTTCGAAATGTTTTCTTGCTTCTTTTGCAGTACTTTCACCGATACAAAACGCTACTTTATCAGAGGCATTCTCTTGCATATAACTTTCAACAGTTGATGGGCTATAAAACAATACTCCACTTACTTTCTCATCTATTTTAGATGGACTATACATTGTTTTGTATGCCTCAACTTCATTAACAGTAATTCCGTTTGCTTTTAAAGCATTTGGTAAAGTATCTAAACGTAAATCACTACAGAAATAAGTTGCTTCTTGTCCGCTTATCTCCTTAGATAAATACTTAGCTAATTTCTCAGCATTTCTTTCAGAATTAACGACTTTTCCTATTTTCTGCTCGATTAACTTCTTGGTTCTTCGACCAACACAATAAATATTTTTGAATTTTAATTCATCCGAAGTAAAAGAGTTTGCGATTGCTTCTACTCCATTTTTACTTGTGATGATTACATTTTCAATTTCGTTTTTAATTACCTTAGGTGCAATTCTATTAAAACGAATTTTAATAAAATCACTATCTTCAACACTAACTGATGCTGGTAATAATTCCTTTTGAATTTCAGATAATTTTTTAGTAGAGTATATAGCGAATTCTTTTTCTTCCACTACATCATCTAACATTAGCTCTTTCCCTCCTCTATTAATTACATAATCAGCACAATCTTTTGCTAAAAAACGATGACGTCCTACTTTCACATTTTTTGTTACTGATATTTTCTTCTTACCATCTTTACTTAGTAACAATCCTTTAAAATTTATTTCTTCCGTTTTAGGATCAACATATGCTAAAGCTCCAATTGGTGCCGTACATCCGCCTTCTAATAAATTTAAAAATTCGCGTTCAATACCAACACAAACTTGTGTCTCGTAATGATTTAATTGTTCACATGCATCTTTAGAGAAATCATCTTTATCTAAAGTAGTAATCATAATTGCACCTTGACCTGGTGCAGAAACCATCCAAGATAAATTAATCGCCCCTTCTGGTCGTTTACCTAATCTTTCTAATCCTGCCGCTGCAAAAACAGCACCGTCCCAATCGTTGTTTTCTAACTTTTCTAAACGCGTATTTACATTTCCTCGTAAATCAACTACCTTATGTGTAGGGTAACGATTTAACCACTGTGCTCTTCTACGTAAACTTCCTGTTGCTATTACACCATTTGGTTGACCAAAAAACTCTTCGTTGTCTTTTAATACTAAGATATCATTGTAATTAGCACGTTTTAAAACTGCTGCTTGAATAATTCCTTCAGGCAAAACTGTTGGAACATCTTTTAAAGAATGTACTGCAATATCAATATCACCATTCAACATAGCGATATCTAAATTTTTAGTAAAAATCCCTGTGATTCCCATCTCGTACAAAGGTTTATCTAAAATAAGATCTCCTGTAGCTTTAATTGGAACTATTTCACATTTATACTCTAATTCTTCTAGTTCTTTACGAACTTTGTTTGCTTGCCACATAGCCAACTGGCTATCACGTGTACCTATTCTAATTGTCTTCTGCATGGATAGTTTCTAAATTTGCACCAAACACTTTTGCCATTACTTCTATACTATTATTTACAGAAGTTTCTTCAGCTTTTAAGTGTTTTACAAATTGGGTGGTTATTTTTTGAATGAATCTTGATGTAATTTTTTCTGCTTGAGATTCGTCAAAATCTTTTATTTTTTTCTTATGAAAAGCTATTTCATCTTGTTGAATTGTTTTTAACGATTCTTTTAATGCTGTAATAGCTGGTGTAAACCTTCTATGGTTTAACCATTCGTTAAATTCTTCTTTATGAGTTTCTATAATTGCTTCAGCAGTAGGTATTTCTTGCTCACGAATAGCTAAAGTTTCATCTGTTATTTTTGATAATTCATCTACATTTATCAACTTCACACTTTCTAAATCAGCTACTTCTTTCGAAACATTTGCTGGCATTGATAAATCTAAAATTAACAACTCTTTATTTGTTAAGACATGATCTCTTTTTATCGTTGCTTCAGAAGCTCCGGTAGAAACAATTAAAACATCTGTAGTAGCGATTTCTTTCGTTAAATTTTCAAATTTAACTTTTTTTATTGAAGGATGTTCTTTAACAAACTTAGCTGCTTTTTCTTCTGTTCTGTTAATTAAACTTACTGTTTTGTTTTGAGTATATTCAGCTAAATTTTTACAAGTGTGCTTCCCCATTTTACCTAATCCAAAAACTAAAATATTTTTCGAATTATAATCTGGTAAATTTTTAATGATATACTGAACTGCTGCATAAGAAACAGAGGTTGTTCCTGAGCTCAACTTCGTTTCATTCTTTACACGTTTACTCGCTTGCATTACATGGTTTAACAAACGCTCAAAATAAGCATTTGTAGTTCCTACTTCTTTTGCTAACTTAAATGCTTGACGTAGTTGACCAACTATTTCGTAATCTCCTAATATTTGGCTATCTAAACCTGTTCCCATTCTAAACAGGTGGCTAATCGCTTCATTATTTTTATAAACGTTAGATACTTGTGCAAATTCTTCAACCACTCCGTTTGAATATTTACATAGCAGACTAATTAATTGAAAAGGATGCTCAGCAAAACCAGTGATTTCAGTTCTATTACAAGTAGATAGCACAAAAATGCCATCCATCCCGTTTTGTTTCGCTTCTTTTAAAAGTTCTACTTGGTTTTCTTTAGAAATACTAAACTTACCTCTAATCGTTGCGTCAGCCTTTTTGTAACTAACACCTATGTTGTATAAATTCTTATTCTGTTTATCTGCTGCCATTCAGTCTTCTTCAATAAGGTCGCACAAAAATATAAAGATTAAATATAAAAAAATGTCGCTGAAAGAACTTTTAATGTCGTTATCAGTTTTTTAGTATTAAAACATCACTAAAATGCAGATATTGTGTATTTTTGCAATGAGAACAGCTATCTAAGGTCTTTTAATTTAGAGTCGTTCTAAATAAATTTTTTTAATTATCTTTTTATATATGTTAAAAAACATCGCAGAAAGTACGTTTAGAGAAGTGCTATTAGAAAAAGGTTTTTTTGTTTTAAAATTCCAAAACAATTCTAACACAACAGAACGCTATAAAAGAGACATAGACAACTCATATATACAGCTACATTATTGTATAAAAGGAAATTGTAAATTTCATTTTAACGACAATAGTTATACTTTTAACGTATTAGATAAGCATTCTATATTCCTATACAATCCGCAACAAAATTTACCTATAAATTTAGAAATTTTACCAAAGACATCTTTAGTTTCTGTTTTAATATCTATAGAAAAATTTCACTCTTTATTTTCGAAAGAAGCTAGTTATATTCCTTTTTTAAGTGACGACAATAAGAACAAAAAATATTACGACAACACAGAAATCAGTTCAAATACGTTAATGGTTCTTCAACAAATTCTAACAGCAAAGAATCATAGTTCGATGAGAGATCTTTATATAAAAGGAAAAACATACGAACTATTAAGTCTACATTTTGATACAGGTGAAAATACAGAAAACGAATACTGTCCGTTTTTAGTAGATGATCGTGAGATTCTAAAAATAAGACAAGCTAAAGATATTATCATTTCTAAAATGAGTGAGCCACCAACACTACAAGAATTAGCGAGCGAAGTAGGTTTAAATTTAAAGAAATTAAAAGAAGGATTTAAACAAATATATGGTGATACTGTTTATAGCTTCCTTTTTGATTACAAAATGGAACATGCTCGTAAAGTTTTGGAGAGCAATCAATTTAATGTAAATGAAGTTGGTTTACAAGTTGGCTACAGTACTTCTAGTCATTTTATAGCTGCTTTTAAAAAGAAGTTTGGTACAACACCAAAACAATATGTAATATCTTTACAAGATAATCGATAATTTTATGGATAAAAAAATTGAATTCCCTACTCAAGTAGAATATCCTTTGTATGCCAATATGTATATGGAATATGTCAATAAAGATGGTTCGCTTATCAAACAATTAGAACAAAGTTTTAGAACTATCATACTATTCATAAACTCATTATCTGATCAAGAATTAAATTATCGATATCAAAAAGATAAATGGTCTATAAAAGAGATATTAGTTCACATTATTGATGATGAACGCATTTATTCTTTCAGAGCTTTAGCCTTTGCCAGAAATGACAAAACTAACTTCCCTGGTTTTGAACAAGATGATTACGCTAAATTTGCTGATACAAAAGAAAGAAGTATTGATACTATTTTAGCAGAATATAAAGCTGTAAGAAATGCTACAATAACTCTTTTTGAAGGTTTTTCTAAAACGGCGCTAAAACGTATTGGTTCTGCAAACAATAACAAAACAAGCGTAAGAGCTCTAGGCTATCATATTCTTGGACACGAATTACATCACATAAAAGTAATTAAAAAACAATACTTAAACTTATAAGTTTTGAAACAACTTACACATTACGACATTGAAAACAAGCAGCAAGCATTTCCTATAACTATAGTTTGTGACGCTATAAGAACTCCCGTAAATATAGGTATGTGTTTTCGCATTTCTGAAAGTTTTGGTGTTCAAAAAATATTCTTACACGAAAACTCTCCTTCTATAGATAATAGAAATGTACAACGTACTGCACGAAATACAATTAATCAAATTGAGTATGAGGTATATACTAATTTTGAGCAACTGATACATCAATTAAAAGAAGAAGGAAATACTATTATCGGTATTGAAGTTGCTGACAAAAGTGTCGCCATTCAAAATTTTGATTTCTCGTCAACAGAGAAAATAGTACTGCTTTTAGGTAGTGAAAGAAACGGAATTGAAAATATAGATTTAGTAGATGCTACAGTAGCAATACCAATGTTTGGACGGAATTCTTCTATGAACGTTATACATAGTTTAGCAATTGCACTATATGAAACTACGAATCAATTAAATAAAAAAACGTCATTACCAACATAGTGAAGTATTCTTTAAATTGAGATTACCACGCTTTGCTCAGAATGACATGTAAAAATATATACTGAAATAAAATCAGAACAAAAATGAAAGGAGCTTTATTAGTAAACTTAGGATCACCAGAAAGTACATCTCCAAAAGATGTTAAAAAATATTTAGGTGAATTTTTAATGGACGAACGCGTAATTGATGTTCCTTATTGGTTTCGTGCATTTTTAGTGAAAGGAATTATTTTAAATACACGCCCTAAACAATCTGCTGCTGCTTATAAAAAAATATGGTGGAAAGAAGGTTCACCTTTAATTGTATTGTCAGAACGCTTGCAAAATAAAGTTCAGCAAAAAACGGAATCGCCTGTAGCCTTAGCAATGCGCTATGGAACGATGACCATAAAAAAGGGATTACAAGAATTACATGACAAAGGTGTTACCGAAGTTATGTTAATTCCTTTATATCCTCAATTCGCCATGGCAACTACTGAAACTATTGTGGTTTTAGCAGAAAAAATACGCAAAGAGTTTTTTCCTGAAATGAAAATCACTGATGTTCCTGCGTTTTATAATAAACCAGAATATATCAAAGCGCTATCAAACAGTATTAAAGACTATTTAGCTGATAAAGATTATGATCATGTATTATTTTCTTATCACGGAGTTCCAGAACGCCATATTGGTAAATCTGACATTACTAAAAGTCATTGTAAAATAGATGGAAGTTGTTGCGATACACCATCGAAAGCACATGAATTTTGTTATCGTCATCAATGTTTACAGACTACAAAAAATGTAATTTCTGAACTAGGTTTAGATACAAACAACGTTTCTACTTCTTTTCAATCACGTTTAGGTGTTGACCCTTGGTTGCAACCTTATACCGACAGAACCATTGTTAAGAAAGCCGAAAAAGATGGAATCAAAAAACTAGCAATCGTTACTCCTGCTTTTGTTTCTGATTGTTTAGAAACCTTGGAAGAAATAGCGATGGAAGGAAAGCATGAGTTTTTAGAAGCTGGTGGTGAAGAATTTTATACTGTTCCTTGCATTAATGACAACGATGAGTGGGTAGGTGTTTTAGCTGGATGGATTAATGAATTTTAAATAATTAATTATGGATTTTTTATACGTAAAAGCATTACACATTATTTTTGTAGTTACCTGGTTTGCTGGTCTATTCTACATTGGTCGTTTATTTATTTATCACGTAGAGGCTGAAAAAAAAGAAGAACCTGCTAAAACAATTTTACAGACTCAATATAAATTAATGACGAAACGCTTATGGTATATTATTACTTGGCCTTCTTTATTCTTAGCTAGTTTCTTTGCTTTTTGGATGCTATGGAAAAACCCCGTTTACTTAGAAATGCCATGGATGCATGTTAAATTAGCATTTGTATTGGCTCTCTACTTCTATCATGGGTTCTGCCATAAAATATATAAAGAGTTACAGCGTAACGAAATTAATTACTCACCAACAAAACTGAGAATATTTAACGAAGCGCCTACTGTAATTTTGTTTGCTGTGGTGTTTTTAGTTGTTTTAAAAAGCGCTATAAATTGGATTTGGGGAGTTGCCGGTATTATTCTTTTTGGTGTTTTACTAATGATTGGTATCCGTTTTTACAAAAAGATAAGAGCTAAAAAGTCTTGGGATAAATTTGAGAAAGAGTTAATTGATGAGGATAAAAAGGTAGAAAAGTAATTTTTTTTAACCATTGTACACAAAACTTTAAAACTCAGTATAAGCATAAAAGAAACTTCTATTGATGTTCCAGTTCTCCTTCAGGAATTGAACACATACCTGTAAGAGGCTTATTCCCAAAAGGTCATAGAAATAATATGATTACAGTCAAATCCTGTACTAAACATAATCAAGATTTTTCAAAAATTGATGAGAGAATGCGCTTCTATATGACTTCTATGGGAGGGGATTCTGAAATAGCAAAAAATTATTTTAACAACAAAACTATTCGTGGACTCAAAAGAAAAGAAGGTCGTGGCTTAGCGATTGATTTGGTTACTAGCAAAATTACAACTAATGTAGGAGATGTTTTATTTCGAGAAAATGCAATGAATTGGGATTCCTATTTTGAAAAAATAATTAAAGGTCTTTATTATTTTCATTTCAAAAAAAACTTAAAAGATAAAACACATTTCTTTTCGAATAAAATTAGAAAGCTATCACTATCAGCAAATACTCATTTCTATTATTACACAATTGAACATAAACTTTCGAAACATTGGATTAATGGGAACCAAAAAAACAAAGAAGTTTTTGATTATAAATACTATTATTCCGAACCTGAAAATCAATTTCTCATAATAATGACATTCTATGAAAGTCAGGAAGTTATTGGAGTTTCATTACCCAATGAAAAACACATTGATGACTATAGCCTAGATTCTAAAGAATATTTTCGATTAAGAGAAGAAATAATTAAGAACAATTAAGGTAAAAAAACAAACCTTTACCCCTTTATAGACTGTTCAAACGGAATACGATTCACTATACTTCTACCAAGAGTAACTTCATCAGCATATTCTAATTCATCACCTACCGAAATTCCACGGGCAATCGTAGAAGTTGTTATATTACATTTTTCAATTTGCTTATAAATATAAAAATTGGTTGTATCACCCTCCATTGTAGAGCTTAAAGCAAAAATTAACTCTTTTATTTGACCTTCTTTAACTTTACTTACTAAAGAGTCTATTTGTAAATTCTGAGGACCAATTCCTTCAATAGGAGAAATTTTACCTCCTAATACGTGATATATCCCTCTAAATTGTGCTGTGTTTTCAATTGCCATCACATCACGAATATCTTCAACTACACAAACAATTTCGCCATTTCTATTCGGGTTATTACAAATCTCACAAAGAACAGTATCAGAAATATTATGACACTTTTTACATGATTTCACATCAGTACGTAAATGCGTTAAGGCCTCTGT
Organism: uncultured Tenacibaculum sp.; assembly: GCA_965364955.1. Taxonomy (GTDB): domain Bacteria; phylum Bacteroidota; class Bacteroidia; order Flavobacteriales; family Flavobacteriaceae; genus Polaribacter. The sequence continues at coordinate 10,445 of CBDTZS010000018.1, read as the reverse complement.
TAAATACTTCGTATTCTCAGTAGGTTGTTTTAATAAATGCAACACCAAACGAAGCGCAGTTCGCTTACCAATACCAGGTAACCGACTCACTTCACTTACTGCTTTCTCAAGTAATTTTGATGAAAAATCCATGCCGCAAATCTACAATTTTTCAAGTATTGAGCACTAACATATATCACTTAAAAAAGGTATCTTCGTGCTTTTAAAATAAACTAATAGTTCACGATGAATTCAGAAATAAAAAACTTAGAACCTAAAGCTGTTTGGAAGAATTTTGCTCTTTTAAATGCAGTACCTCGTCCATCAAAAAAAGAAGAAAGAGTAATTCAATTTATGGTAGATTTTGGTAAAAACCTAAATCTTGAAACTATGGTTGATAAAGTTGGTAACGTTATTATTCGTAAGCCTGCTTCTTCTGGAATGGAAAACCGTAAAATGATTGTGATGCAAAGTCACTTAGATATGGTGCACCAAAAAAACTCAGATACTGTTTTTGATTTTGACACAGAAGGAATTAAAATGTTTATTGATGGAGATTGGGTGAAGGCTGACGGAACTACTTTAGGTGCAGATAATGGCTTAGGTGTAGCATCTATTATGGCTGTTTTAGAATCTACTGATATTGTTCATCCTGCTATTGAAGCTTTGTTTACCATTGATGAAGAAACTGGTATGACAGGTGCAATGGGATTAGAAGGAGGAATTTTACAAGGTGAAATTTTATTAAACTTAGATACAGAAGATGATGATGAAATTAGCATGGGTTGTGCTGGTGGTGTAGATGTTACTGCTACAAGAACATACTCAGAAGAAATTACTCCAGATAACACAACTGCTTTTGAAATCTCTATTACAGGTTTAAAAGGAGGGCACTCTGGAATGGACATTCACAAAGGTTTAGGAAATGCCAATAAAATAATGAATCGTTTATTATTTGATGGTTTTACAAACTTCGGCTTACGTGTTTCTGAAATAAACGGAGGTAGTTTACGTAATGCAATACCACGTGAAAGTTTTTCTACAGTAGTTATTGATACCGTTTCTAAAGAGCCTTTCTTATTTGAAATTCAAGAATTAATAAATACAATTAAAGCTGAATTTTCATTACTTGAACCTAATTTATCAATTGAATTAAAAGTAATAGAAACTCCTAAAAACGTGATGGATTTAGGTGTTCAAGAAGGACTTATAAAATCTATGTACACTGCTTTAAACGGTGTGTATCGTATGAGTCCGGATATTGAAGGTTTAGTTGAAACTTCTAACAATATTGCTCGTGTTATAGTAAAAGAAGGAAAAATTAAAATAGGATGTTTAACTCGTTCTTCTTCAGATAGCAATAAATGGGATTTAGCAAACTCGTTACGTTCAGCTTTCGAATTAGCAGGTTTTGACGTTGAATTTTCAGGTACTTACCCTGGTTGGTTGCCTAACTTAGATTCTGAAATCTTAAAAATGGTTGCAAAACTATATGAAGATTTACATCATGAAAAACCAAACGTAGCTGCTTGTCATGCTGGTTTAGAATGCGGTCTTTTAGGTCAGAATTACCCTGAAATGGATATGGTTTCTTTTGGCCCAAACATAAGAGGGCCACACTCACCTGATGAGCGTGCACAAATTTCTTCTACACAAAAATATTGGAAGTTTTTATTAGAGATATTAAAAAACATTCCAAGTAAAAACTAATATTAATACAAGAATTTAAAAACCACAACTTATCAGTTGTGGTTTTTTGTTTACATTTATAAAATGAACTTTCTAGCACATTTATATCTTTCTGGTAATAATACGGAGTTAATGATTGGTAACTTTATTGCCGATCATATACGGGGTAATAAATTTTCTCATTATGACGAAGAAATTCAAAAAGGGGTTTTTTTACATAGAGAAATAGATACTTTTACAGATACTCATGCTATTGTTCGGAAAAGTAAACGTAGACTACATGAACGTTATCGCCATTATGACGGAGTTATAATCGATATTTTTTACGATCACTTTTTAGCTAAAAACTGGGATACCTATTCACAAATTCCTTTAGATATTTATGTGAATTCAGTATATAAATTATTGCAAGATAATTTTGATATTCTTCCTGAAAAGACACAAGAAATTCTGCCATATTTAACAAAGTACAATTGGCTGTATAATTATCAGTTTGCAAAAGGAATTCAAGAAGTATTAAACGGAATGAATAAACGTACCAAGGGGATATCCCAAATGAATTTAGCTTCAGAAGATTTACTAATCCATTATCAATTATTTGAAGATGATTTTACGTTGTTTTTTGAAGATTTACGCAATTTCTGTAACTCAAAAATAAATCCAACAACTTAAATTCATGAAAAAAACGTTCCTCTTTATTCTCTTCCTATCTATTCTATTAAGTTGTAAAACAAGCGCTAAAAAAGGAAAAATTGTTGGTTTAATTACAACTAAAGCAATGGTAGTTACAGCACGTGAAGAAGCTTCTAAAATTGGAATTGACATTCTTAAAAAAGGCGGAAATGCTTTTGATGCTATGGCTGCTACAGAACTAGCTTTAGCAGTTGCATATCCGTACGCTGGTAATATTGGTGGTGGTGGGTTTATGATATATCGTAAAAATACTGGAGAAATTGGCGCTTTAGATTATCGAGAAAAAGCACCTCTTGCTTCCTCTAAAGACATGTTTTTAGATGAAGAAGGTAATGTTTTTAAAAACAAAAGTACACTCGGAGCCATGGCTGTTGGTATACCCGGAACCGTTGCCGGTGTTTTCGCTACTCATAAAAAATTTGGTATTCTGCCTATTTCTGATATTTTAACTCCCGTGATAGCTTTAGCAAAAAAAGGAGTTGTAGTAACGGAAAAACAAGAAGGCAGAATAAAAAAGTATCAACCTTATTTTTTACAAGCAAATACGAAACCTATTCTTTTCGATAAACATTGGAAAAAGAATGACACCATAAAATATAATGCATTAGCAGCAACTTTAGAACGTATTTTAAAAAACGGTAGAGATGAGTTCTACAAAGGCGAAACCGCTAAACGTTTAGTAAAGTTTATGCAAGCTAACGGAGGTATTATGACCGAAGAAGACTTAGCTAAGTATGAAGTGCAGTGGCGAACTCCAATTACATTTAAGTACGACGATTTACGTATAATCTCTATGTCGCCTCCATCAAGCGGAGGGATTTGTTTAGCACAGATTATGAATGCCATTGAGCCTTATGATTTAGATAAATTCGGGCATAACACGACCAAAACTATTCAAGTTATTACAGAAGCTGAAAGACGTGCTTATGCCGATAGAAGTTATTTTTTAGGCGATCCCGATTTTGTAAATATTCCTTTAAATACTTTAATTAGTAAAGAATACACAAAACATAGAATGGATAATTTTTCTTTTGAAAAACCTACTTCTTCTGAAGATGTCTCTCACGGAAGCGTAGAAATGATTGAAAGTGATGAGACAACTCATTACTCTATTGTTGATAAATTCGGAAATGCCGTTTCAGTTACTACTACAATTAATGGCGCTTATGGTTCTAAACTATATTGTTCTGATTTAGGATTCTTTTTAAATAATGAGATGGATGATTTTAGTAGTAAACCTGGTGTACCCAATATGTTCGGCTTAATTGGTGCAAAAGCAAATGAAATTGCTCCAGAAAAGCGAATGCTAAGTTCAATGACACCAACTATTGTTGAAAAAGACGGTAAATTATGGATGGTCGTAGGAACACCTGGTGGTTCAACAATTATTACATCCGTTTTACAAACTATTTTAAATGTACATGAATTTAAAATGGGAATGCAAGAAGCTATTAACCAACCACGATTTCATCATCAATGGTTACCAGATGTTATTATGATGGAACCCAATCAATTTAATTCGACTGTAAAACAAAATTTACAAAAAATAGGATACCTTTTAAATGAAAAGGATTCACCTGTAATTGGTAAAGTAGCAGGTATTCTGATCTTACCAAACGGGAAATTAGAAGGTGGCGCTGACCCAAGAGGTGACGATAAAGCAGTAGGGTTTTAACTTTTAGCTAAAAAAACTATTCAAATGAAAATTAAAAAAATTATTCTTATCTGTCTCGCATTTCTTTTAATTATAGCCTGTAATAAAGATGTTTCCGACTCTACTCCTGATATCATAAAAGAAAATTGGTATAAAACAACAAATATTAATAAGAATACCTATAGCATTGAAGAACCTCAAAGTTCTCAAGGTAATGTAAGCTATCTTTTAACTGGAGATTCAAAAGCTATAATGTTTGATACAGGTTCTGGAGAAAACAAAGGTCAGTCTGGAAGTAAAATCATTTATAAAATCAAAGAATTAACAAGCTTACCTATTACTTTAATCCTTTCTCATTTTCATTTTGATCATAATCAAAATATAGCTGAGTTTGATAAAGTTGCATTTCCAGATTTATCTTTTTTAAAACAAAAAGTAGTCAATAATACATATACTTTCACTTCTAACGATTTATTTATAGGCAACTACCCTAATAAAATAGCCATAAATGAATGGCTACCTATTAATATCGATATTGATTTAGGTAATCGAATTATTCAAGTTTTAAACATTCCAGGACATACTTCCGAGTCGGTTGCAATTATTGACAAAACTAATAAAATTGCCTTCTTAGGAGATTATTTATATAATGGACCATTATTTTTATTTGATACTAATGACATTAGCACATACAAAGAAACTATTGATTATTTAATAGCTATTTTAGATTCCGATTATAAATTATTTGGTGCTCACGGAAAACCCGAAATAAATTATAGTACGTTAAAGAAATTACAAGACTTCTTAATATGTATTCAAGATAATAATTGTAAACCTATAAGTAAACAATATTGGAATAGAGATGTATTAGTCTACGAAGACAACGGGATGGAAATCATATTATTTCTATAAATTTTCATCATAAAAATTAACCATTTCATTTAGCAATCCCTCTTCAAAACTTAGAAAAACGTAGCGTTTTTTATAGAGATATCTTGCTTTGTAAAAAAGGTAGAAACTCAGAACATTGGAGAGATTTTATTTATCTCCCCAATTAATAATTCATCAAAAAGAAAATTATCATCTGACAAGATTGATAAAAAAAATTTTAACGAATATGATGTTGTTGTTCCTCATTTTGGGGTTGTTATAAATTGAGATGAACGATTAATCTTTCTCAAAACTAAAAGTAAACAATATTAAGTTTATTATAATTTCTTCTATTCATTTTAAAGGAATGATTAGAAAACTAGCTACCAATACGCTAACTTGCTTATTCACTCACAGAAGTTTTATTATTATTTCTACTTTTATTGTTTATTGATATGTATTATTTATTTTTTAAATAGTATTCTCATTAATTAGTCATAAGCCCCTCAATTACTCGTTCCCAATCAAAAGCAGTACCTATATCCCATTTATCAGAACTTATATAATTTATATGAGAAGTGACCCCTTAAAATTAGGTAATTCCTGTAAGTATATAATTTGATACTATAATTTAACTGGAGTTTCATTCACTTCCAAGGCTGCACGAATTCCAGATTCCACGGCACCTTCTATCCAAGCATGTTTTAGTGAGGTGTGTTCTCCCGCAAAATGCACTTTTCCATCCCATTCTGGTTTTTCTATATGTTCTTGTAATAAATTCAATTGACCTGGTGAGAATATCGCTGCTTCACCAAAGGCATATGGGTTTTGCATCCAAGCTACTGTAGCTGCTCCTTTTATGTTGTCTGCATAACCTACTGCTTCAGGTGCTTCTGGATCAAATACCGATAAGTTTTTTATACGCTGTTGCTCCTTTAAATCGTCTGGTGCATGCGCTACAGCAATATTATCTAATGCATAAATATATCTATCCATGTGGCTCATAGAATCCCATTTTCTAGCGTCATCTGCCCAACAGTAACAAGCGAGCATTAATCCATGTCCTTTTCCGTTTATATCCTGACTTGGATAGTATATAAATCGGTTTGCTAAGTCGGTAATAGTTCCGCCTCCAACAATATCATATGGCGCTTTTTCCCACCATCTTTCTTTAAATTCGATTAACACCTTTGTTGCTGCATCATAATGAAGTTCACGAATTGCTTTTCTTTTTTCTTGTGAAAATTCTGGCCAAACATGTACCATTCGTAATGCTGAAAAAGGAACTGTAACAATTACCTCATCAAATTTCATATCAGATACCGGAGTTTCTTGTTTTTTATATCCCTTTTTTTCATAATAAGATGCATTTCGTTTAATTTCAATTTCAGTTGAAATTTTTACTTTTCCGTCTCTCAAGTAGATATCTGTCATCTTAGTATCTAAGTAGGTAATATCAGCTAATGCATGCTTTGCATAAAACTTTTCTGTAATTACATCCGTTCCCCCAATAACCTGCCAAAATACAGTGTCGTTTTTAATAATGTTAGATTCAATAAAACTTTGAATAAAATCATACGACATGCGTGATTCTAAATTCTGGAGTACTCCAATCATTTCAATAGCATTCTCTGAATAATTGGTGAATTCCTTTAAAAACCTACGCATAGAATACTCTCCAAGTTTATCAATTAATTTTGGCCAATTTTCTATAGGATTAATGGCTATAAAATCGATAAGCGGTTGCATTGCGTTGGTTAACAAAGTTCCAGCATTTTGATTCTCTCCTAAAACTTCGGGATCAACACTTTCTTGTAGATTATAATTTAGCAACTCATTTATATTTGTACTCTCGTTATAAACATTTTGTCGTACCTGTTTGTAATTCACAAATAAGAACGAGTTAAATGTTTTCTTAGGAAACGTTAAGCTTAGTTTTTTATAGTTTTCATAAGCCTCTTCTTTATTTTTTAAAGCCTCTTGTTTATCTACTGAAACATAATAGAATGGTTCCAAATCAACCTGTAACTGCTTACAATACTCCATCAACATATAATGAAAATCAGGTAAGCGCATTGCTCCTGCTTCAGCATATAATGATGGATCTTCCCAATATTTTTTCTCTTCCGAATTTCTAAATGTTTTAATTCTTCCTCCAATACGCGTATTCGCCTCAACTATCGTAACATTATGCCCAGATTTTTTTAATATTGAAGCTGCTACCATTCCTGCCATTCCAGCACCAACAACTAAAACATCTTTTTCCGCTCCTTTTCTTTTCGGGAATCCGTTTTGGATATATTCTAAGTATTTTATATCAATTGGATCTTCTTCTTCTTTTAATAAACTGTGTAAGTACGTTTTCATTTTATTATTTTTTATAGTGCGTTAGAAATTTCTTTATATAAAATTGATTCGTATTATATTCTAAGATACTTATTAATCTCTTGGGTTTTCTCCAGAATTCTTTAAGCGTGTACTAAACGAGCAAGAGTGTTTTGTTTTTTTGACACCAAAAAACAAAACACTCTTATCTATTATATGCTTGTTACTCGTTACGTTATACCTTAAGTAGGAATACAAATCAAAAATTCGATATTATTATTTCCATGCCCCTAATACAAGCTCCAATTTTGTTGTTCCTTTAGGAAAATCTGCTGAAAATTCTGAAGGTACTTGTGCTCCTTCATAACCACCTATTGGGTTTTCATCATATGCAAATCCATATGATCTCCCCATTAATGCTCCTCTTGCTGATTTCACAGCGTCTTTTGGAAGGGTGAAAATATTTGTATTTCCTATTTTTGCAGTATGCATGAAATAAGAAAAATAGTTTTGAGGTTGTCCTTTTGGATACCAATTTGTTTCTACCGCCCAATTCTTTGTAGTATGTCCTGCAGACGTATTGTCTTTAAATTTTAAAACAGCTACACCTCTATTTAAAGCAGTGCTTATTTGGTTCTCCAAACCATTTACAACTGTTTGAATATTTATTTGCTTATCTGAAGTACCTGGATACCTAAATGCTCCATCAGCAAACAATCCAATTCCTGCAAAAGTCATTTGTCCTGAAGATAGATAATAATTGGATGGTGCTTTTGAAAACTTGTATTGAAAATTTTTAGGGTAATCATTACTAGAATTAAGGTTTACAGAAACAATTCCTTCTTTTGATGTATTAATTTTTGTTATTTGTGTTGTTCCATCTGTAGAACCACCACCATCACTTACATACATTCCTTTTACCAACCCTGAGTTTAAAGGTAAAACTGCGTTAAAGGTTAATACCTTTTTGTTTATTGATCCAATAATTGGTTTTCTTGTTTTAGCCGTTTTATCTTCATAAGAAACAACCGAAAAACCTACCGGGTTAAACATATACAATGTTTCCGCTCCAGGACTTGTAAACTTTAATGCACTATGCGTATTCGTAGTATTTGGAAATTGAATGTTTTGCACTGGAGTAACTTCATAGTTTTGTTGAAACTTCCCTGTTCCATTCTGCCAAATATTCATTTTCAAACTAGCATCTGTATATAATTTATTTAATGCAGTATCAAATACCGTTTCTAACATACCTGTATTACTTTCAAGATACAAACCAGGATTTAATAAAGCTGTTAAATCTCCATTAGCAGCATAGTAAAGAGAATCATAATATTGTGTTGGTTCTCCTCCAGATTTAAGATTTTTCATAAATGGTTTATACACACTTACAATCTGATCTGCTGAGACACTCTTAGGTTGTCCAATTCTATCCAATTCTTTTCCATTTTTATCTTGTGCTATTAAAGATAAAGGGAAGAAAAAACCATCCACCGTTGAAATATCTATATACAATCCTTCATTCGTTTTAAATGTTGCTTCAATATAATTATACTGAGGAAATGCTGTTTGAGGTGGATTACCAACCAGCGTAACATTTTTTCCTGAATTTGAATATTTAAAACCTAGATTATTATTACCTGTTTTATTAGAATTATCTTTATATCCAGTACTATCTGTCTTTGCTGAAATGACTTTGTCTGCCATAAAAAAATAAATCCTTGCACCCGATATAGGATTTGCATTACTCAATTCAATTGCTTTGATATCTTTACCTAATTCATACGATTGAATATATCCGCTATCAGAACTCATTGGACTAAACTTAGCTATTGAATTTCCTGCATTTAGGGTTAGCATCTTTTGAGTGTCTGTACTAAAACCAAGTACATATATTTTGTAATCGTTACTTAAACCTGTTAAGTTTTTTAAAGAAATAGTGTATTTTTCTATAAAATTTTTATAATTAAAGATAGAATTATTGTTTATTTTAGATGACTGTGCTTGTACTCCTACAGTTACATTTACTTTACCTGTAGTTCCTTTATTTGGATTTAAAACCGTAATCTTTGTATCTGAAATTACCTTCACATTTGTTCCTCCTGCTTTATCAAAAAGCACCTCTGAAGCCCCTGTTAAATATCTCCCTTCAATTGTAATCTTTTCATTTCCTTTTATAGAAGAAAAATTTGGTTTTATTGCTGTGATTTCTGGTAATTTAAACTGAAAATCATTAGGTGTATAAAACTTATTTCCGTTAAAAATCAATTCTACTTTAACGCTTTGTGGAGAAGCTACCGCTGAATTTTTTACCGTTAATTCAGTATCTGAGATAATAGTAATTGATGATGCACCTACTTTCCCAAATTGAATACTTGGTGTACTTTTAAACCCAGTTCCTTTAATTGTTATAAGCGTGTTACCTGCCAAGGATCCTTTACTAGGGCTCATAGATGTTATCGTTTGTGCTTTTAACGTATATACGTTAACTATTAATAAACTAATTATTAATAGTATGCCTTTGTAAGTTGTTGTTTTCATTTTAATACCCTCTTTAGTTTAGTTATTTATAATCGTTTTATGTGATTCTAGTTTGTATAGTAATAGTAGCATCTAAATTAGAAATTAATCTGTTCTCTTTTATAGAAGTTTCTTTGAACGTATCTCGTGTTGGTATAAATGCCTTGTTTATTAGTACAAAACCAAAATAAACCACCACTAAAAATTAAGTACACTAATTGCGCTATCAAGTTAAACTCCACAGTATTTTAACAGCTATTCTGTACTAAAAAAACACCTTAACAATTAACACTTAAGTTATTAAAAGTGCCAATATCTGTTATCCCATTAGCTAAAACATCTTTATCAACAGAAACACTGCAAATAGTAAGATCTGTTACATATTCTTGCGCTAATTCATATTCGTTGTTATTAAAGGCACTTTTTGTTCCATTAAAACTTGTAGACTCAGATAACCATCGAAACTCACAAAGTCCGTTCTTTTTTAAATCATTTACTGCCTTACCACAACCATATGCTCCTATTTTGTAATTTATGTTATTTTTAGCAAACTCGGCTACTGCTTTCTGTACACCTGTAAAATAAGGTATTACATATGTTGTTATTTGACTATCTGAAACATCCAAATCAACTGCAAAATAAATACCTGATCCAAAGGGCTGCTTCATAATTTCAGATGCATATTTAAAAGCATAAACGGCATCACTATAACCAG
>CBDTZS010000017.1:0-36533 GCA_965364955.1 uncultured Tenacibaculum sp. | reverse complement strand
AATAATAAAAATACTTGGATTCGTGTAAAAGCAATGATCGATAATTTCTTAACGCTTCAATGGAGATCAGGTGCATTAGCAGGTCCTACACCAGAAAAAGCCTTTTATGTAAATATTGGTTTAGGAGAAACAATGACAGCACAAGATATTTTGGAAGGTAGTATGATTATTGAAATCGGAATGGCAGTTGTTCGTCCCGCAGAATTCATCATCTTAAAATTCTCACATAAAATGCAAGAAGCATAATTAATAGGCTAAATAAAATTTAATAAACAATAAAATAAAAAATCATGGCAGAATTATATCCACTTCCAAAGTTTTCCTTTGAGGTAGCTTTTGGAGATGCAAAGTTTAACTGTACCGAAGTTTCTGGGTTAACTTTTGAAAATAAAATGATAGAATACCGTGGAGGAGCAGATAGCGAATACCACAAATCTAAACAACCAGGGCTGTTTGAATATCCGAATATCACTGTAAAAAGAGGGGTATTTGCAGATAAAAGTAAACAGCTTTATGAACAATGGGCAAAGACAGTTTATTTTCAAGAAGGGGGTGAACAATTCAGAGGAGATTTGACCATTAGTCTATTAGACGAAAATGGAGACCCATCTGTAACATGGAAAGCTCAAAATGCTTACATCACAAAAGTAACACCAACAGATTTAAAAGCAGATGGTAATGAAATAGCAATTGAAACTGCTGAATGGATTCATGAAAAATTAACAATGATAAGCTAATGACTAGTTATCATCCACCAGTAGGCTTTAGTTTTAAAGTAGAATTCGAAACGATTTCAACTTCACTAGGAGATAATTCATTTCAATCAGTTTCGGGACTTTCAGTAGATCTCGAAACTGAAGAAATAACTGAAGGAGGAGAGAATAGGTTTAAGCATAAAATACCAGTACGATCAAAATACCCAAACCTAGTTTTAAAGAGAGGAGTATTGGTAAATTCAGAGGTTATAAAATGGTGTAAGAAAGCATTAGAGAATTTTGAAATTCAACCAGTAAATATAAATATTATGCTGCTCGGAGAAGATAAACAAGCCATTCAAACATGGAACATAGTTCACGCATATCCAGTCAAATGGAATGTTGGTGATTTTAATGCAGAAGAAAGTAAACTAGTAATAGAAACACTTGAGTTAACCTATAATTATTTTAAAGTCGCTTAATCATGCCAATTACCATTAAAGAATTACATATTAAAATTAATGTGGATGAAAAATCTGAAGCACAAGGGCAAACTAGTGGTTCAGAAAACAGTAATGCAGCGACAATAGTTGCTGCTTGTGTAGAAGAAGTAATGGATATTCTTGAAAGACAAAAACAACGATAATGAGTCAAGGGGAATTAAAAAAACTAGTCATAAAAGCATATAAAGATGATAAGTTTAATGATGAGGTTGCAAATGGAGAATTTACAACATTAGTAAACCCAGAGAAGTACATGGTTGCTTATAAACCTGAATATACAGAAACTCAAGGGCAAGGAACAAGTGGTTCTCAACCTAAGTTTACTAAAATTTTACCCCAAGAATTAGATTTGGATCTATTATTTGATAGTAGTGGAGTAATAGACGGTAAAGGTGATTCGATAAATGGAATTATTGATAAAATAGAAGCATTCAAGAGAATTGTTTTTGAATATAAAGGGGAAGAGCACAAGCCTAATTATTTAATGATTAAGTGGGGAGCGTTACTTTTTAAAGGTTCTTTAGTTGACCTTTCTATTGAATATAGATTGTTTGCTGCAGATGGTACTCCTTTACGTGCAAATGCAAAATTAAAAGTTAAAGGAACCATTGATGATGATTTACGAGTCGCTAGAGAAAACAATCAATCACCCGATTTAACACATTATCGTAAAGTTAAAGCTGGTGATACTTTACCATTAATGTGTCATCGTATTTATGGAGATTCTAAATATTATTTAGAGGTAGCTCGTGTAAATAAAGTTATGCAATTCAGAAAATTAAAACCAGGACAAGAAATATTTTTTCCACCATTACAAAAATTTGCCTAAATGAATAGCACAGGAACGATACAAACTTCTAAAAGTGCCGATTTAGTCACATTTAAAATTCTTATAGAAGGAGAAGAGCTGTCAAAATCATATGAAGTTAAAAGTATTACTGTTTCTAAAGAGGTAAACAGAATACCAACAGCTCAAATTATTTTAATTGACGGTGATGCTTCTGAAAGAGATTTTAAATTGAGTAATGAAGATTTGCTAATTCCAGGGAAAGAAGTTGAGATTACAGCAGGGTATCATTCAGATGAAGAAACCATTTTTAAAGGAACTGTTATCAAACATAATTTAAGAATTAGAGCCAGTTCTGCGCAATTGGTTATTGAATGCAAAGATGAAGCTGTAAAAATGACGGTGGGTAGAAAAAGCAAGTATTTCTATGAAAGTACAGACAGTGACATTTTTGAAGAAATCATAGGTAAATATGAACTATCAAAAGATATTGAATCAACAAACCACTCTCACGCTGAATTAGTACAATACAATGCCTCGGATTGGGATTTTATAATTTCAAGAGCACAAGCCAATGGTAAATTATGTTTTGTAGATGATGGAACGATTACCATAGCAAAACCAAACGTAAGTCAATCAGAAATAGAAACAGTAACCTTCGGAGGTTCTTTATTAGATTTTGATGGTGAAATAGATGCGCGTCATCAAATAAAAAAAGTAGTTGCCTATAGTTGGAATCATTCAGATCAAGAATTGATTGAAATTGAAGGTAAAGACCCAAGTGTAAATTTAAATGGAAATATTTCAGTTTCAGATTTAAACAAAACCATTGGTTTAGAAAGTTTAGAACTTCGACATGGTGGAGGTGTTACAGATACCGAATTACAAGATTGGGCAGATGCAAAATGGTTATTTCAGCAATTAGCGAAAGTAAGAGGTAGAGTGAAATTTCAAGGAATTCCATCTGTAAAACCAAATACGATTTTAAAACTAGAAGGCGTTGGAGATCGATTTAATGGGAATGTTTACGTGACTGGTGTACAGCATGTTATTTCAGAAGGTAATTGGGTTTCAAATGCACAATTTGGATTGTCGACAGAATGGTTTTCTGAAACTTTTGAAATTTCTTCAAAACCAGCTTCAGGGCTGTTACCAGCAATTCAAGGATTACAAGTAGGAATTGTTTCTCAGTTAGAAGAAGATCCTGATGGAGAAGATAGAATTTTAGTTCAAATTCCAATTGTCAATAATGAGGAAGAAGGTCTTTGGTGTAGAGTAGCTTCACCAGATGCAGGAGATAATAGAGGAATTTTCTTTCGCCCAGAAATAGGAGATGAAGTTATCGTTGGTTTTATTAATCAAGATCCTAATGATGCTATTGTTTTAGGAATGTTACATAGTAGCGCAAAACCCTCTCCAATAACTGCGACAGATGATAATCATGAAAAAGGAATCATAACCAGAAGTGAAATGAAAGTACTATTTGATGATGATAAGAAGATTATAACTATTGAAACACCAGCAGGAAAAATTATTTCATTGGATGAAGATCAAGGTGCAATAACTATTGAAGATGACAATTCAAATATAATTACCATAAATAGTGATGGAATATCAATGGAAAGCGCAGGAGATATTTCTTTAAAAGCTTCAGGAGATGTTACTATTGAAGGAACGAATGTAAGTTTAACAGCGAATGCAGAATTTAAAGCAGAAGGTAGTGCAGGAGCAGAAGTATCTACAAGTGCAATAGCCGTTATAAAAGGCCAATTAGTTAAAATAAATTAAAAACATGGGAAATCCAGCAGCAAGAATTACAGATATGCATGTTTGCCCAATGGTAACAGGAATTATTCCTCATGTAGGGGGACCGATTTTACCAGCAGGAGAGCCTACAGTTCTAATTGGAAGTTTGCCAGCAGCGAGAGTTGGAGATATGGCAACCTGTGTTGGTCCACCAGACAATATAGTAGCTGGCTCAGGTAGTGTTTTAATAGGTGGAATGCCAGCAGCAAGAATGGGAGATAGTACTTCACATGGAGGAACTATAGTACTTGGAGAGCCAACAGTATTAATAGGATGATTTAAAATGGAAAATAAAAAAGCATTTTTAGGAATAGGATGGGGGTTTCCACCAGAATTTTCAGAAGACCTGAATGAAGTAGTAATGATATCTGACGAAGAAGATATTAAAAGTAGTTTAGAAATATTGTTAACGACTCGATTAAGAGAAAGAGTAATGCTTCCTAATTATGGTTGTAACCTACAAGAATTACTTTTTGAACGATTAGATAGAACGCTAATAACCTATGCAAAAGAACTTATTGAAACAGCAATTTTATATCATGAACCAAGAATAGATGTAATTAATATAAACGTTTCAGAAACAGATCCTTTAGAGGGAATGTTAATTATAAAAATTGAGTATAGAATTAGAGCTACTAACAGTAGAACCAATGTGGTGTTTCCTTTTTATAAAGGAGAGGGAACAGATATAAATTAAATAAATCATGAGTAAAATCATTTCTAGCATATTACAACGAAACGGAACAGGGCAAGAGCAACGTTATATCGATGCACTAGATCCTGGAAATTTCGAACTTCATGATTTTACTACAGAAGATTGGATATTATTTGCTTATAATTTTGCGGAAAGATTAAATTATTTTTCTACAGAAAATCACGAAGTAGCTTCTGGAGATTGGCAGAGTTTTTTCATAAAACTGACAGTATCAGAGGTTCCATTTAGAGGAACTCGAGAATATGGTAAACTAAAAGAAAGTATAGCTAAAGAACTAAATAAATTTACAGAAGAAGCTAAACTTACTCCACATTTAACCCTATTTGTTTGCTTTTTAAAATTATTAGAACTTTCAAAAGAAAAATTTAATAAGTTAACCAAGCGTCATTTAGATTTTTATTATAAAGAAATTCTTCAAGTTAATAAGAGAGAAGCAGTTTCTGATCAAGCTCATGTGATTTTTGAACTGGCTAAAAAAATTAGCGATAAACAACTTGAACAAGGAACATTATTAGATGCAAAAAAAGATGCATTAGGTAATCCTTTAGTTTATGAAACAGATGAAGAGTTAATTGTAAATAAAGGTTCAATAGGAGTTATAAAAACTATTTATAATAATAATTCAAACTCCTTAAAAAAAATAAAAGCAAGCCATGTTGCTAATACAAAAGATGGTGTAGAAGAACCACTTTCTACCAATGAACCTTATTGGTATCCGTTTGGATATCCTTCAAGTGAAAAAAATGCTGATGAACTACAAAATGCTGAAATAGGCTTTTGTATTGCTTCTCCTATGTTGGGACTACAAGAAGGAGAAAGGATAGTAACTATAACAATTAAGTTTGATGCAGACTTTGAAGAAGAAGTTTTTAACATAGACGCACTCATTCAAACTATAAAACTTTACGGAAGTGGAGAAGAAAAATGGATTGAACCTGAATTGGAATTTATTAATGCAAAAAAGGAAGGTAAATTAGAGAAATCAAACCAAATAAGTTTTACGTTTAGGTTGGGTTATGATTCGGATGCGTTAGTAAATTATAATGAAGAGTTTTTATTAAAAAAATACAATACAACAGCTCCACTCGTTCGTTTTTCTTTTGATATTTCGAGCGATATCGGATATGATTTTTATAGGTTTTTAGCTAGTAACACCGTTAAAGAAATTACTATAAAAGCAGATGTTAAAGGAGTACAATCATTAGTTGTTGAGAATGATAACGGATTACTAAAAACGAAAAAACCTTTTAACCCTTTTACAACTCGACCAATCGAAGGTTCTAATTTTAGTGTAAATTACAAGGAAGCATTTACTAAAAAGTGGACAAATTTCTCGGTGAATTTACGCTGGAAAAACACTCCAGAAGATTTTAAAATATGGTATCAGGCATATTTAAACTCCTCAAGCTACACTTCAATTTCTACATATGCAACTGAGCTTTTAAAGACTATAGGTTCAAGAAATTTACTTGTTGCTGATGAAAAATATTTTCAAACTAAAAAAAGAATGTTGCATGCAGCTGGTGAAGAAAAAGAAACAGTTGGAGAAATAATTGATTTGTTTACGAAGCAAGTTATTGAAAAAGAAGAAGGCAAGGAAGAAGTTTTTTATACGAGAAAATTTACGGTGGAAAACATAAGTAATTCTTATGAAATAGATAAAGCAGGACCTTTAAAATTAACATTAGAACAATCTTTTTTACATGAGTTGTATCCTCGTTTATATGCACTAGCTGTTAGTTCAGGAAATAAAGGTATTAACCTTCCAAACGAACCTTATACGCCACTTATTGAAACAATAACAGCAGATTATATAGCCGAAGAAACTATAGTGATGTCTGAAGCAGCTATAGCTGATAACCGTATTCAACTCTTTCATGAGCATCCTTTTGGGCAACATGAAGAAAATTATGCAGAAAAAAAATATTTACAAGAAGAAAAGAATATCATAGACATTTTTGATAAAGATACTATCCAAACTTTTTTAGTACCAAAATACTGTTTAGGAGGACATCTTTTTTTGGGAATAGAAAATATAGAGCCACAACAAAACCTTTCTTTATTAATTCAAGTTCTAGAAGGAAGTGAAAACCCAAAAGTAGAAAGCTTTAAAGAAAATGAAAAAATAAATTGGTCAATTTTATGTAAGAATAAATGGAAGAGTCTTGAAAATGATATTATCTCTAATAATACCGATAACTTCTTGAAATCAGGAATTATTAAATTTTCAATACCCAGAGAAGCTAGTTTAGAGAATACGTTGTTACCAGCAGGATACATTTGGATAAAAGCTCAAATGAATAAATCATTTGAAGCAGTGTGCAAGGTTATTGATATTCATGCACAAGCTGTTTCTGCGACCTTTAAAAATAATAACAATGAGGTAAGTCATCTAAAAAATGGATTAGCTAGCGGTGTTATAAAGAAAATGGTAACTCGCATACCACAAATTAAATCAGTATCACAGCCTTACAATGCTTTTGGAGGAAGTGCTGAAGAATCTGATGATAATTTTTATAGAAGAATTAGCGAACTTCTTCGTCATAAAAACCGAGCAATTACTCTTTGGGATTATGAACATTTAATTCTTCAAAAATTCCCAGAAATTTATAAAGTAAAATGTTTAAACCATACCTCGAAAACAAGTTTTACAGCAGCAGGACATGTTACTCTTGTAGTAGTGCCTGATACGGTAAATAAAAATGTATTTGATATTCATCAGCCAAGAGTAAGTAAAGCTACTTTAAATAAGGTTACAGAATATATAAACTCATTAAATACATTACACGTAAATGCTGAGGTAATGAATCCAAATTACGAGGAAATAAGTATAGGTTTAGAAGTTAGTTTTTATGAAGGTTTTGATGATGATTTTTATACTGAACAGTTAAAAAAAGATATCACAAAATTCTTATCTCCATGGGCTTATGATGAAGCAAAAGAAATAACTTTTGGCATTGCGTTACATAAAAGTGTGTTGATTGATTACATAGAAAAATTACCCTACATAGATTATTTACAAAACGTAACAATGAATGGAGATGCTAACATCTACAAAATTACACCAAGCGATCCAAAATCAATATTAGTATCAGCAGAAGAACACATAGTAAGTACAGTATTAACTACTTGTAAAGGAACTAAAAAAATTATAGAACAAACATGTCAGTTATAAACGAACATACAAGTATTCCTAAGAATATAACTACGAACGATGATTTAGATTTTTCTTTTTTAAGGAAAGAAGGAATTTCATATCTAGAAAATTTAGGTGGTAAGTTATGGACTGATTTTAATTCTCATGACCCCGGGGTAACTATCTTAGAAATGTTGTGTTATGCAATTACTGATTTAGGAATGCGAATTAATACACCTTTAGAAGATTTATTAGCCTCTAAAGATCCTGATTTATCGTTGCAAGCACAGTTTTATAAAGCTTCAGAGATTTTCCCATCAAAACCAGTGAATGAATTAGACTACAGAAAACTGTTTATTGATATTAAAGGAGTAAAAAATTGCTGGTTAAGAACCTATAAGAAACAAGTGTTTGTAGATTGTAAAAATAACAAGCTTTCCTACAAAAAGTTTAATAATATTCTGCCTGAGTTTCAGAAAAAATTCAAATTAAAAGGGCTGTATAATTTATTGGTGGAACTAGAGGAAGGGTACGGAGAAGAAGTGTTTTTTGATATAAAAAAAGAGTATCATAAAAACCGAAATCTATGTGAAGATTTAATCGAGGTAAAACAAGTAAAAACACAACCGATTGCTATTTGCGCTAATATAGATGTTGTTTCTGAAGCTGATGAAGAGTGGATATATGCTAATATTTTATTTGAAATAGAAAACTATTTATCTCCATCTCTAAAATTCTATTCTATTCAACAAATGTTAGATAAAGAATATACTACAGATGAGGTATTTGATGGCCCGGTATTGAAAAATGGATTTATAGATACGGAAGAACTCAAAAAAGCCGAATTAAGAAAAGAAGTACGTCTTTCTGATGTCATGAAAATTATTATGAACGTTGAAGGAGTTAAGCTAATTAAAGATATATCTGTAGGATTTTGTGATGAAAATTTAATACAAGAAAATAAATGGGTAGTCTGCATAGATAAAGATAGGAAACCTGTTTTATGTGATAAAAGCACCTTTAATTTTAGCAAAGGATTTCTTCCATTAAACTTAAACTATGAAAGAGTAGATAAATATGTAAAGCAGCTAAAAGAAGATGAAATAGAAGCGCAACAAATAACGGAGGCAGATAAAACTTTGTCACTTCCAAAAGGAAGTGTAATAGATTCTAGTGAGTATACCACGATTCAAAATGATTTTCCAGATACCTATGGAATTGGTCAAGAGGGGCTATCGGTACATGTTAGCAATGAAAGAAAATCGAAGGCGAAACAACTAAAAGGATACCTAACCTTTTTCGATCAGATTTTAGCAAGTTACTTCAAACATTTATCAGAAGTAAAAACGCTTCTTTCGGTTAATGGACAAGAAACGCGAACTTATTTTACACAAGCAGTTAAAGACGTTAAAGACTTTGAAGAGATCGTTAATGAGTATCCACAATCGGATGATAATGAATTGACAAAATTATTACTGGATCAGTTTGATAATAATATTGAAAGAAGAAATTCCATTTTAGATCATTTATTAGCTCGTTTTGCTGAAAGATTTGGAGAATATACTTTTTTAATGAAAGCTTTATACGGAACAGCTACCGATGAAATTGTGTTGTCTAACAAAGAAACTTTTTTAAAAGATTATAAAGTAATTAGTAGTAACAGAGGAGTCGCTTTTAATTATTACAAACAGAAAAAAGAAAACTTATGGGATACAGATAATATTTCTGGGTTTCAAAAACGTTTAGCCCGTTTAATGGGAATTACGAACGAAAATAGAAGACATTTAACGGAAACAAATGTTGATATATATGACTTATTAGATAGTCATAATAAAAAAGTTTACAGGTGGAGGGTAAAAGATAATAACGGTATGATACTATTGTCAGCTACCGAAAATTATACGGAAGTAGCATTTGCTATAGAAGAACTCTATTTTGCTGTACTTCAAATAGTGCAAACAAGCGAAAAAGAAATAGAAACAGCATTTCAAAATGGAATTAAAAATAATACTCAGGTAGGATTTTTAAGAATACATAAATCAACTCCGTCAAACCCATCTATTCAAGTAAAATATTCTTTTGATGTTATCAATCCTGAAAAACCAAAAAGTAGTACTGATTATATTATAGCAAAACAATTTAAGTACTATACGAATCTCAATGATTTAAAAGAAGGGTTGTTAGCCGTAATTATTTTCATGAAAAAACATTTTACAGAAGAAGGAGTGTTTTTACTAGAACACATGTTGTTGCGACCAGAAGTTACTAATAACAACTCAGAAAATTTTTTACCTATTTGTGCAGAAGATTGCGAAGATTGTGGAACAATAGATCCCTATTCATACAGAGTAAGTATTGTATTACCAGGATATACTTATCGTTTTTCAAATCCAGATTTTAGACGCTATATGGAAGATATTATCAGGCAAGAACTTCCTGCTCATGTACTACCAAAAATATGTTGGGTAGGAGAAAGAAAAGGAACCGTTGACGATACCGAGAACGATTTATTACAGTTTGAAAATTCATATAAAGAATACTTGTTTGCTAAAACAGATTTAGAACAAAAACAGCCTGTAGATACTAATGAACTACAAACCTTAATAAATGCAATGTGTAATCTAAATACAATTTATCCTGTAGGAAGATTAACCGATTGTAATACAGAAGATGAAGCTTTAGACGGAAGAATAATTTTAGGGCAATCTAGTATAGGAAATATAGCAGTAAAAACAGATAATAATAACAAACTAAAGTCATAAAAAGAGTACGTGTTCTTTAACCAACACAGCCAAAATTTAATACGTATGGGAACTAAACTAAAAGATATAACAACAGAGTACAGTAAGTTTAATGCAAATCAAGTATTAACAGAAAAACAATTAAATACGTTTATTGATTATTTTGATGATCAAGATCGTTTATCTAGGTTAGGTTTAAGTGGCGTTGGTCTTGTTTGTGGTTTTGAAGTAACACCTGAATTTAATACTGATAAAACAGCAGTTACAAGTATTAAAATTACTCAAGGAACAGCGGTTACAACAGATGGAGATTTAGTTCAGTTTTTTGATTTGATTGAAGAAAGTCTAAAATCAAACACATTCTCGTTTTTCAAAAAATTTGAAGATGATAAAGGGCAATACCCTCGTTTTATAAATTCTCAAGAGAAGCAGTTTAAGTTATGGGAATTGCATAGTAAAAAAGAGGAGTCGTATACAGACTTAGCAAGTTTTAAAGACATACAAAAAATGGCTGTTTTGGTGTATTTAGAGCAGTACTCAAAAGAAGATTTGTTGTGCAATAAATTGACTTGTGACAATCAAGGTATAGAACAAATAAATAATTTACGTGTATTACTTGTAGATTGCGAAGATTTAGAAGCAATAGCTTCTAAAGACAATATATTCTTAAAACACAATTGGTATAAAATTAATAATGAATTACCAATAGTTGAAGCTAAAAGAGTCGTGTTACATGAAAATAATACACAAACTTTTTCTGAGCTAAAAGCACAGTTTAATGATGTTGTTAAAGATGAAAGTATTAGTACTGATTTAATTTTGGGCTACGATGTATTGTTGTCAAAATTTCATGGATCTTCAATTTCAAGTAAAATAAAAGCGCTATTTAATTTTAGTCCATTAGCAGTTCCTTTAGATTTTCAGTATAGATACGATGTTTTAAAAGATTTAATAGATACATACAATGAAATCAAAGAATTACTACTTCATATTAATGTAAACTGTTGTCCGAACATTGGAGCTTTTCCAAAACATATTATGCTAGGGAAAATAAAAAAGACTACAGTGTATCCTGAATTACGTCATCGTTTTTATAAATCAACTATTGTTGGTCATGAAAATGAAAACCTCCAAAAAGTACAACTTTTAATCAATAGAGCTGTTGCTATTGCAAATAATTATATAGGAAAAGAAAAATCAGGAGAAGTGGTTATTACACCCTCCCAAGCACATACTTTTTTAAGTGATAAAGCAGTTCCGTTTTATTACAATGTTTCCTCAAGTTTTTTGAAAAAATGGAATTTTAAGAAGACAAAAAATTATCGTGAAAATCAAAATTTAAGCTACCATAAAGGAAGTTTATCTCAAGCATTAGCGATTAAAGAACCTCTATCGTACAACATAGATAAAAATGATTTTTACAGAATAGAAGGTCATCAAGGGAAAATGTATAGAGAGGCATTAGAAAAAATACTAAAACTTAAAAAAGATAATGGATTAAGTTTTGATGTTAAAACACTTTCTATTAACGCTACAGAACAGAAAATTAATATAAACAAGTACGAATGTGAATTTGAAGATCTAAAAATGCTTTTAAACGCATGGAAAGCAGAACAGAACTGTATTTTATCGGAAGTAAGTAAAACATTTTCAGCCTTTAAATTAACAGATCCAAAAGCTAATTCAGAAATAGATAAAATCGGTTTCAAAAAAAATAGAGGTAAGGTTGGTCTTACAGAAATGGTTATTGATTCTTTATCTAATAAAGAGGGAATGAGTAGAATGGAAGAACTCTCGAAAGAAATAAATTATAAAGAAGATACGAAGTATAAATATAGTAGAAGTACAAACGAATATAACCGTTTTTTAGAAGAAGAAAATATAGTAAAAGAAAGTTTAACTAAAGAAGAAGATTCTCTTGGGTTTTTAATAGAACAAGTTTTTGAAAAGAATAAAGGAGGATCTGCTAGCGACATTATTGTCGAGTTAAGTAAAGAAACTGATGCGATTCGTGAAAAAGGAGTATGGAAAGAAGAGCCTGTTCTTACTGATTTTATTTTAACAGACCTTACAGAAACATTAGTGCACGCGTATGTTTTAGAAACTAAAGTTCCGCTAAATATACGAGATATTGATAATGCTGTTTTAAAGAGTTATAAATTGACTATTGAACAACTGTGTAAACAAGTAAAAAAATTACAAACAAAATATACGAGCACCACATTAGAATTAACAACGAAACAGATTTTAGGCTTGTTGATAAATCAATTATCAATTGTTTGCTGTTCAGGAAAAAAGCTAGAAACATTACTTTCAGAAATTGATAAAAGAAAGAAGAAAATTTTAGAAAGAATACAACTTTCTCAGTTTGTAAAGCAGCATCCCGGGTTAGAACATAAAGCTGGTGTTGTACCTGGAGGAACTTTTGTAATGGTTTATGTAACAGAAAATGTAGCTGATAGTAATACTTTTGATGATGTAATACTAAATATTGTATTTAGAAATCAACCTATTACCTCTGAAAAAGAACTAGAAGAAGTAGAAGGGGTTTTAAAATCAAAAGAAGCATTATTAGGTAAAACAGAAATAATCTATAAAAATGGTGGTGTTATTAATTTATGGGGTAAAAACTCAAGCATTGAATTTTCATTTGTAGATGGTAAATTTTTTAATATTACGAATAGAAAACTCTTCCAGAGAGAGGTTATTTTAGTAGGGAAAACACTTCCTGAAACCGTTAGTAATTTTTCCTCATTTCTAAACAGAACTTGGTCTAGGGCAGGCTTGTCTAAAGTACTTAAGGCAGAAGAGACTATAATTTTTAAAGACGGATCTGTAGGGATGAAAATTTCAATTAAAGATCATTTAATACCTAAAAACGAGTATTTTTTACAAATTTATAACCCTACTATTTTAGGAACCAACAAGAGGTTGTTTTTTGACGAAAATGAAGTGATTAAGGAGAACGAAACTTTAAGAAACACGGTAGTTGCAGATTTTTCTCTACCCTATATGTGTTGTTCAGATTGTGCTCCAGTGAACTTTATTATACCTAAAGAACCTCCTTTTTTAAGTTTACCTGAAAGTAGTATTTGTTTGAAGAAAGAAACGGTAATAGAACCTCTTGTTTTTACAGTTAAACCTCAATATGGTGAAGTTAAAGCAAATATTCCTCAAGGAATAGAATCAGGAGTTTTTAAAGACGCAAAAGATGATAAATATAAAATAGATGTTACTAAAATAGATAAGAGTGCATTAGGTAAAATAATGAAATTCACAGTTAATGATGAACCGACTGATTGTGAACTAATAGTATATCCAGAAGTAGAATTATTTATTGAAGTTGGAGAACCTATTGAATATAATGAAGATAAAACACTAGCAAGAGTTACCTATATTTTAAATTGGAAAGATCCAGATTTTGTAAAAACAGCTTTTTTTAATTCAATTACTTATAATTGGGATTTTATGGGGAATGGTTCAAAAACAGAACGTACTCCTGTAAATAATAAAGTTATAGAAAATTATAAATTACCAATAGGTGAGTTGGGAAATGAAGTACATCCAGTCTTAGAAATTTCGTTAGGACCATGTAAAAAAGCAATTTCTATAAAAACAATAATTTTTGACACATTTACACCTTCAGAATTGGGGATTCGTCCTTCTTATTGCTTAGATTTTACAACCGAAAAAACTGCTAGAATTAAGTTTTCTAATGTTAACGGAGCTATAACTATTGTAGGAGATGATGTTACAGGAGTGAAAATAGAAGGAGAAGAATTCGTAATAGATGTAGCATTATTTAGAGATTTTAACCAGACAATAGAATTTTTAGAAGGAGGACAAACAACCAACGCAAGAATAACAATACATGAAGTAAAACAAGCTGCTATTTCAGAAAGAAAAGAGTCGAGATTTATGTGGAAAAATGGACAGCTATTTTACGAAGCAGCATTTGACGCTATTTTACCTGATGGAGCTAAACCTAGTGAATTAAAATATCAATGGAATGTTAATGGAATAATGTCTAGTACCGAGTTGTTCAATCCGCAATTATTAATAAAAGAGGGAGTCGAAAATTCATTTACAGTAACATTAAAAATTACTGACGATAAAGGTTGTTCATCAACTACAGAATTTATTAAAGACGTTCTATTTCCAGAATTCACTATAAGTATATCAGACAAAATATTTTGTCTGAATGATAAAGAACCTTATGCTGTAACTATTAGACCAGAATTTGAAGGGGTGCAGTTAACAGGAGGAAACGTGAAACTTAATGTAGAGACTACTATATGGGAATTTATACCTGCAAAATCAGGACTAGCAAAATCAGGTACTGTAAATATTGGTATTGTAGGTGCTTTTGTTACAGAAACGGTCAATTTAATAGCAACATCAAAGGCTAACTTCACACATGTTTTTGATGATGAAACCAATAAGTTATCATTAACAAACACTTCTGAACCAGGAAAAGAATATATCTGGAATATTAACGGAGAAAAAAGAGAGCCTCAAACGAAAAGAATAACTATTACTGAAGATTTAAGTGGTTTTGATGGAAATACGATTGAAGTTTCATTGACCGTTACTAGTAAATGTGGTAGTAATACAAAAACGGAAATTATTGAGGTTCGAAAACCACAAGATGAAACATGTGAAATAATTACTAAAAAAAGAGTAATTGATGACTTAGAGTTTTTAAATAGAGAGGATGCAAAACTAGGAACAATAATAAGTACAAATGTCGTAATACCAACGATAGATGTCTACGACTTTATTGTAAAAGATCCTAATAATTCTTTTTTAACAGGAGTAAATAATAAGAAGTTAACAAGTGTTTTTTCTGAGTTATTTAATAACACCTCTCAGCTAATTATAAAAAGTGATGAAAGTAGCGTGTTATTAATAAAGTATTACAGAGCACAAGTAAAATTATTCGTTAATACTCTTCATTGTCAAGAACAAACTATATTAGAATCAGATGAAAATCAACGAATTATTAAAGAATTATTGAATGCAATTAACACGAATTTAATTGAGTTTAAGGAAAGACAAATAAAAGTAGTAGATAAAGCTTTATTAGATTTTTTAGAGGCATGTGCTATTCAAATTCAAGCGGAATATATAACAACGTTTATTAAACAACAGTTTTTATCTAACATATGATAAATACAAATGAACATAGCATACAAAAAGTATTTGTTGAGGTAAATACAAAAAGTAAAAAGGTCGCTGAAGGATACAAAAATTCTATTGAAAACTTTTTACAAGAAGAAGTGTTTCCGGAAATTGAAAAGTATTTTAATTCATTAGAATTAGGTTCTGAAGAAATGATTCAACAGGTATCGAAACTAAGCCTTGAAGTTACTATATCAAACACGAATAAATCTCTGAATTTTAAAAGTACTAAAGAAGAAATAAGAGAACAAATCTTAGCAAAATTAGAAAGTGTTTTACACAAGCCGGAAGCGCATGATGTTGTAATTAATTCGGTATCTGTTTCAAAAAATAAAACAAATACATTCTTTTATTTTTTAGAAAACGGAACACTCCCTTGGTGGAATAACATGCAAAAAGAAGTTGAATTTTCAAAAAAAATACTATTTGAAATTACAGAAAGTAAAAATTTTGAAACTAGATTTTTAAGCGCTATTCAAAATGTAAAAATAAAACAACGATTAATCAATCAGTTTTTTGATGAAGAATTGCACTTATTATTTTTAGGAGTTTTAAATAAGCCAAAAGGATTTAAAGAAGTTTTATCTGGTATATCTATAGCTAGTATTAAGTCAGAAGAAAAAAGAAGAGATATCTGGTTTTATTTAATTGAAGGACTATTACAAAAAGATTTTTCAGGTGTAATTAAAAAGCTTGAAAAAAAAGTAACTGATTTAGCAGAAAAAGGACTGCTAAAACAGAGTATATCTGATGAGACAAAACAGAAATCATCCAATAAATTAATTCCGATAAATAAAGAAGCATTTGTAGAAAAAAATAAACTTGAATATATCTTAAGATTTTTCTACTCAGTTTTACCAGGGTTTAATAGTAGTTCTAAAAATAGTATACCAGATTTTAATAATATTATTAAAGAAGAAAAAAAAGAAATTCACCTTCAGAAAGGAAAAGATAAAAGAGGCGCTGAAATTGTGAGTTTTGAAAAAGGGGGTGAAAATAATGTTGTTTTAGAGGAAGAAAAATTAAAAGAGAATAGAGAAGAAGCTTTTAAAATAGGACTCAACAAAGGAGTTAATAAGTTCAAAAAAGAAATAGACAAAAGGGCAGGAAATAATTCTAAATATAAGGAAAATATAAATGATGAGTTAAAAAATCAATTCTTGAACGATTTTAAAAAGGAAAACGGTCTAGAGTTTAATGAGCAAATAGAACTATTAAATACTAAAATAGTAGAGAATAAAATAGAGGATGTAAGTGAAACTAGATCTTACTTAGTAAACAATGCAGGATTAATTCTATTACACCCATTTTTAAAACATTTTTTTAATTCTTGTGGATTTTTAAATAAAGAAAATAAACTCATAAAACCAATTCAAGCTGTCCACTTATTACATTATGTAGCGACTAAAAAAGAGCAACAGCTTGAAAGTAATTTAATCTTTGAAAAATTTTTGTGTAACCTCCCTATAAAACATTCAATTCCGAGAAATATTAAGTTATCAGAAGAATTAAAAGAAAAATCAGAAGAGTTGTTAAAAGGAGTTGTTCAAAATTGGGAAATACTTAAAAAATCATCTCCAGACCTTATTCGTAATGAATTTATTCAACGATCTGGAAAATTAGATTTAACCAAAGAGAATCCTAATATTACTATAGAAAGAAAAACACAAGATATTTTTTTAGACAAGTTACCATGGAATATTAGTATGTGTAAACTACCATGGATGAAGAGTTTTATAATAACTGACTGGTAATAAACTAAATCTTAAAAATATGAGCGCACAAAACCACTATTGTAATTTACCTCAAATTGAACCAAGACAATTTTCATCGAATCTTGCACCTAGCAGATTAGAAGCTATAATAATATCCGAAAAAAAATGGATTAACGGAACTAAATTGAAATATTATTTTTTTACGGGGACTAATTTTTTTACCAGTACTGTTGACAATCTAGGTAATGAAAAAAAAGTGTTTTGGCAAGGAAAAGAAAACGAAAAAGAAGCGGTTAGAAATGTATTTAAAAAATGGAAAAATGTAGGTATAGGATTAGAATTTGAAGAAACGACAAATCGATTAGAATCCAACATTCGAATAGGATTTTCTGAAGGGGAAGGTGCTTGGTCTTATGTAGGAAGGGATAATTGGGGTATTTCTAAGGATGAACGAACAATGAATTTCGGATGGAATATTTTAAATAATGAAGATACTATTTTACATGAAATAGGGCACGCTTTAGGGTTACCTCATGAACATCAAAATCCAAATGCAGGAATAGTATGGAATGAAGAAGCTGTATATAATGAATTAGCGGGTGCACCGAATTTTTGGAGCAGAACAAAAACTCATTTCAATATTATTAGAAAAATAAGCCCTGATACAGTACAAGGTTCTAATTGGGATTCTAACTCAATTATGCATTATCCGTTTGGCCCAGGTTTAATAAGTTTTCCTGTTCAATTCCAAAATGGAATACAACCGGAAGGAGGACTTTCATCGAGAGATGTTATTTGGGTAAAACAATTTTATCCAAAAATTGACCGTAGTACATTTTTAACGCTAAAATCATTTCACTCAGAAGTATTTGATATTAAAGCAGGAGCACAAATTGACTTTGAATTTGTCCCTGATGAAACTCGTAACTATACAGTAAGAACCTTTGGTAATATGGATACAGTGATGGTCGTTTCAGAACATTTTAACGGTGAAGATGTGTATTTATCAGGAGATGATGATAGTGGAGAAGATCACAATGCTAATGTTAAAATGAAATTTGTTGCAGGCAAAAAATACATTATAAACCTTAGGTTATACTATAAAACATCCGCAGGAGAAACTTGCGTAATGATTTGGTAAGTTTTACAGTATAGATGATTAGCATTAACCAGTAGAATTATTATAAGATGTTATTCGTTTAAAAAGTGAAGAAGTAAAATCAATTAAAGCTATGTAAATTATGTTTGTGAGAGATAAAAAACCAAAACATCAAAGAGCGTCACAATTTAGTAAGGATAAGGATATGTTTATTCAGCCAAAGCTTGCCATAGGGAAGCCAGGGGATAAATATGAAGTAGAGGCAGATAGCATGGCAGACAAAGTCGTTGGTAAGCAAAATAATGATTCTGGTATTTTACAAAAGAAAACTGGAGATGAAGAAATACAAAAAAAAACTCTAGCAGCAGAAGTAACACCTTTTATTCAAAAGAAGGAAGCTAAAAAAGAAGAGGAACCAGTTCAAAAAATGGAAGAAGAGGAAGCTGTACAAAGTAAAGAAGATGAAGAAGTACAATCGAAGAAAGAAGAAGAGATTCAGTCAAAAGCAACTAAAATAAAACCTGTAAATCAAACAAAAACTTTTGAAAGTAAATTACGAAAAGGAAAAGACGGACAGGAGTTGGGGCATAAAGTAAGAAATGAAATGGAAACTGGTTTTGGCTCAGATTTTAGTCATGTTAGAATTCATAACGATTCAGAAGCTGCTAAAATGAGTGCAAGTATTGGGGCACAAGCTTTTACCCATGGAAACGACATTTATTTTAATAAAGGAAAGTTTAATCCAAATTCTAAAGGAGGTAAAATATTACTGGCACATGAGTTAACGCATACGATTCAACAAACAGGGATGATTCAAAGACAATCTAGTGAATCTGGTGGTTTTGACAGTACAATAGCAATAAAACATAGATACTTAAAATCAAGAGAATTTCAAGTAGATAATGGTAATGTAACATTAACTAGTAATGCACAATGGGATAGAGGTGTTGAGCATTGTGGTTCAGCAGACTATAGTGTTATTTTACATGAAAAAGGGATGATTTATGATTCCTCTTATACAGAAGAACGTTTTTCGGTAGAAAACTCGAATACAGCAACGTGGAATAATCTTCCAAGCGGAACTTATTATATAACTTTTCATGTACCAAGTACAAATCCAAATTGTGTTTTACAAGGAGACGTTAGTGTTAGAACATAAACAATATTTCTTACGTAAAACAAGCATATTACCCTAAAGAAATAATAAAGATTCAACAAAAAGAGCATTGGAGCAAAAGATACTCTAGGAACTATAGAAAAGTTAAAGAATTTAAAACTTGATACTGAATTAACAAAAGAAGCTTCAGTATTAAAAAAACAATATTTAAAAGGGTTAAAAAAGAGCTCAAATAGTACTACTGAATAATTTTTCAAGATAAAAAAAACATGTTTTCAGCTAAAAAAAATATCGCATCCGCAGCGAGTTCAGCATCGAAAAATCAAAAGAAATCACCGTTCATAAAACCAGAAATGAAGGTGGTGAAATCTGATGTTAAAAAACAAGATGTAGCTAAAGAACAAGCGAAAGAAATGTCAAAAGAAACTGCGCTAACTGTTGCAAAAGAAAGTGGAGATACTTTTTTTGGTGCAAAGAAAGAACAGATTGGAAACAAAGGAAACACTGTAGCTGGAGAAATAACAAAAGAAGTAGATAAAGAAGGGGCTAATGCGCCAAAAGAAGGAGCTGGTAAAAAGAGTAAATTAAAAGAAGGAACAAAAGGAGTTTTAAAAAGTATTGATATTACTGGGGGAGTATCTGCTACAAAAACAGCTAGTCAAGGAGCAAACGTAGCCACTCAAACAGTAAAATCAAAAGCAGAAGGAGCCGTTACTAAAGCAGAAGGAGGGAAAAAAGAAAAAGAAGCAAAAGAGGAAGGAGCAGTAGCAGAGGGAAAAATACCAAAAGCACCAACAAAACCAGAAGACGACCCAGCATTTCAAACCCAAATAAAAGCTACGGAAAAAGCAAAAGAAGAAAAATCACAACATCCAGAAGCTTCTGCAAAAGTGGGAGAACAAGTAGCTGCAGGACAAGCTTCACCTGAAGCGCAAGCAGGTAAAAATGATCAGCAAGCACATGCAGCATCTATGTCTGCAACTTCAGAAAAAGAACGTGAACCATTTACCCCAGAATCATTTAAGAAATTACTTGAAAAAAACTTAGATGATTTAGAAAAAGAATTACCTAAAAACTCAGATGAAGCAGATGAGTTTAAAGATGAGAAACCCATCGAAAAGATAAAGAAAAATATTTCAGGAGAAGTTACTTCAGAAAGCGATAAGTTGGCGGGGCCAATGAAAAATGAAGCAGATAAACCTGCACCAGTTACAGGAGCGCCAACTATAGAGGCACAGCCCTTACCCGTCGCTGATGCAGGAGCTCCGCCAAAACCATTGAATGCCAAAGCAGCAATTCCTAAGCCTAAAACGAGCCAGGAAATTTCAATGGAAAAAGAAAGTCAGTCATTAGATAATAAGATGTCTGAAAATGAAATTACTGAAGAGCAATTAGCAAAATCAAACGAGCCAAAATTTACAGGAGCTTTAGAGCAAAAAAATCAAGCGCAAACAGAAGCAAGACTAGCTCCAGTAAATTATCGTAAAAAAGAAGGAGCACAACTAGGAGCAGCACAAACCAATGCGGCAACTTCAAGTCAGGAGGGTTTAAACCAAATGCAAGGAGCAAAACAGTTATCAGAAAATACTGTTTTAGAGAATCAAACGACAAATAAAACGACCGATAAAACTGAGAAAGAAAAGATTTTTGCTGAATTTGAGGCAATTTATGAAGAAACTAAGAAAACTGTAACGGATAGTCTAGAAAAACTATCGGAAGATGTTGATAAAAAGTTTAGTGAAGAAGCAGAAAGTGCGCAAAAAACTTTTGAGGAAAATGTAGAAGATGGTTTAGGAGATATTTATGGCTTTACAGTTGTTGATGATTGGCTTTTTGGAGAAGATACGGAAGCAATAGACAAGCTGTTTAGAGTAGAGAAGAATACGTTTGTTACCAAGATGAATTCTGTGTTAGATGACATCTCAATTATTATTGCTGATGGATTAAATGCTGCGTTGGATGCAATCGCTGAAGGAAAGAAGAAGTCAAAAGAAAAGTTTGACGGTTTAGATGAGTCGCAAAAGAAATTAGGAGAAGAAGCATTTAACGATTTCAATGATCAATATGCCGATTTAGAAGATACGGTATATGAAAAACAAGAAGAATTAGCTGCAGACTTAGCACAATCGTACAAAGAAAATGTTGATTCACTAAAAGAAAAGTTCGATGAAATAAAAGAAACTGTAAGTGCAGGTTGGATTGGAGCGGCATTAAATGCATTAGTTGGAGTCATTAAAATGATTCTAAAGATTAAAGATTTATTACTTGATTTACTCGCAGCAGCGGTAAGTGCAATAGGAGCTATTATTTCTGATCCTATAGGTTTTTTAAGTAATTTAATTCAAGGAGTTAAACAAGGGTTTGTTGATTTTGGAAACAACATCAAAAAACACATGATTAAAGGAGTGATTGAATGGTTAACAGGTTCTTTAGGAGATGTAGGAATTACTATGCCAGATAACCTGTTTAGTCTTTCAGGGATTTTTAGTTTGGTTACACAAATGCTTGGACTTACTTGGGATTATTTTAGAGGTAAAGCCGTAAAGTTATTAGGAGAACCTCTAGTTGCAGGAATGGAAAAAGCTGTAGAAATTTTTCAAATAGTAAAAAAAGATGGAGTCATGGGGCTTTGGGAATATATTAAAGAGCAGTTTGGTAACCTAAAAGAAATGGTTATGGATGCGATAAGAGATATGGTGATTACCAAAGTAATTGAAGCAGGAATAAAATGGGTTATGGGGCTATTAAGTCCGGCAGGAGCTTTTGTAAAAGCAGCAATGATGATTATTGATATTGTAAAGTTTTTTGTTGAACGTGCTGCACAAATTTTTGAGTTGGTGACCGCATTTGTAGATAGTATTAAAGCATTGGCTGCAGGAAATGTGAAGGCGGTGGCAGCAGGGATTGAAAAGGCTTTGGCTAAAGCAATTCCTGTATTAATTAGTTTTTTAGCAGCATTGGTTGGTATAACAGGGCTTACGGGGAAAATTCAAAAAATAATAAAGAAAGTTCGTAAGAAGATAGACAAGGCGATTAATAAAATACTTAAGAAAGCTAAAAAGGCTTTTAGAAAGTTAGTGAAGAAAGGTAAAGCTAAAGTTAAAAAAGGAATAAAAGGATTGCTTCAATGGTGGAAAAAGAAAAAGAAATTTAAAGCCAAAGATGGGAAATCACACACACTTTATTATAAAGGAAAAGGAAAAAGCGCAAAAATGATGGTTGCAAGTGCGCCAACTGCCGTTGAGGTAATGCTAAATCATAAATTAAAAGTAGCCGAAGACCTTAAAAAGGTTGATATAAAAAAAGCTATAAGCTTATATAAAGAAACAGAAACGTTAAAAAAAGACATAGAAAAAGCAACCGAAGCGAATCAAAAAAGTTTAGATACGAAACTAACCTCTAAAATGAGTGTTTTGTCTTCACTTATGGCAGGTATTATGGTTGAAGGAGATAAGGCAGTAAAAGAATTTTTAAAAAAGCATTTGAATAAAAACGTTTACATAAAGTCAGGAAAAAGTTTGAATAAAACTTTTGAAAAGGAAGCAAAAAAAATAGGGTATGAATTTTTCTCAGTTGACGACCCTAATTTACCAAAACAAATTAAAAGGGCGGGAGGAAAAGCGAAATCAAACCCAGCGTTG
This sequence comes from uncultured Tenacibaculum sp., assembly GCA_965364955.1. Lineage (GTDB taxonomy): Bacteria > Bacteroidota > Bacteroidia > Flavobacteriales > Flavobacteriaceae > Polaribacter. The sequence goes on along the minus strand of CBDTZS010000017.1, from coordinate 13,397 downwards.
ACTATAGAAAGTTCATCAAAAATATTAAAGGAAGGTTCAGGAACAAGTAGTAAACCTGAACATGATAATTTTATACCTCAAAAAATTGTAATAGAAAGTGATACCAAAGGAAAATATAAGGCTTCATACAAAACAAAAACAGCAGATGGTAAAGCAGGACCAGAATTTACGGTTGAAATAAGTTACGATCAAGCGGCGGCAGGTATTACTGATAAAGTACAAGTAAGAAAAGTACAAGGAAAAAACTTATCTAGTAAACCTAGTGGTTTAGGAAGAGGAAAAACAGATAGTGCAAGTGTATTTCATAACGCACATATTATTGGAGATCAATTTGGAGGTTCTGGTAAAAATTCCTCTTTAAATATTCATCCATCTTCTCCTGCATACAATACAAAAGATATGCTGAATGTTGAAAATCAAATGGCAGCTCACTTTAAAAAGAGCAATCAAAAATATGATTTAACAGCCACCGCGAAAATAACAGATGATAAAAATAGTCCTGGAGATTTAAAAGAATTACTCGCTAAAGAGTTCGATAAAGATACTTCTAAAATAGAGTATGTAAAAGATGAAGATGATAAACAAGCAAAAGATAAACTAATAGGTTCTCTTCAAAAATCTATAAATAGAGATATGACAAAAGTCCCAGCTAAGTTTCTAAGTATTAATTATAATTCAACAGGTTTGGATAATGATTTTAAAAAGAAAATGGAAAAAGAACTGGAAAATGATGAAAGAACTGAAAAACCAACTACTGAAATATTAGCAGTGGATAAATCAATTAATATAGGAGAAGATACCGGTTTTGAAGCAACTAAAAAAAAATACTTAGCCTCTAAAAAGTAAAAAATCATGAAAGTGAATAATGAAATAATAGATGTGATTACAGAAACGAGCTTTTATAATTATTTAGCTCATAGAATTAGAATTAGATTAAAAGCTGATTTAAGTGAAGAACAAATACCTAAAACAGAATTTAAATTTCAGTTAGATAACTCAACATTATCTGAATTCATCTATGAAAACCAATTGTCTCCAGATGAAATTGTACTATTAATGTTGGCTTTATTACCTCATATTTCACCAAGCTTTATTAATGATATTTTAACCGATTTTTTACCCCATGGCGGAGAGTTTCCTGAATTTGGTGGAGCTAAAGGGAAAAACCATAGAGGCGTTATTCCAACAGGAGAAACTGCATTATACATTTTAGCAGGAAAAAATATAGAAAACCGAACCTATTTAATAGATTTCATAATTCATAAAAGCAGCTTATTTAAAAGAAATATTATCGAAATTGAAAGTGTACCTAAAGGAGAACCATTGATGAGCGGAAAATTGATGTTAGCTGAAGAATATGTTCATCTATTTCTAACAGGAAAAGAATTAAAACCAAGATTAAGTCAAGACTTTCCAGCAAGTTTAGTCACGACCAATTTAAATTGGGATGACTTGGTTTTAAATTCAAAAACATTAGAAGAGGTACGAGAAATAGAGAACTGGTTAGATTACAAAGAAGTATTAATGAAGGATTGGGGAATGGAAGCCAAAATAAAACCAGGTTATAGAGTTTTGTTTTGTGGAGCACCTGGAACCGGAAAAACATTAACCGCAAGTTTACTGGGGAAATACATAGGAAAAGAGGTGTATAGAGTTGATTTATCAATGGTGGTTTCAAAATTTATTGGTGAAACAGAAAAAAACCTTTCAAAATTATTTGACAAATCTATAAATCAAGATTGGATTTTATTTTTCGATGAGGCAGATGCTATTTTTGGTAAACGTACCAGTGTAAGAGATGCACACGATAAGTATGCGAATCAAGAAGTATCGTATCTTTTGCAACGGATAGAAGCACACCCGGGATTAATCATACTAGCTTCTAATTTTAGAAATAATATTGACACTGCTTTTACTAGAAGATTTCATAATATTATAGAATTTGAAGCACCTAATTATGAAGAAAGAATTAGGTTATGGAAGAAGAATTTACCAGCGAATATCATATTAGAAACAACAATTACTATTGAAGAGTTAGCGAAAAAGTATAGTCTTACGGGAGCAAATATTGTTAACATTGTTCAATATGCTTGTTTAAAAACAATAGCGAATCAAAAAGAACAAATACAAAGGCAATATTTACTTGAAGGGATAAAAAGAGAATATTCAAAGGAAGGGAAAACTATTAATATAGGCATATAGCTTTAATTGAATTCAAAAAGTGAAAGAAATAGTTAATAATTGAAAATTCGAAGTAGTCAAAACATATAAATTATGAAAAAAATAAACCAAATAAACGGTATTCCTTTACATTATGCAAGACTAACTAACCATCCCTATGGAACCAAGGGAGAACAACGTGATTTTTTAATAAATGAAAACTTTTTGGAAATACTTGAAAATGCTTTGGAAGAATTGTTTGAACATTGCCCGTTAGGAATACCAGAAGTAATAACAACAGCTGGAATATTCGTTAACAAACCAGGGCAACATGGTCATGGAAGAGCATTTGATTTGGATGCAATTTTTTGGAAGAATGAGGCATTGATAACTTTAAATTTTGTTCATAAAAAAGAACTGTATTTAGGGATAGAATCCTTTTTAAGAAAGCATTTTGGGATAGTATTAAATTACTATTACCCTAATCACAAAGACCATTGGCATATAGATACAAGTGTCCCTGTTGATTATAATGAGAGCTCAAAATCAGAAACTTTATATGTACAGTTAGTTTTAAAACATATTTATAAAGAAGAAATTTTAGTAGATGGTGTTTGGGGGGGGCAAACCGCAGGAGTTGTAAAAGAAGTTTTTAATAAATTAGGAATTAATACCCCTATTACAACCAAAAATAACTATTTAGAATTTTTGGAAATAACAGGTAAGATAGCCTTTAAACTTTGTAAAGAAAAAACATCACCAATACACCTATTAGATAATTTAACTGAAGTAGTAGAGGGTTTGTCACAAGAAAATCGCACAGCAGTTAGAGAAGCTCTTAATAGTTTTTTAGATCATAATGATACTTCAACATGGTTAGGTAATTTTTCAGAAGAGCATGATTTAGATTCAGTAATTAACACTGTTTTAAATTAAGAAAAGATATAGTGTCGTGATTAAAGAAACGAGCGTTAAATATAACGTTCATTTCTTTAATTCATCCAATAGTTTTAAGAACTCATTTGAGCTTTTAGTATTTCTACTAGATAAATTCAACTCTAGTTTTTCATCAGCATCCCCAATAGTAAAAGTGTAAATTCTGGTTTCCTCTATTGGTTGCGAATAAATGTTACAATTCTTTAATTCTAGTATTTATCACTTCTTGTAAGTGCATTTTCATGGTGGTTTTTTCGCCCATTTTATCCATTATGCCATCTAAGTAATAGAAACTCGTTAAACCCAACTCTTGGGTCTCATTTTGCAACTTCTTTATTTGTCTAGCCTGGTTTTACAATTGTTTTGTAAAGAAGAAAGAATTAGGGATCAAAAAGTGTTTAAATATTCCTATCCAAAAATTCTAAATTCGAAGTTATCACTATTGTTTTTAATGAAAAAAGTAGCTCATCCTTTTCTTGCTTTCAAGATTCAATGTTGTACATAGGAAACAATACCACCAAACGATAATACCTTTTCTTTATGTTTCTGTAAATCGTTTTTAAAACGATCTAGAGGATGTCCGTGCTAGCGAAGAATGCAATTAACTAGTATATTTTGTTCTAAACCAGACTTTTTTCCAGACTCTTTTTAGTATTAAAAAAATAATATTATCTGTATAAGCATCAATATCAGATGACGCTATTTTTCTTGTCATTTCTTCAGGAACATCAACGATATATAAAAGAGTTTTATAGGTGTTAGAATCAGTAAGTATTAAATGTTTTATCGCTTTTTTTAGCGCCTCTTTTAAAATTAAAGGAGTACTATTTTCAGAGAGCTTAAAATCGAAATTGGCTAAACTAAAATCTTTGTTAAGCTGTGCTATTAACTTAACATATAGTTCGTTTTTAGCTAAATTTACTAAGAGGTCTTTACTATTATGATAAGTTGGCAGCATTTTTTAATTCAATTTATAATTAATATGCTGTTCATCTAATAGTTTTAAAAACTCATTTGAAATTTTAATTTTAGTATTTCTACTGGGTAAATTCAACTCTATTTTTTCTTCAGCATCCCAAATAGTAAAATGTAAATTCTGAGTTCCTTTATTAGTTGCAAATAAATGTTGTAAATCTTTAATTCTTGTATCTTTTACTTCTTGTAAATACATTTTGATAGTAATTTTTTTACACATTTTATCCATAATGTCATGAAGTAACAAAAACTCATTAAACCCAACTCTAGGGTCTCCTTTCACACCTTCTTTGTTTGTCCAGCCTGGTTTTACCAATGTTTTTACAAACAAGAAAGAATTAGGAACTAAGAAGTGTTTAAATTTTAAATACTCCTCTCCAAAAATCCTGAATTCGAAATTTTCACTATAATCTTCAATAAAAAAAGTAGCCCACCCTTTTCCTGCTTTAGAAATACGATGCTGTACATCTGTAACAATACCACCAAATGATAATGCCATGCCTTCATGCTTTGGTAAATCGTTATAATAAGAAAGAGAAGCGTTACAAAACTTCAATTCATTTTTAAAATCATCTAACGGATGCGCAGAAATATAAATTCCAACAACTTCTTTTTCTTTACCTAATAGCTCCATCGTTGCCCAAGTATCACAAATAGGAATAATTGGTTCTGGCATTTCCTCTTCCGATGCTCCGCCAAATAAAGAAACTTGAGAAGAATTTTGATTTTCTTGATACTTATTTCCGAAACGAATTGCCTTTTCTAAAAAAGTTTGCCCTTTTTCATCTGTTACATAATATTGTGCTCTGTGAGTACTTGTAAAAGAATCGAAACCGCCAGCTAAAACAAGACCATCAAAAGCTTTTTTATTAGCAACTCTTAAATCAACACGCTTCGCTAAATCGAAAATAGAATTGAAGTTACCGTTCTCTTTTCGTTCATTAATAATTGCTTTAACAGCAAGAGCACCAACTCCTTTAATTGCTGCCATTCCGAAACGAATAGCGCCTTCTTTATTTACAGAGAACTTAGAAAATGATTCGTTTACATCAGGGCCTAAAACAGTAATGCCAGCACGTTTACATTCTTCCATAAAAAACGAAACCGATTTAATATCGTTCATATTATTAGAAAGAACTGCAGCCATATATTCCGCAGGATAATGTGCTTTTAAATAAGCGGTTTGATAAGCAATCCAAGCATAACAAGTAGAGTGAGACTTATTAAAAGCATACGAAGCGAAGGCTTCCCAATCTGTCCATATTTTCTCTAATTTTTTAGCATCATGTCCGTTTGCAATTGCTTGTTCAACAAATTTAGGTTTCATTTTATCTAAAACTGTAATTTGTTTTTTACCCATCGCCTTACGTAAAACATCGGCTTCACCTTTGGTAAAATCAGCTAGCTTTTGCGATAATAACATTACCTGCTCTTGATATACAGTAATACCGTATGTCTCAGCGAGGTATTCTTCCATTGCAGGTAAATCGTATTCAATTTCTTCGTCTCCATGTTTTCTTCGGATAAAAGAAGGAATATATTCCATTGGTCCCGGACGATACAGCGCATTCATTGCAATTAAATCTTCAAAAACGGTAGGTTTTAAAGAGCGCATATGTTTTTGCATTCCAGGAGATTCATATTGAAAAATACCAACCGTTTCCCCTCTTTGGAATAATTCATAGGTTTTTATATCATCTAATGGAAAATTTTCTGGATCTAAAAGTACATCATGTCGTGCTTTTACTATTTTAACGGTATCCTTAATTAAGGTTAACGTTTTTAGCCCCAAGAAATCCATTTTTAGTAAACCAGCATCCTCAACAACGGAGTTGTCAAACTGCGTAACGTACATATCAGAATCTTTCGCTAACGCAACAGGAACGAACTTTGTAATGTCATCGGGCGTAATAATTACTCCACAGGCATGAATACCAGTATTACGAACAGAACCTTCTAAAATTCGAGCTTTATTAATGGTTTCTGCCATTAAATCAGACCCATTAGATAACCTTTTTAGTTCGTTTACTAATTCAATCTCTTCAGCACGAAGTTTTTCCTTTAGTTGTTTATCATCCAAAGAAAATATTTTCTTTAGTTTCATTCCAGGAATTAACTTTGCAATTCTATCAGCTTCAAATAAAGGTAAATCTAGTACACGAGCAGTATCTCTAATAGAAGATTTTGCAGCCATTGTACCATACGTAATAATCTGTGCAACTTGATTTGCACCATATTTATTAATTACATAATCCATCACTCTACCACGCCCTTCATCATCAAAATCAATATCAATATCGGGCATAGATACACGTTCAGGGTTTAAGAAACGCTCAAAAAGCAAATCGTATTTAATAGGATCTATATTAGTAATCCATAAACAATAGGCAACTACAGATCCTGCTGCGGAACCACGCCCAGGCCCCACGGAAACATCCATCTTTCTTGCTTCTCGAATAAAATCTTCTACAATTAAAAAGTATCCTGGATATCCTGTTTTTTCAATTACAGATAATTCGAAATCTAAACGTTCACGAATACTTTCTGTAATTTCCCCATACCGCTTTTTGGCACCTACATAGGTTAAGTGATTTAAGAAATTGTTCTCGCCTCGTTTTCCTTTATCTTGTTCATCTTTTTCGTCTTTAAACTCATCTGGTATATCGAAAGCAGGTAATAAAACATCGCGGGCTAAAGTATAAGGCTCTATTTTATCAACTATCTCTTGAATATTTATAATTGCCTCTGGAAGATCCGCAAACAATGTTTTCATTTCTTCAGAAGATTTGAAGTAATATTGATCGTTTGGTAAACCATAACGATAACCTCTTCCTCTTCCTTTAGGTGTTGCTTGTTTTTCTCCGTCTTTTACACACAATAGAATATCGTGCGCATTTGCATCCTCTTGACTTAAGTAAAAAGTATTGTTTGAAGCAACTGTTTTTACGTCGTGCTTTTTAGAAAATTTTAAAAGTGTTTCATTAACAACTTTCTCATCTTCTTGATTATGGCGCATTAATTCAATATACAAATCAGCTCCAAATTGTTCTTTCCACCAAAGTAGCGCTTCTTCAGCTTGTACTTCACCAATATTTAAAATTTTACTAGGAACTTCACCATACAAACTTCCTGTAAGTACTATGATATCTTCTTTATATTGTTCTACTACTTTTTTATCAATTCTTGGGATGTAGTAAAATCCGTCAACAAAAGCAATAGAAGACATTTTCGCTAAGTTGTGATATCCCTTTTTATTTTTAGCAAGTAATACAACTTGGTATCCGTTGTCTTTTTGACTTTTATTTAAATGATCTTCACAAATATTAAATTCACAACCAACAATTGGTTTTAATGTTTTTTGATTAGGCTCTTCGCCTTTTTCAATAGCTTCTTTATTTGCAGCTTCTACAGCTTTATTATGATTTAAAACAGCTTGTACGAAATGAAAAGCAGCCATCATATTACCTGTATCAGTCATTGCTACTGCCGACATATTATCTTTTGCAGCGGCTTTTACAAGATTACCAATTTGAATGGTTGATTGTAAAACCGAATATTGTGTATGGTTATGTAAATGGGCAAAGGTTGCGTTTTCTAATTTAGCTAAACCTTCATTGGTACTTATTGTTGTAGTAACACCTTTTGCTTTTTCAATTCTTGTACGAATTTTCTCACTTTCCTTTTTAAGGTTTAAGTGATTTAAGCCAATTACCTGAATAGTACTTGGATTGTTTTTTGCGTATTTATCAAAAAAATCGTCTGAAACTTGAAGTTTTTCTTTGGTAAATTGATGTAAACGAATCAGTTCTAAAAAACAACGAGTTGTTGCTTCTACATCGGCAGTTGCGTTGTGAGCATCACCAAAACCACCCCCAAAAAGATGTTTGTGTAATTCTGTTAATGTTGGCAATTTAAAGCGACCACCACGTCCCCCTGTAATTTGACACATTTTAGCCGTATGCTCTGTACAGGTATCTAATACTGGTAATTCAGTTAAATTATTTTTAACACCTAAACGATGGAATTCACATCCCATAATATTAATATCAAAAGCAAGATTCTGACCTACAATGAATTTTGTTTTACCGAGTGCTTCGTTAAATAATGCTAAACCTTCAGAAAGTTCAATTCCTTGTTCTTTCGCTAAATCGGTAGAAATACCATGAATTCTCTCTGCATCATACGGAATATTAAATCCGTCTGGTTGGATAAGGAAATCATTATGCTCAATTAAATTACCTAATTCATCGTGTAACTGCCAAGCAATTTGAGTTGCTCTAGGCCAATTGTTCGTGTCAGTAATTGGAGCGTTCCAGCTTTTAGGTAATCCGGTAGTTTCAGTATCGAAAATTAAATACATCTATAATGTTTATGAGGTGTTTAGATAAAAACAAAGTGTAAAAATACGAAGAATTTGCGGTGTTTATGGTAGAAGTTATTAACGAGGTTTTATGGTGTTGTTGTATTGAATTATTCAATGAAATATGTAACTTATTGTTAGGTAGGTGTTAAGTTTTAAATGATTGCCATTAAAAACAATTAAGAGTCAATTAATAAAAGTATTTTTGTTCTTTATTAAATATAATATTTTTTACAATGAAAGAAGGAACAGTAAAGTTTTACAATGAATCTAAAGGGTTTGGATTTGTTACAGACACAGCATCAAGCGAAGAATACTTTGTACATGTATCAGGTTTAATCGATGAGATTAGAGAAGGTGATAGTGTAGAGTTTGATCTTAAAGAAGGGAAAAAAGGGTTAAACGCAGTTGATGTTAGAGTACTATAACATATAAACTGAACTTATTTTCTTAAGAGCTTGTTTATCAGGCTCTTTTTTATTGCAATAATGTTATTTTTTTACTTTTTAGTTAAATAAAAATTATACATTTGCGCCCACTTATCACGAGATGATAAGATTTGTTAATAATCAAGGTCGCGTACCTTAAAAATTAAAATTATGCCTGTAAAAATTAGATTACAAAGACACGGTAAAAAAGGAAAACCTTTTTACTGGGTAGTAGCTGCTGATTCAAGATCAAAAAGAGACGGTCGTTTCTTAGAGAAAATTGGAACGTACAACCCTAATACAAACCCTGCAACTATCGATTTAGATGTTGACGGTGCTGTTGAATGGTTACAAAAAGGTGCTCAACCAACTGATACTGCTAGAACTATTTTATCTTATAAAGGAGTTTTATTAAAGAATCATTTAGCTGGTGGAGTTAAAAAAGGTGCTTTAACACAAGAGCAAGCAGATGCTAAATTTGCTGTTTGGTTAGAAGAGAAAACTGGTATAGTTGCTAATAAAGTTGATGGTTTAGCAAAAGCAGATGCTGATGTAAAAGCAAAAGCTTTAGATGCTGAAAAAGCTGTAAACGATGCGCGTGTTGAAGCGAACAAACCTGTTGTAGAAGATACAGAGGAAGTTGTTGCTGAAAAAGGTGCTGATAGCGAAGAATAAAAAACTGTACTAAAATGATGATGCAAAAAGAGGATTGCTTTTATCTTGGCAAAATCGTTAAAAAACATAGTTTTAAGGGTGAGGTAGTTATTAAGTTAGATACTGATGAACCCGATCTTTACGAAAATTTGGAATCAGTTTTTGTCGATTTAGGCAATAATCTGGTTCCTTTTTTTATTGAGAAATCTTCATTAAGTAGAAGTACTATGTTTCGCGTAAAATTTGAAGATGTAGATTCTGAGCAAGATGCAGATGCTATAATGAAAGCTGGTATTTATCTACCTATTTCTTTACTTCCAAAACTATCTGGAAATAAGTTTTATTTTCATGAAGTTATTGGTTTCACTGTAGTTGATAAAAACTTTGGTGAAGTAGGTACAATCGCTTATATAAACGATAAAGCTGCTCAACCCCTTTTCGAAATTGAAAATGGAGATAAAGAGATTTTTATTCCAATGATTGATGACTTTATTAAAAAAGTAGATCGCGAGAATAAAACAATTGAAGTTGAAACGCCAGAAGGATTGATTGATTTGTATTTTGATGATTAATTTTTCTTCAAGGGAATCTATTATAAAAAAAAACGGAAGATTTATCTTCCGTTTTTTTTGTTTTATTTTTTAATACTTCAAGTTTTCAAGTCTCATTATCTTTTTGGATTTCTATAAAGATGTTTTATAAAACAAACTTCAGTAGTTTATAACTAAATTCTGAAGTTTGTTTAAAATAGAATTCGGGGGCTTTTTTAATTTTTTTCTTACTATAAATTAAAGAATGTACCTTTTAAATATATTCAACTATTTTTTAACCTTTATCATTGAAGGTTTTATCAAAAAGGTAGATATAGAAAGTGATATTATTGTAATTATTTTATCCTTTTCCAAGTGATATTATTTTCTGTATCTATTATAGAATTATTTTTTAAAACAATTAGTTTTGTATTTAGTATTTGTTGGTTATTCTCTTCTGTTAAAATATATTCATTAGATATTTTACTTTTCTCCCAAGTTCCAAGCCCGTCACTATCGATAGATTCAATTATGATTGCGTTATTGTTGGAATCTGTAATTTTGTGAAATATAGACTGACTATAGTTTCCACCATCTGTTATTTTTATAGTTGTTATTTTTTCGCATTTGTTTTGTAGATTTTTGTTTTGTTTAGTAATCTGAGTCCATTCTCCTATTAGCGGGTTTTTTATCATTAGGTCTCCTTCATTAGAAGAACAATTAAATAAAAATAAAATTACCGAAAATAATATTATACTTTTTCTCATAGTCAGTTTTTTTGTTTTAAGCTATTGCAATTTACTTTTAAGAGGACGAACCGGAGTTCTAAATCATGTAATTACTGTGATTCCGAACTGATTTTCAGTACAATATCAGTTTTTTAAGGATGTTTTTGTAAAATTGATTTTAGAGGAGTATTTGTTTTTGGACGTTTCTGAACTCTTTTTTGGATGTTTTTGAACTAAGTATTGTGCATTAGTTATCAAAAAAGGTATTCAAACACACAGTCTTAACTGCCATCAAAAAGTTCCTGTAATCGAACATAGACTAAGCTTAATTTTCTAAGTAGTTTTTGGGGTCAAATCTTAAAATTGTGGGATTTGGGTTTGCTTATAAATATTTGAGTGAGTAAAAAAGAAAAAATAGATTGAGGTCAGGAGATAATTACCTACTAAATAAACATTAATAAAGTGCTTATTGTTAATGTTTATTCAGTCATCAGTTCGAGAAAAACCCTAAGTTATTAGTATTTAAAAAAGATTTAAACTCCGCTCGGTCGGACATAATTAAAAGAATATTATTGAGTTCTATATCTTTATTTGTTCTTAAAGCTTTATCGTTTATGAATTGTATCTAATTAAGATTATTGAATGGTTAGGGATAAAAAGAAGTGTTATTCGCTTTTGAACCTCTAATAATTAATCTTTCACTTTATGAATGGGTCTAATAATGATAAAATAAAAATGTATTTTTACAGACCTAAATATATAGTTTAAAAGAATGAGTTTATTAGAAGAGTTACAAGATAGAAGTGGAAATCAATGTGAATTATGTGCTTCAAAAGATAATTTATCAATTTATGAAGTTAAACCAATGCCAATTGGAGGTGTAGATGGAAGTTTATTAGCTTGTACCACTTGTGTTGAACAAATTGATGATGTAGAGAAAATGGATGCTAATTATTGGCGCTGTTTAAATGATAGTATGTGGAGTGAGTACAGAGCTGTAAAGGTTGTTGCCTGGAGAATGTTATCTAGACTCCGTAAGGAAGGCTGGCCACAAGACTTGTTAGATATGTTGTATTTAGAAGATGCAGATTTACGTTTTGCTAAAGAAAGTGGAGATCATTTAGAGGAGAGCGAAAAAATAATTCATAGAGATGCTAACGGAGCTATTTTACAAGCAGGTGATTCAGTAGTGTTAATTAAAGATTTAAAAGTAAAAGGTTCTAGTATGGTAGCGAAGCAAGGTACAGCTGTTCGTAGAATATCTCTAGATCATGAAAATGCCAAACACATTGAAGGGAGAGTAGGACCTACTCAAATTGTAATCATTACTGATTATGTGAAGAAAATGGCAGAGAAGGAATAAGGAATTTTCAAAAACTATGATTAAACATTATAAGGTCAAAGTATTTATTACTTTGACCTTATTTATTACAATACTAAAAAATTACTTTTCAGTATTATAAAAGACTTTATAAAATTTCATTTTTTTATCTTCATCATATCCTTGTTCTAAATATTCAGAAGAAGCATCAGGAGCGTCTACATCAATTTTAATTTGAATGTTGGTGTCTAGTTTAATTTCGGTTTTAAACTTACTCTTTTCCTTTTTTAATACAGCATCTGAAACTTCAAAATTGTTACGAATTAAAACATCGTTTAAACCTTCAAAATGTTTTTTGTAGTCTTCAAACAGTCCTTTATGCTTCTCTTCTTCAAAAATTTCCTCTTTAAATCCGTGATAATCTACATTTTCATGTTCTTTAAAGTAATCAACTGTATTGGCTAAAAAAGTACTTTGTTCTTGTTTTCCAAATTCAGGCTTAATGATTTCTTCAGAAAAATCTTTACACATTTCTAAATAATGCTGCGTGTGTAAATTACGATCATCAGCAAATTTTGCGTTTAAGAAATGCTTAATCCAATATTGGGCATCATAATTGTTGTTGTCGACTGATAATATTACGGTTCCTTCAGTATCTGAAGAGTTTATAATCAAACAACCTTTGTCTAGTTTTTTAGTTGAAATTCCTTTCTGAACCACCACATCAAAACTATCCTCATCTAAGTATGTTTGAAGAAAATCTACTTTGCTTTCAATTTTAAAAACACCAACAGCTTCTGTTAATACGTCTTTATATTCAATGCCTTCAAAATAAACAACCAAAACGTCACCTGTTTTTATGTTAGCAGAGTTTGATTGCTCGTATAAGTGATTTACGATATTTTTTGAATGTTCTATAAACGTATTTTCGTCTTCAAAAATATCAGAAGTATATTTGTTAATCTCGTTTAAACGAACATCAGCATGATGGTTAAAACGATAGCTTTGTGTTACTGTACCAAAGTTTTTCAATAAAAAAGGCATCAATAATTCGTAGCTTTCTTCATCAAAGCGAACTAAGTTTTCTGAGAAAGCATTTTGGCCGCTATTATATTTATTAGCAACTTTATGAATAATACATTTGCTAATTTCTGCACGCGTTCTTTTAATCATCTTCTAAAATATTGGAAGACAAAAATAGAGAAACTAAAGTTTTAATTTAAACTGTTCGGGAAGTAATTTGAAAGTCTTGCGATGATATCTGGTTATACCAAACTCACGAATGGCATTTCGATGTTCTTTTGT
>CBDTZS010000016.1:0-37256 GCA_965364955.1 uncultured Tenacibaculum sp. | reverse complement strand
ATAACTTATTCTATTTGTTAAAACAATTTTATCCTTTAATTCCTTATTATGATCGAATTCGTGAACTGCTTCACCTTCTCTGTTTCCGATTCTAGCTATTTCGCCACTATATCCCCATTCAACAGCATCAAAAAAAGATGTTTTTCCATAGCCATTGGGTGCATATAAAGCAATAAGGTTTGAAATACCTCTTTCATTCAGAAATTTAAATTCTTGTTTCTCTTGATAAATTCTAAAATCAGATATATTAATTTGTTTAATCTTATTCATTTTCAAATGGTTTTAGTAAAACATTAATATCTCCATTAGCTTTTTCAATTTCTAAAAACAATGCAAGGTTTTCCTCTTCTAATGAATCTATTAAAGAACTTGAGACTAATTCCTTTTTATTCAATTTGAATTCAAATATTTCCTTCTTAACTTTTTTTGCAATTTCTTCATCAGTTAAAACACAACCTAAATTGTCAAAGACTAATTTTCTTGTAGCAAACTTATCTTGCTCTACTTGTTGTTTTATATTTTTACTTACACTTTCTTCTATAAAGAAAACTTGATAAATATTCCAGCGTTCTATATCCTTTTCTAAAGTTTGACTTTGAAAATAAATGGCTAAATAATCTCTTAAGTCATCTTTTATTTTAAGTAATTCCTTTTCATCTTTAAGTTGAATAGAAAATATGTGAATATTGTAATTAATTTGTGGTTTAATCCAACATTGCAATTTTTCACAAGAAGAGAAATCTTCAATTTTCAACAACTCGTCGACTATTTCATTAGATTTTAATAATTGCATCTGCTATTAACTTTTTTAAGTTTATTATACTATCTGCTTTAGAATTACTTTTGATAACTTTATCTCTCAATAATTTAAGGCTAGTTATTCTAACTTCAGGTTTGCAGATATCTGGTCCTGAGTTTTCAGGATTGCTAATGTTTGGTATTATATCAGAAGGTTTAATTGGTTTAGTTCCAAAATTATTATCATCTGAATTAAATACGTAACAAACATTCGTTCCTAAATTTTCCCCATTGCTCTTTTTATGAATAAATTTTCTCACAATAGAGGAGTAAGTCTCTTTTTCTGTAAAAAAGAAATCTATTGCTATTGTAATATCAATCTCTTTATCATTAGCGAAAAAAACGAATTTTTTTCCTTTTTCAATTTTAGAAAAAGGAATAGTAATATCTTTAAATTCACCGTCTAACAATTTTACAAAAGTTAATAATTCCAACCATCCTTTCCAAAGATGCTCATCAACACTAGTTACTGTTTTTAGAAATTTAATTATATCATCAATAGATTCTTTTTTTTCTGGATAGAATAATTTTCCTTCTCTTGCCTTAAGTATTAGTTGTGGGCTTACTTCTTTAGTTAAATCATCGGAATAGTCTTCACAATATAATTTAAGGTCTTCAAAATGCGTAAAAACTCCATCAGCATAGTTAGAAAAACAACTTAAAGAATCTGGTTTTACTTCAATATCATTATCTATTAGGAATTGCTCAGCTCTATTAACGCTAACACCTCCGAAAGCAAAAACACCTTGCCTCTTAAATATTCCAACTACATCATTATTAGAGTTAAGAATAGGTGAACCAGATATACCTTCATGATCATATTTATCACCTACAGTTTCAAGATTAAGCATAAGATCATGCTTAACATCTTGTTGGAATACTTTATTTATATTCTTTATTGTGCATTCAATATCAACTCCTGTTATTCTTTCATCGCTGTCTTTATTATCGGGGTAACCAAATAAATTTAATTTAAGACCAACAGGTGAAATTGACGAAGTTATTTTTAAACATAATGGAGATTCAAAAATATCTTTTTCAATTTTTAAAATAGCATAGTCATATTTTTCACTTTGTGCTATAAGATTTACTGGGTATTCTTTTTCTGATTCTTGATAAACCGAAATTTTAATAGGCTTTTCATTATTCAAGTTTAAAAAAATATGATTGCACGTTAAAATTGTTGTGCTATCAATAAAAAAACCTGTTCCTTTCATTTCGTCAGATTCTAACGATTCTGCCTGAATTCTACATATAGCATCTCTAACATCCATCATAATTCAATACTTCTTTTTTCTATATATACGTAATTGAATTCTTTTTTCAAATCTTCATAATTGAATTTCTTAAGATGGTTTAAATGGTGATTAAAATATAAGTTTCGCTTATATCCATCCGATTGAATGTCCCTACTTATTACACAAGAAATAGTTTCAACATCAGGGTGATTATGTGTTGCACCACTTGTAGAAAAAAGATAATTTTTTGAGTCAATTAATTTTAATAGACTTGGACTACAATTACTATAACTACAATGGTGAGGCATTTTAATCGCATTGAATATAATTGGATGCTCTTCCTTGTTTGGATAAGCTTTAAGTAAAGCATTTTCAATATCCTCAGCAAAAGCATCTCCAGTGAATAAAACTTTTTTTTCCTTGTAATGCAATATAAAAGAAATTGAACTTCCATTTTCTATTGAAGTATCAGCCTTATAACTTCCTCCTTTTGAAAAATGTTTTATTGAATCACTACTGACTACTTTAGTTTTACTTGCTTTATCTCCAGTAAAGCCACCTTTTATATTTTTATTAGTTTTGCAATACAATTCGAATGCATCATCTAAAATTTTATCATTTGAAGGTTCAACACCTTGCTTCTTTAAATATGCTATAAAATCTTTTTCTAAGTTTTCTAATCGAGAAAGAGAAGGAGTTAACAATTCAAGAGAAAGAGCATCTGATAACTTTATAATCTTCTTGTTTTCTGGTGAAGCTGCAAGATTATTAAAATCCGTGTTCCAATTATAGTCGTTTTTATATAATTCCTTTCCTAGTAAACTTGCTTGTCTCGCTGACTTATCACCTGTAATATCAACCTCATTAACTCTTTTATCAAGATTAGTTAACTCATTAATAACTTTTTCTATTTTAGAATCTTTTAAATCGTTTCTTTTAGAAAATTGCAAATGCCTAAATGTATTTAGCCATACTTGATCAATTGGAAAAAGTTTTGGAGAATCAGCTTTACCGTTTTCTTTTATTAAAGTTAAAGCACCCTGTATATGATCCGCATCATAATGGGTAATTATAAACCTATCTATTTTCTTTCCTTTAGAAATTATTCGTTTTAGGTGAGGTTTTATACCTCTACGATAATTATATCCACAATCAATTAGAATGTTAATTTCATTATCGGTATCAGGTTCCACTTGTACAAGAAAGCAATCTCCACTTCCTGCTTGAAACATATGTATTTTTATCATTATTTAAGGTGAATTCAGTTTTATTTAATATTACTGCCTTTTATATTAATCAACTATATGCTCATGAAACACAAGTTATGGATATAAAACACATCAATATAAGCGTTTTTTAAATCTATACATATACCTTTTCACGCCGTTTATCAATTCAAACAAAAGCCTTACACTCAAAACTAGGTGTATAAAACTAACATTCTTTACGGCAAGCCGTAAAAACTATTTATATATCATCAAATAAGAAAAAAAAGGGAAGAATAGGGGACTATTACTTTTTCAATTTTTCATTGCTAAACTTACACAATTATTAAAAAAAAAGGGATAAAAAATAATATAATTTGTTGTAATGTATCTGGTGTATTAATTTTTTTCCTCTTTTTTTGCCAATAAACCATAATCTACTTCAAAAGAAAAGTAAATATTCACCTATAATTAGATTCGAAATCCCTAAATTTTGGTGTTTGGTACATACGCTATTAACTTTTTAACAAACCGATGCATGTGAGGGTCAAATTGTGTTATTGGCCTAGATAATATCGTATTAAAACTGAGCCAATGATAATCTTCAAACTCTTTTTTAAACTCACTCAAATCGGTATTTACATTGTTTGTGGCATTTCCTTTAAACACATACCATAAAGAAACATCGGTATGTTTTTCACTGATGCCCACCGTTTGGGTAACCGTAGTAAAAAAAGGAACTTCTTTATTTTTAGAGATAGGTGCTAAAGACAATGCTAACTCTTCAAAAAGTTCTCTTTTTGCCGCCGTAAAAGGCATTTCATTAATACTTACATGTCCGCCACTAGGTAATAGTAGCAATGCTTTTTTATGATCTAAAAGAAGTATTTGTTGTTTTTCTAGATCTACAACAACAGCATAACTAACAAGATGTTTCGGGGGTGTGGCATCTTTTTTAATTCTAAAAAGAGGCGCTCCGCTTGAAATCCATTCAATAATATCTTTAATATGTGCTTCTTCTACTGCATCATAAGGTAGTATTGCCCTTACAATAGTAGAAATTTTGGTTTCGACGCTTTCATTTTTCATAGGAACAAGCACTAATTTTCGTGTTTAAATAATTTCAACAACGCTTACTCCGTTGCTTTTTTTGGTAATTTGTATTTGAGTAGGGATACGCTCTTTTAAGTTTTCTACGTGCGATATGATTCCAATCATTTTTCCCTGCGATTGTAGGGTTTCTAAGGTAGAAATCACCGTTTCTAAGGTATTGCTATCTAAGGTTCCGAAACCTTCATCAATAAACAAAGAGTCAATTTTTACGTTTTTACTCGCTAAATCAGACAATCCTAAGGCCAGGGCTAAACTAATAATAAACTTTTCACCACCGCTTGAAGTATCTACCAATCGCGCTTGGTCGGTTTGGTAATGATCTATCAAATTAAAATTAAGCTCCTCTTTGGGTTTGTACCCTTCTTCCATTTTTAATGAATAGCGCTTGTTTAACTTGTATAAATGCACATTGGCAAGGTCTAACAAATGTTTTAACGTTAAACGCTGTACGTATACGTTAAACGCGTCTTTTGAATTCCCGATAATTTTAAATAACTCCTTCCAAACACCACAAATTTTTGCTTGCGCATCTATCTTTATAGAAATTTCTTTATTTCGATCTCTTATTTCTTGATCTTTTCTAAAAGCTTCTTCAATTTTACCTTTTTCAGTTAAAAAACCTTTGTTTTTTATGGTTAAACCTTCTAAAGCTACTTTACTTTCTGCTTCTGAAGTTTCAAAGTTCTTCGCGGTATTTAAAGCTATTTTAGCGTTTTCATTCGCTTCTTTTAAAGCTTTTAACTTTAGTTGATTCTCGGTTATCCGTTCTTTATTTTGAGTGTACTTTATTTTATCTTCTTTTGTTAACAAGGCTTTTTCAATCGACTGTTTCGTTTCAAAAACACTGTTTTTTAGTTGAGCCTCGAAGGTGGTATTTAAAGCGCTTATTTCTGTTGCTAAAACCTTTTGATCTTCGTTATTCTTAACTTTTAATGTTTCCTTTTCTGTTTTAGCATCTAATAATTTTTGTAGCGCTGTTTTACTTGCTTCTACTTTTTCGAGGAGCTGTTTACGTACCAATTGTAAACTATCTCTTTTGCTTTCTACCGTACTATTAAGTGGTAAAATAACAATCCGCTCCGTTTTTAATCGAGCAGAAGTTATTTCACTTTCTTGTATAATTTTTAGGGTTTCGTTTTGAGTTTTAACCTCGGTTTCTAATTGCTTTTCAATGCTACTTAGGCTTGTATTTAATACTTTATTCTCGGTTTTTAATGCATCTAGGTTTTTCTGCGCAGTATTGTAGTGAATAATCGCTTCTTCAATTTGTTTTAGAAATTGGTTTGTATGGGCAACAGATGGTAATTGATACTTGAATTTAGCCAGCTTCGTTTGTAAATCCTTTTCTGAATTTGTACAAATCGCTGTTAAACCAATAATCGATTTTTGGGTCGTATCAATTTCAGTATTCGTGTTTTTAATTTTCTCGGTAAGTGTAGCAACCACAGTTTTTAAGACGTTAACAGCTTCATTTTGTGCATCCACACTTTTCGATAATACATCTTTATCAACTTGTAATTGTTGTGCTGTTTTTAAGCTTTTGTCTACAATTTTTATTTTTTCAGATACGGCAGTTAATTCAAACTCTATTTTTGCGGAGTTTGTGAATTCACAATCAATATTTAATTGTGTTGCTTTTAATTGAATTGTTTTTAAAGCTGCTGTAATACTATTTATTTGGACTGTTAAACCAGTAATCGTGGTGGTTAACTTTACTTCGGTTTTTTCTAATTCTGATTTAGAGTCCTCCAGTGTTTTTAAGCGTTCTTTTCGACTTTTTAGTGTTGCTTCAGATTCTGAGACACCTATTGATATTACCTTTTCAGTAAATGGATGTTCTTCAGAACCACATAAACCACAAGGTTCGCCTTTTAGTAAGTTTTTACGATCGGCTTCATAGTTAGAAATGCTTTTTTCTAGATTTAAGATTTTTTCAGCATCCACAACTGAAATTTCTTGTGCAATAATTTGTTTTTTAATCGCTTCTAGCTGTTTCTTAAAAACTTCTAATTCGGTTGATAATGCTATTTTTTGAGCCACTCTTTCAGTGAGTTCTCTCTCTTGTTTCGCAATTTCTTCCCCGTAGTTTTTAAATTGTTTCCAGTCTAATTCTGATAAAGAAAGCTTCTTTTGGCTTGCTAATAAATCGGTGATATTGTTTTTAGATAATTGCGCGGTTACCAGTGTAATTTCTTTCTCAATCTTTTCAATGGCTGTATTTTCTTTAAGTAGCAACTCGTTCTTCTCTTTTAAAAACAAAGAGGTATTAGCTACTTCTTTGTTTTTTTGGGTAACAAACGCTACATTTTCATTCAACGTTTCTTTATTCGCTTTTAAAGTCGTTAAACGGGTAGTCCAGTTAGAAAATTCTGATTCTACATTCGTTAAAAATTTGTTTTGAGATACAAATGCTTCGTCCGTTTTAATGGTTGCTTCGGTCTTCCTTAAATTTGAATCTACGCTGTTTTTTTCCTTTTGCAACGCTTCCAACTGAAGGCTTACTGTAGTTAATTTTACTATTGATTTTTGGTTGTTTTCAGCTTCATTTTTTAATTGACCATCTAGCCTTGTAATTAAATCGAATTTAGGCAACCAAACAGCAAACTCTTTGTCTGCATTCTCTACTTCAACTGTTTGTTTTTTTGACAGTTCACTTAAACGTTCAATTTGAGGTGTAAGCGCTGTTAATTGTGTTGCTATTATTTTTAATTGATCCGCTTTTTCAAGGGTCCTTTTCTCATTTCTCTTGAAACCCTGAATTAGTTCTTTAAAAGGTTCTGCTTTTTCATTTAGCGCCAGTAAATCTAATTCCGCTTTATGCTTTTCAATAAAAATAGCTATTCCTCTCGAACCTTGGTCTAACTTTTCTGATTCTTCAATTATTTTCTGATATGTAAGATACCAATTAACAATAGCCGTAACAGCTGTTATTTCTTTTTCTATGTTAATGATGTCTGCAGTAAGCGCTACATCTTTTTGGGTTAGTTCTGTTTTACCTTCTTCCGTTAAAACATCGTCTGAATTAATTTTAGCTTGAATCTCTTTTAACTTGCTGTCTTCTTTAGATTTTCTATCTAAAATACCTTGACCTATTTTTTTATAAATCTGTTCGCCCGTAATTTGTTCTAATAATTTCCCTTTATCAGGTCCTTTAGCCGATAAAAACGACGCAAAATCGCCTTGGGCTAATAGTACAGATCGTAAAAACTGATTGTAATCTAATTGGGTAACTTTATTTACTTCGATAATTAAATTCCGCTTTTGAGTCGCTAAAATAACATCGGTCGTTAAGTTTTTTAAGCTTACTTCTTCCTTGGCATTTTTATACTTTTTTCCAGATTTATCTGCGATTCTAATCCCCCAAAAAGCTTCATAAATAAAATTATTGTTTTCGAAAGTAACCCTGCTAAACGCATCGATTGCATTGTGACTTACCACATCAACCAACGTACCTTTTGTACCATTAAAACGAGGTACGTTATGATACAACGCAATAGTAATGGCATCTAAAATAGTTGTTTTTCCAGCTCCGGTAGATCCTGTAATCGCATATAAACCAACATCGTTAAATTGCTCATTTTCAAAATCGATTACAATGGGTGTATCAGATTTTAAGGAGTTTATATTTTGTAATTCTATTTTTAATATTTTCATATCAATAGCTAATTATTGATTTTTAACGGATTGTAATACTTCATTAAAAGCATCCCATACTTCGGGGCTGTTCTCTAAATCGAAGCCCATTTCTTCACATTTTAATGTAAAAACTTCTGTAGGTAATAGTTCTTTAATCGATTTTGTGTTTTTTAATAACTCCTCAATTCCTTTGGTTTTTCGTTGGTTTTTCAAGGAGATTTTTAATATTTCAAATACCTGCTCTTCGGCCGCCTTTTTTAAATCATCGGTATTTATAGTATTGTTTTCATTTAAAACAATTTCGACCCAAGGTGTTAACTCATACGGATTAGAAATAATAGTTGAAAATTCATGAATACACTCAGTCATGGTTCCTGTTACTCTATAAAACTCTCTAAAACGAGGGATTACAACGTCTTGAACTTCGCTAATTTTATTATTTTCTATCGTTAAAATAAGTACTTTTTTATCGTAATTAATTTCACTAAAACTTAAAATATTTGGAGATCCAGAATACCTTACTTTATCGTTTCCACCAATTATTTGTGGCCTGTGTAAGTGCCCCAAAGCGATATAATCAAAATAAGTAGGAAAATCTTCGGCGCCAATATGCCCTAAAGTACCTACATAAATATTTTGTTCACTGTCTGAAACCGAACCACCTGTTGCGAATAAATGTCCCATTGCAATAACGGGTGCATTGCTTGCATTTATTAATTTACTTTGCGTTTCAATAGATGTATAATGATTTATTAATGCTGTTTTGTATTTATCGGTTAGCTCATCAAAAGACTCTCCTGCTACGGCGCGTCTAATATCTCCATCACGTAAATAAGGAACAGCACCAACAATTACTTTTTCTCCGTTTATATCAATTTCAAAAACTTCGTCTTCAATATTTTCGGTTGCTTTTCCAACTACTTTTATCGACAACGCTTCCAATATATGTTTTGGTGCATTTAAAGTACCTGGAGAATCATGATTTCCACCAGTAATAATAATAGATTTACATGTAGTTGCTTTTAACTTCACTAAAAAGCTGTAATACATTTCTAAACTTTGATTAGATGGAGAACCGGTATCAAATATATCTCCCGAAATTAACAACACGTCAATTTTTTGATCAATGATATAATTTTCAATCCAACTTAAAAACAATGTTTGTTCTTCTAGTTGAGAGTGTTCATGCAATCTATGACCTAAATGCCAATCGGCAGTATGAAGTATTCTCATTTAATATTTGTTTTTTACTTGTGTGGAAACTTATAAATTAAGGAAGTAAAACCACGATCTTTAAATATGCAGTTCTAAAAGAATTATTTATATAGCATCAAATAAGAAAAAAAGGAAGAATAGGGCACTATTACTTTTTCAATTTTTCATATTTAAACTTACACAATAATACCGCTAAAAAACAATTTTAAAAAAAACTTTTTTGATTGTATTGTAAATTTAGTAACACTTTTAACTTTTGTAGTAAAAACACACTTAAATACCCTTTTAAAAGAACAAATACTACGAAACAACGTATGTGTTCGTTATTTTTAAAAAACATCTTAAAAGTGTCGTTTTTCTATTGGTTTTAATTACTAATACTTATAGTTACTTGAAAAATTATAAGAAAAAATAATGCTTTGTTTTTTATAAATTTATTAACTTTAGTAAAAAGTTTTTCGTGACTTTTTTTTCATCTTTGCCTCTAAAGAGTAAACCTTTATTTTTAATTATTAAAACATACAAACATGGCGATATCAGATTTATATTCAAGTGGAAAACACAAACAAGAAATAGGGCACTTTGCGAGTATTGTAAAACTTGCAAAATCTAATGGAATAATTTCAGAAGGTGAACAAAAGTTATTAGACAGTGCTTCAAAAAAATTAAACATTAATGAAATAGAATACGCTGAGATTTTAAAAAACCCAGAAAAGTACCCTGTAAATCCTCCGATTAATTACGATGAACGTATTGAACGTTTATACCGTTTAACAAAAATGATTTTTGCAGATGAACATGTTGACAAAGATCAAGTAAGTTTAATGCAAAAAATTGCAGTTGCTTTACAGTTTCCTACAGATAATGTTGAGAAGGTTTGTGACGAAGCAATTCACTTGGTGATGAACGACAATGACTTGGATGATTTTACATCTGCTATAAAAAAAGTGAATGCTATTTAATATATTTATACTAAATTAACCCCAACCTAGTTATTATAATAAACCATTTATAGATGAAAAATAAATTTTTACTAATCGTAGCACTTTGTTGTTCAATAAATTTAGTATCCCAAAACTTAAATGATTCTTGGCAAATTGGAGTAGGTGTCGGTATTACAAGGTTTGGTGCTGATGATGTAAGTTTTATTGGAGACAAACACCAATTTCAAGTACCTGTACTTAGTTTAACAATGCCAATTGGTGAGCGTTTATCTATTGACGGAGCCATATCGTTTAATACTATTGACGAAATTGGGTTGATTACTAATACTGCTACTTATTTTTCGTTAGATGGTTCATTACGTTATAATTTTGATGCAGTATTAGATAAATTTAGTCCCTATGTATTTGTAGGAGGAAGTGTTGTTGATTCTGATCGAAAAATGACACCCACAATTAATCTTGGTGCTGGTGGTATTTATTGGGTAACAGATAGGATAGGAGTTAACCCCCAATTATATTACAAACACTCTCTTGAGGCTTACGGGAGCATGCGATCTCATATTCAAGGTACTTTAAGTTTGGTATTTAAACTAGACTGGAATAATTCTAGTGGTAGTCGAGCTTCAAAATCGAGTGCTTCATGTTACTACAATCAATTTTAAAAATAATTTTTTTTATAATAAAAACGCCGCTTTTATAAAGCGGCGTTTTCTATTTTTATGATAACTTCTCTATTGCATTTTTAATTCGCTGCAATGTATTTTCTTTACCAATCATTGTCATAATATCAAACAAATCGGGTCCCGCTAGTTTACCAACCAAACTCAAACGAAGTGGTTGCATAACTTTACCAAAACCTATTTCCTTTGAAGTAATCCAACCTTTAATATCTGTTTGTGCGTTTTCTATCGTAAAATCTTCAATGTTAGAAATAACCGTAATTAATTCTTGCATTAGCTCAGCTGTAGTTTCTTTCCATTGCTTTTTTGTTGCTTTTGCATCGTATTCAACAGGACTTTCAAAAAAGAAGTTTGATAATTCCCAGAAATCAGCAACAAACGTTGCGCGTTCTTTTATTAAAGAAACTACTTTTTCTGTAAAATCTACATCAGTATTAATACCTTTCTCGGTAAGGATAGGTACATACAATGCTGTTAGTTCTTCATTTGATTTTTGCTGCAAATATTGTTGGTTAAACCAATTGGTTTTGTCTGGGCTAAACTTAGCTCCTGATTTACTAACCCTACTTAAATCGAAAGCTTCAACTAATTCTTCTAATGAAAACATTTCTTGCTCAGTACCAGGATTCCATCCTAATAAAGCTAACATGTTTATAAAAGCATCGTTAAAATAACCATCTTCTTTATAGCCACGAGAAACATCGCCCGTTTGCTCGTTTGTATATGCTAACGGAAATACAGGAAATCCTAATTTATCACCATCACGCTTACTTAATTTCCCTTTACCTACTGGTTTTAAAATTAATGGTAAATGTGCAAATTTTGGCGCTTGCCAATCAAAAGCACGATATAATAACATATGAAGTGGAAGAGAAGGTAACCATTCTTCACCACGAATAACATGTGAAATTTCCATTAAATGATCATCTACAATGTTAGCCAAGTGATATGTTGGCATTCCGTCTGACTTAAATAATACCTTATCATCTAAAGTATTCGTGTCTATTTTAATTGTACCTCGAATTTCATCTTGTAATAACAAGCTTTCGTCTTGCGGGGTTTTAAAACGAATTACATATTTATCACCAGCATCCAATTTATTTTTAATTTCGTCAGAAGATAGACTTAATGAATTGTCTAGGGAATTACGGTTATGCCAATTATAAATAAAGGTTCTACCGTTTTCTTCATCTTGTTTTCGTTGCGCATCTAATGCTTCAGCAGTATCAAATGCATAGTATGCCCATCCATTTTCAACCAACTCAATTGCATACTTTTTATACAATTCTTTACGTTCTGACTGACGGTATGGTCCGAATTTTTCATTATTTCCTGGTCCTTCATCAAAAGGAATGTTACACCATTTTAAGGCATCAATTATATATTGTTCTGCGTTTTTAACATAACGTGTTTGGTCGGTATCTTCGATACGTAACACAAAAGTTCCGTTGTGTTTTTTTGCAAATAAATAATTGAATAAAGCAGTTCTTACACCACCAATATGTAAAGGTCCTGTCGGGCTAGGAGCAAAGCGTACTCTTACGTTCTCAGTCATTTTTTGTTAATTTGAAGACGCAAAGATAGTTTTAATCTACCCATAAAAAAAGCGAGCCGTAGCTCGCTTTCTTATTATTTATATTGGCAATAACCATTCAGACAAAAAGAATCCCAAGGTGGACAATCTTTAGCGGTGAAACATCTAATGTTTCTCCAACCTCCATTAATGGTTTTTTGTTCGGTCTTACTTAGTGTAGTTCCTAAGTTTGAAATGTTTTTTAACATGGTATAAAATTTATTGGTTAATAGACCTAAATATATTTTATGTAAACCACATTAGTTATTTTTTTCCCGTAAAATAAGTACGGTAAAACCGTAAAATTTAGAAATCCCTAAAACTTATGATAAATACCGAAACTAATTGCTGGTGCTTTGGCCACGTTTTCTCCCTTAAAAGCACCACCTAACCCTATGTTTGCACCAAATTGGTCATTAATTTCTCCTATAAACTTTAATCCAAAACCTGCATAACTTTGGTTATTTACATACAAACCTGTAGTTAAATTTTGAGAAGGCAAGTCAATATTTCCATTATTTAAAGATGCTACACCGTCTAAAAAACCCGCAATCCATAACCAATCTAGTGTTTTATATCCTATTTCTCCACCCAGTTTATAACTACTACTATAATCGTTTGTTCGAATATCAAAACCTGTAAATGCTTGTATATACCATGAATCAAAACCTCTTCCTGCTAAAAACAACGGAGTAAATGTAAACGCATCGTACCCTGTTCGTAAACCAGATGTTTCATTATAATTACTCGTATTAGCTTCAATATTTAACTGACCTGTTAACAACCATTTTTTCTTGTAAAAATTATGTTTTATCCCAACCTGAATATTTCCTAATGACATTTTAGATTCTTCTGTTAATGCTGTAAAAGGGACTGTTAATTCACCTGTTTTTACCATTTTTAAAGGTATTGAGGCTATTAATGTGGTTTTATCTGACAAGCCAAATTCACTATATAATTGTAATGTATTGTCTGTAATTTTACGAGGGATTCTTCCCTGGTTTTTTCCATACAATTCACTATAATTTGGTATGGTAGTAAATGATAATTGTACATAACCTTCTTTTTTCTTTTTAGTCCAAGGGCTTTGCGCTAAAAGATTAAAAGGAAGTAATAAAAGCAGTAAAATAGCGGATTTTCTCATTTGAGTAATGTTTGTTAATAGCGTTTTATGTAAGACTTAAACCCTTTAGTAGACAAAACTAAAAATTACTTACAGAAATCTTTAACTAAAAATTACTTTTAAAAATAGTACTTTTATACTTAATATGGATATTTTCAATAAAATAGAGCAAAAATTACAGCAGTTTAGTAGAAAATACTACACTAGTGAATTAATAAAAGGAAGTATACTATTTATTTCTTTAGGGGTGATATACCTGTTTTTTACCTTATTTATAGAACATTTTTTATGGCTTAAACCTACTGCTAGAACCTTATTGTTAGGGTTATTTATTCTTGTTGAGTTATATTTGTTTTTGCGTTTTATTTGTTTTCCTATTTTTAAAATTATTGGATTACAAAAAGGAATTTCTTTTGAAGAATCTTCAAAAATTATAGGAAGTCATTTTCCTGAAATACAAGACAAGCTTTTAAACATACTCCAATTAAAGCATACTACTAATCAATCAGAATTATTAGTAGCTAGTATTGCCCAAAAATCTAACGAAATACAACCGGTATCGTTTAACAAAGCTGTTGATTTTACAAGTAATACTAAGTATCTTAAATATGCTTTGATTCCGATATTTATTTGGTTTTTATCGTTTTTAACAGGAACAACTCATAAGTTGTCTGAAAGTTTTAATCGTGTTGTAAATTATTCTGTCGCTTATGAAGCACCAGCTCCTTTTTATTTTAATATAACATCAAAAAATTTAAAGGTTATTAAAGGTAAAAACATCACTGTTTATATTCAAACTACAGGCGAAACTATTCCGGAAGAATCAAAAATTCATTTTAATAATCAACAATATTTTTTAGAGAACGAAGGTAATGGCTTGTTTTCTTATACATTTATTGAAGTACAAGAACCTATTCAATTTTATGCGAGTGCAAATGCTATTGAATCTAAAACATTTAAGATAGCTGTTATTAATACTCCTTCTATTCAAAATATTTCATTAGAATTAACTTATCCTTGGTATATTAAAAAGAAAAATGAAACAATTGAAAACACAGGAAACCTTAATGTTCCACAAGGAACAATTGTTGAATGGCATGTAAAAACTTCTGAAACTGATACTGTTAGCTTCATTCAAAACAAAAAACGTGTTGATTTTACCCAAAGTAAAAAAAATAAATTCCTTTTTAAAAAACATATTAAACAAGCTATTAATTATCAAATTACCACTACAAACAAAAACCTAAAAGATTACGAACAGTTACAGTTTTCAATAGATGTACTAAAAGATGAATTCCCAACAATTATTGTAAATTCAAATATTGATAGTATTTCAAGAGGAAATGCGCAGTTCGCAGGCCAAATTACCGATGATTATGGTTTTAAAAAATTAGAATTAGTTTATTACGATAAAAATAATACTCAAGTAATTGACAATAAGCTAATTAACATAAATAAAAACAATATTCAAACTTTCTTTTTTGAATTTCCTAAAGGATTAAACTTAAAAACAGGAATTGACTATGAGCTATATTTTCAAGTATTTGATAACGATATAATTAACGGAAGTAAAAAATCTGTTAGCAAAAAATTCTCATACCGACAAAAAACAACGAATGAGATTGACAAAGAACTTCTACAAGAACAACGTAACTACATTCAAAATTTAGAAAACTCGTTAAGCAAGCAAGAGCAAAGTAAAACAGCGTTGAAAAAAATTCAGTTTGAGCTTCAAAATAAAAAGAATGTTAATTGGAATGATCAGAAAAAAATTAAGAATTTAATTAAGCGTCAAGATCAATACAAACAAATGATGCAGCGTCAAACGGAAAATTTACGTAAGAATTTTTCTGAGAAAAAAGAAAAAAACAAAAGTTTACAAGAAAAGAAAGAGCACTTAAAACAGCGGATTGAAGAGCTTAAAAAATTAGATAAGCAACAAAAGTTATTAGATGAACTAAAAAAGTTAACTGAGAAACTTAATAGAGAGGATTTAATAAAAAAAACCAAGGAGTTAGCCGAACAAAACAAACAGCAGGAGCGAAGTTTAGAGCGGATTTTAGAAATGACTAAGCGTTTTTATATTGAACGAAAGATGCAAAAAATAGCTGATGATCTAAAAGAGTTATCAAAAAAACAAGAAGATTTAAGCAAGAAAGAGGCTACTAAAGAAGAGCAAAGTAAAATTAGTAAAGAATTTCAAGAAGCAAAAAAGGAACTTGATGAGTTAAAAAAAGACAATAAAGAATTAAAAGCTCCAATGGAAATGCCCTCTTTGGATGATTTAAAAAAGAAAGCGCATCAAGAACTTACGAAAGCTGATGAAAATTTAGATAACAAAAAATCTGAAGAAGCTAAAAAAAATCAAAAGAAAGCTTCAAAAAAAATGCAAGAAATGAGTCAGAAAATACAGGACTCTATGCAAGAAATGAGTGCTGAAATGGAGGAGGAGAGCATGGAAGGTTTGCGTCAGATATTAGAAAACTTGATTATTTTTTCATTCGATCAAGAGGCATTAATGAATACCTTTTCTTCTACGAATTCTTCTCATCCTAATTTTGGTAAAAACTTACAAAAACAGCATCAGCTTAAAACTTATTTCGAACATATAGATGATAGTTTATTTGTTTTATCAATGAAAAACCCAAAAATATCTTCAAAAGTTCAAGACCAATTATCATTGGCTCATTACAATTTAAATGAATCATTAGATAATTTTGCTGACAATAAATTTCAAAAAGGTATTTCTAATCAACGTTATATAATGACATCTGCAAACACCTTAGCAGATATGTTAAGTGATACACTTGATGCCATGCAAAACCCTAAACCTGGAAACGGAAAAGGAAAGGGTAAAGGAAAATCTTTTAGTTTACCAGACATTATTCAAAAGCAAAGTGAATTAATGAAGAAAATGAAAGAGGGGATGAAAAAGAAAAATCAAGGAAAACCAAAAGAGGGAAAAGAGGGAAAAGACGGCAAAAAGAAAGGAAAGAAAGAAGGTAAAAGCGGCGAACAAGGAGAGGGTTTAAATGGTGAATTATATCAAATTTATAAGGAACAGTCTGAATTAAGACAACAGTTAGAAGATGCTATTAAAAAAGGAGGCGATCGCTATGGAAAAGCTAAAAAAGCTTTAAAAGAAATGGAGCAGTTAGAAAATGAAATTTTAGAAAAAGGTTTTAACCAACAAAGCATTAACAGAATGCAACAATTAAATTACGAATTACTAAAATTAGACAAAGCAACTTTCGAACAAAATCGTGATAAACAACGAAAGTCTGACAGCAACTTACAAGAGTTTAATACTAAAACAGCAAAGGAGTTAAAGTTTAAACAGTTGTTTTATAACCAAACTGAGATATTAAACAGACAATCATTACCTTTGCGCCCTAAT
This sequence comes from uncultured Tenacibaculum sp., assembly GCA_965364955.1. Taxonomy (GTDB): domain Bacteria; phylum Bacteroidota; class Bacteroidia; order Flavobacteriales; family Flavobacteriaceae; genus Polaribacter. The sequence continues at coordinate 20,334 of CBDTZS010000016.1, read as the reverse complement.
TACAAAAAGAAGGTTCAAAAGTATTTTAGCCTTCCAAAAAGCAACAAGTAATAGGTTTCTATTTAATATTTAAATTGAGTTTTCTTTTTATTAAATTATTCTATTGCTAAATAAATTAAAGAATGATTGCATTTAATTATGAAACCGAGTTTCGATTAGAGAACGAAGAAAACACTGCTACGTGGATTCAAAACTGCATAGAAAACGAAAGTTTTGAACTAGGCGAAATCAACTATATTTTTTGTGATGATAAATATTTACATAAAATGAATGTTGAGTTTTTACAACACGATACACTAACTGATATTATAAGCTTTGATTATACCATGGGTAGATTGGTTGGTGGAGATATATTTATTTCAATTGAAAGAGTAAAAGAAAACGCAAAAGAGTTTAATGTTTTATTTGAAAACGAGTTGCATCGAGTTATTATTCATGGTGTTTTACACTATATGAAATACAAAGATAAAACCGAGGAAGAGAAACAAATTATGCGCAATAAAGAAAATGATTCTTTATTAATTTTGAGTAAAAACTAAAACCGTTCCACGTGGAACAGAATTAAAAAAATGAGTTTATTTAATACAACATACGATGTAATTGTAGTGGGTGGTGGACATGCTGGTAGCGAAGCTGCAGCTGCAAGTGCCAACTTAGGCGCACACACATTACTTATAACAATGAACCTACAGAATATTGCTCAAATGAGCTGTAACCCTGCAATGGGTGGTATTGCAAAAGGCCAAATAGTTCGTGAAATTGACGCCTTAGGTGGCTACAGTGGAATTGTAACTGACAAGACAGCTATTCAGTTTAAAATGCTTAATAAATCTAAAGGACCTGCGATGTGGAGTCCGAGAGCACAATCCGATAGAATGCAATTTGCAGAATGTTGGAGAACGATGTTAGAGCAAACTGATAACTTAGATTTTTATCAAGATTCTGTTAATGGATTAATATTCGATGGCAATACTATTTCAGGTGTAAAAACCGCTTTAGGATTAGAAATAAAAGCTAAGACAGTAATTATTACTGCGGGTACATTTTTGAATGGTTTAATTCATATTGGTGAAAAAACTTTTGGTGGTGGTAGAGCAGGAGAAGGAGCTTCAACAGGAATAACAGAAGATTTAGTTGCTAAAGGTTTTGAATCTGGAAGAATGAAAACAGGAACACCTCCAAGAGTCGACGCAAGGTCTTTAGATTTTTCCAAAATGGAAGAACAACCTGGTGATGAAAATCCTGAGAAATTTTCATATTTACCAACAACAAAAAAACTAGTTAAACAACGTTCATGCTATTTAACACATACAAATTCTAAAGTACATGATATACTTCGTGAAGGTTTTGATCGTTCACCAATGTTTAACGGTAGAATTAAATCTACAGGCCCGAGATATTGCCCTTCAGTAGAAGATAAAATTGATCGTTTTGCAGACAAAGAACGTCATCAAGTATTTGTAGAACCAGAAGGATGGACTACCGTAGAAATTTATGTAAACGGATTTTCTACTTCAATGCCAGAAGATATTCAAGACAAAGCAATACGCCATATTCCAGGTTTCGAAAATGTAAAATTCTTACGATTCGGGTACGCAATAGAGTATGATTTTTTTCAACCAACACAATTAAAACACAACTTAGAAACTAAGTTAATCGAAAATTTATTCTTTGCAGGACAAATAAACGGAACAACGGGTTATGAAGAAGCAGCGGCACAAGGTTTAATGGCAGGTGTAAATGCCGCATTAAAAACCCAAAACAAAGAACCTTTTATATTAAAAAGGAGTGAAGCTTATATTGGTGTTTTAATAGATGACTTAATTACCAAAGGAACAGAAGAGCCATATAGAATGTTTACGTCTCGTGCTGAATACAGAACCCTATTAAGACAAGATAATGCCGATTTAAGATTAACTCCGTTAGGCCATAAATTAGGTTTAGCTTCTGACGAAAGATTAGAAAGGGTATTAGAGAAGAAAGAAAAGACTGATAAATTAATTCACTTCATTACAAACCTAAGTGTAAAGAAAGAAGACATAAATCCGATACTAGAATCAAAAGGATTGTCGGTTGTTAACCAAACAATGAAACTAGTAAAAATCGCAATACGCCCTCAATTAAGCTTAAGCGATTTTAATAGTATTAAAAAGCTCCAAGACTATATAGAAGAAAACGAAATGAAAGATGATGTTATAGAACAAACAGAAATTCATTTAAAGTATTCTGGATATATAGATAAAGAAAAGAACAATGCTGATAAACTAAATAGATTAGAGAAAGTAGTTATCCCTTCAAACTTCGATTATGACAAGGTACATTCAATATCTATTGAAGCTAGAGAAAAATTATCTAAAATACAACCAACTTCAATTTCACAAGCGAGTAGAATAAGTGGTGTATCACCAAGTGATATTTCAGTACTACTTGTTTACATGGGGCGGTGATTTTTTTAAAAAAATATAAATGTTCCATGTGGAACATTTATATTTTTATGTAATATAGCATAGTAGTAAAATTAATGTTCCACATGGAACATTATAAATAAAGAAATTTTGAGAAAAGAAAAAGAGCTTTACAAGAACCTTTCCCCTTTATTAAATTGTATAGATCATACTGTTTCGAAAGAAAGTTATGAAATAATGTACAACAAAGAATATGAAATGCTTGTTACTTCACCTGTACCAATAAATTTAGCAAATTACTATTTAAGCGAATCGTATATTTCACATACAGATAGCAAGAAAACTATTTTTGATAGAGTTTATCAATTAGTAAAAAATCACACACTTAATAAAAAACTCAAATTAATTAATTCTTTTAATACTGAAGAAAAAAAAATATTAGATGTTGGTGCAGGAACAGGTGATTTTTTAAAAACATGTAAAAATAAACATTGGAAAATTTTCGGAATAGAGCCATCAGAAAAAGCGCGAAACATTGCTCTAGAAAAAAAAATAGCACTCAAAAAAGATATTTCAGAATACACAGGTAAACAATTTGATGTTATCTCTCTTTGGCATGTTTTAGAACACATTCCTAATTTGATAGAATATATAGATCAATTAAAACAATTATTAAAGCCTAATGGTGTTTTAATTATTGCAGTTCCTAATTACAAAAGTTACGACGCAAAACATTACAAAGAATTTTGGGCTGCTTATGACGTACCGAGGCATTTATGGCATTTTTCAAAAACATCTCTAAAAAAATTATTCTCTGTAATTGAAATGAAAATAGAAAAAACGTTACCTATGAAGTTTGATTCATTTTACGTTTCGTTATTATCAGAAAAATACAAAAACAAAAAATCAAGACCAATTCATGCTTTTATTACAGGTTTAAAATCAAATATAAAAGCAAAAAAGAATGGAGAGTATTCTTCTTTGATATATATCATAAAAAACAATTAAAAACGGTTTTAAACACTATTTAAAGACACTTCGCTTTAACAAAGATATATTGCTTTATTAAAATTAAAAAACCTCTTAAAATCAAATTTTAAGAGGTTTTTTAATAAAGTAAATTTATGACCGATTTAATTTCTATAAAAATTATTTATTCAATAAATAGATCCCAAAAATTGCAATAATAAAATAAACAGACAACGTCATTGCTCCTGCATAGTCTTTAGCTAAACGCTGACCTATCAATAAAAATATTAAAGTTACAGCTGCAATTTCTGCACCAATTAAAGCAAGGGCATTATCACCAGTTGTTGACAAGTGAAATATACCAACAAACATTAAAGCACCGGCTAATAATTCCATTACTAAAATTATCACCAATAAAAAAGGTACTGAATTTTTAAAAGGTGAATTTTTAAAATGCTCTTTAATAAAAGATAAATTTCCATTCCAATCGGTAACTTTATCAACACCCGATTGCAAGAAAGTTACAATTAAAAAAAGGAGTATTAAAATTTCTGTTACGTGTTCTTGTATAAGTATCATATAATTGATTTTTAGCAAATATACCTTTAAAAGAAAAAAAATGTAACTTTTTTAAAAAAAAGCGTCTTGTAAGTAGTTACTTCTTTCTGTATCTTTATAAAAAAATTACTAACTAATAAATTTAAAACTATGCCCATTTATTTCTATCCATTAATCTTTTTTGGACTAATAATTTTATTAACATCATTTTTTACTGTTAAACAACAAACAGCAGCCATTATAGAACGTTTTGGTAAGTTTCACAGTATTCGTCAATCTGGATTACATTTTAAAATTCCAATCGTAGATAAAATTTCAGGAAAGTTGAGTTTAAAAATTCAACAATTAGATGTTATCATTGAAACAAAAACTTTAGATAATGTATTTGTTAAACTAAAAGTATCTGTTCAATACAAAGTAATTAAAGAGAAAGTATATGATTCTTTTTACAAATTAGATTATCCTCATGATCAAATCACATCTTATGTATTTGATGTTGTTCGTGCAGAAGTACCTAAAATGATATTAGATGATGTTTTCTTAAAAAAAGATGATATTGCCATTGCTGTAAAATCAGAATTAAATGAAGCAATGATGACCTATGGTTATGATATTATTAAGACATTAGTAACAGATATTGATCCGGATGCACAAGTAAAAGAAGCGATGAATCGAATTAATGCTGCAGATAGAGAAAAAACCGCTGCACAATATGAAGGGGACGCACAACGTATTTTAATTGTTGAAAGAGCAAAAGCTGAAGCAGAAAGTAAACGTTTACAAGGTAAAGGTATAGCAGATCAACGTAGAGAAATTGCCCGTGGTTTAGAAGAATCTATGGAAGTTTTGAATAGAGCAGGAATCAACTCGCAAGAAGCATCTGCATTAATTGTAGTTACACAGCATTACGATACATTACAATCTATTGGAGCAGATACTAATAGTAACTTAATTTTGTTACCAAACAATCCTAATGCCGCAAGTTCTATGTTAAATGATATGGTTGCTAGTTTTGCAGCAACAAATCAAATAGGAGAGAATATGAAAGAAATTAAAACTAACAAAAAAGAGTAATTATTATAACTACAACCCCAACTATTAAAAACAGGACCGTAAAAACTTATTTTGAATAGTTGGAGGTAAATTTGATCTTCCTAAAAAGTATTAAGGAAAATATACTATTAAAATTAGAGCCATTGTAGTACTTCATTTAAGAACAAAACTATGGATAAAATGAAGGTATCTTAATATAAATAGCGTCAGAAGCAACAGTATAATCATAAACTATTATTATTATTTACAAAATAAACCAAAGTTAAAAGCTTTGGTTTATTTTGTTTAAAACTATAACCAACTAAAAAATAAGTATATTGATACTTAAAAAATTGATAAGAAAAGTGAACTATATAAAATTAAATAAATGGATTAAGCAACCTTATTATTTACATACATCTACCTCCTATAAAATTACAGTTAGCTTCAGTTTATTTATAGCGGATTTTGTATTTCTAAATCTTTTTAAACCTTTTAAAATAGCTAGCTTAGGTGATTCCATATTATACGTTACCCTTGGTTATTCATTAATAATGTTTATAGTAATACTAAGCTCACTAATACTATTACCAAAATTAATACCTAAGGCTATGCATGAAAATTCTTGGAATATTGGTAAACATATTCTCCTAGTAAGCTTTAATTTAAGTCTAATATCTATTTTAAGCTGGTATTATAACGATATCATACAAATTAATGATGAATCTAGTACTACATTTTTTGAAATGGTTGGTTATACATTTTCAATAGGACTTTTTTTAATTATTCTATATTTATTTATTGATGAAAAATATAGAAGAGAGAAATCAGAGAAAATAGCAAAAGAAATAAATGAGATTAACACTAAAAATAAGTTCAATAATAACTTAGAAAATGTGGTTCAAATTTCATCAGAAGAAACAAAAGAATCTTATTCAATAAATGTAAATGATATTATTTATATAACAGCTGAAGGAAATTATGCTTGTGTATTTTTAAAAAATAAAGATAAAATAAACGAACTCATTATTAGAACTACACTTTCTAAAATAAATAAACAATTAAACAAAAATAAAAATATAATTAGGTGTCATAAATCTTATATAATAAATGCGAAGTACATAAATAGAATTTCAGGAAATGCTAGAGGGTATCAATTACATTCAGAAAGAATAACTTTTAGTATACCTGTATCAAGAAAATTTAAAAAAGAGGATTTAATAAAACTAATTACGTAACAAAATCATCCCTTTTATCCCAAAAATTTAAATTTACTTCCTGTTGCCACCAAAATTTTGATTATTAACAAATAACTTTATAGATTAGCATAACAAAGAAGATATAGAAGTAATATCCCCCGATATTTAAGGTAAGCCTTAAAAAAGAAAACCTCACTTGTTTATGACAAGTGAGGTTTTCATTATATATAAATACTTTTTACTTTTCTTCTTTATTCTCTTCGTCTTCTACCTTAGTAGCGTCCTTAAATTCTTTAATTCCCGTACCTAAGCCTCTCATTAATTCAGGAATTTTCTTTCCTCCAAACATTAACAATACTAGGGCAACAACAATGGCTATTTGCCATGGACCAATCATTCCTAAAAACATATTAAGTGAAATCATTTTAATTAATTTTTACAAGGCAAATATACAAAATTAACTTCTGTGTTCAATTACTCCGCCAATTACTTTTTTATCTTTAAATACTTCAGGTGTTCCTTTATAGAAAATAGATCCTCCAAAAGAAACTTTAGCATCTAATGTTTCCCCAGATTGAACTTCTACTTTAGATCCAGAACCTGCACGTACATAATTTAAATCACTCACCATTAATTTATACCCATGGTACATTCCTCCTAAATTAGCATCAACTGTTTGGTTCTTTGTTGAACCAGAAAGCTTAATAACAGCTCCAGAAACACTTTTAACCTTTAAGTGCTTAACATTAACCACCAAATTAATAAAAGCGCCCTCTTGGGCTTTAATTTCAATCTGAGGTTGTTTTATTCCTTTACCAGTAATCGTAGCTCCTTCATTCGCATCGATTGTTTTTAATAAAGATACATAATAGAGTGTAATTTTTACTTTACCATCAGCTGTTGTCTCTGGGAACCTTAAAGATACTTTTAAAGTGTTATTCTTATTTTTAATAGTTACTTTATCCGCTTTATCTCCAGTTATAATAATTTTGTTCTCATTAGACTTAACTAACTCTAAATCAATACCATTATACACCTTTATAGTAGAAAACTCTCCTAACATCTTAGTAATTGTAGTTTGCGCTGATGCTAAAAACGGCATCAAAAACAAACTTAGATATATTATTTTTTTCATTATAAATTTCATTAATTATATGATATAAACAAAAGTTATACCAATACTATAAAGACAAATATTAAAATTTATTGTGACACTGGAAATAAATTAATGAGAAATTAAGTAAAAATCTAAATGTTTACGTTCTAAGTCAGTGTTTTTAACCTTCACCACAACTTCATCTCCTAACTGAATAACGTTATTTGAAGATTGACCTACAATTGCATATTGCTTCTCATCATAAATGTAGTAATCGTCTTTTATATCACGAATACGGATCATTCCTTCACATTTATTTGAACTAATTTCTACATAAATTCCCCACTCAGTAACTCCAGAAATAACACCTTCAAACTCTTCATCTTGGTGATCTTTCATATACTTTATTTGCATATACTTTATACTAGATCGCTCTGCTTTTGCGGCAAGTTCTTCCATTTGTGAAGAATGTTTACATTTTACTTCATACTCATCAGATTTAGGAGATGTTCCTCCATCTAAATAATGCTGTAATAAACGATGTGTCATCACATCTGGATAACGACGAATTGGTGATGTAAAATGTGAATAATAATCGAAAGCTAAACCATAATGCCCAATATTTTGAGTGGTATAAGCAGCTTTACTCATAGTACGAATTGCTAAAGTTTCAACCATATTAGCTTCTCCTTTTCCGTGGACATCAGCTAATAATTTATTTAACGATTGCGATGTAGTTTCTTTAGTTTCGGTATTAATTTTATATCCGAATTTATTTATAATGTTCTGTAAAGAAGCTAATTTATCAATATTTGGTTCATCGTGAGTACGATAAATAAAAGTATTTTTAGTTTCTTTTCCTTTAGAAAAACCAATGAATTCAGCTACTTTTCTGTTTGCCAATAACATAAATTCTTCAATTAATTTGTTAGCATCTTTAGATTCTTTAAAGAAAACTCCTAAAGGATTTGCATCTTCATCTAAATCGAATTTAACCTCCACTCTATCAAATGAAATTGCACCAGCTTTCATACGTTTTTTACGTAATATTTTAGCTAATTCATCTAATTTTAAAGTAGCCTCAACTATTTCAGGAATAACCTCATATTCTTTATCAATGATTGAAATATCAAGCGGCATTGTGTACGGTTCAATAGTATCAGATAATTTACAATTCTCTATAATTGATTGTGCTTCTTCATAGGCAAAACGCTTATCAGAATACGTTACCGTTCTACCAAACCATTGATTTACTAATTCTGATTTTTCATTCATTTCAAAAACTGCAGAAAACGTTAGTTTTTCTTCGTTTGGTCGTAGAGAACAAACGCCGTTACTTAACATTTCTGGCAACATTGGTACCACTCTATCTACTAAATAAACCGATGTTGCTCTATCAAAAGCTTCATCATCTAAAATAGTTTTTGGTTGTAAATAATGAGAAACATCCGCAATATGAATACCTATTTCGTAATTACCATTTTCTAATTTTGTGAATGACAATGCATCATCAAAATCTTTTGCATCTTTAGGATCAATCGTAAAGGTTAAATCTTTACGCATGTCTCTTCTTTTTCCTATTTCAGCCGCTGTAATTTTAATAGGTAAGTTTTCAGCTTCAGTTTCTACTTCTTTAGGAAATTCATATGGTAAACCATATTCTAATAAAATAGAATGGATTTCGGTTTCATGATCTCCAGGTTTCCCTAAAACTTGGGTGATTTTTCCAAACGGATTTTTTGAGTTTTCTGGCCAGTCGGTCATTTGCACAACCACTTTATCACCATCTTCTGCACCGTTAATTTTATTTTGAGAAATGAATAAATCAGCAGACATTTTTTGACTGTCTGGTATAACAAACCCGAAAGTTTTATTCATTTGTAAAACACCAACAAACTCCGTTTTTTTACGCTCTATAATTTCAACAACCTCCGCTTCTAGTTTATTAGATCTACGTTTTTTATATACAAACGCTTTTACTGTATCTTGATGTAATCCTTTACCTAAATTTATAGATGGTATAAATATATCGTTCTCAAAATCATCAGACATAAAATAACCATTACCATTAGATGTTAAATCTAAGGTACCAATATGGTATTTACGATCTTCATTAATTTTATACTTACCTCTATCAGTTTCTTTAATTTTTTGAGTTGCTGATAATTCTGCTAACTTTTTAAGAACTTGAGTTTTTCCATCACTATCAGAAATTCCAATTTTAGCTGAAATTTGTTTGTGATTATAAGCTTGTGTAGTGTCTTCTTTTAATATTTTGAAAATTTTTAAAGTCAAATCTTTAATTACATTACCTTTTTTCTTGTAGATTTTTTTCTTTCTAGTCATTAATCTTTCTTCTTTTTTTATTGTTACCAAAGTACAAATAAATTCACTCTATTGTTTATTAAATAAGTGTTATCAATCTATTTTGTATTTTGGCTTTATTATACTTTATTATTTATGATACATTCATGGTTTGTAATTGCTAATCCTATTTCAGGAAATAAAAAACTTTCTAAAAAATGGAAAGAAATTGAGCAATTGTTAAACGAAAAAAATATCGATTTTTCTTATGCTTTTACAGCCTATTCTAAACATGAAGTTGAACTGGTACATACAGCTATTCAACAAGGTTATAGAAATATAATATCCGTTGGCGGAGATGGTACACTACATCATGTAGTTAACGGAATTATGACGCAAAGATATGTAAAAACTTCTGATATTACTGTTGCAGTGATTCCTTTAGGTACAGGTAACGATTGGATTAAAACATATGACATACCTAATGACATAGAAAACGCTATAAATTTAGTTAAAAAAAAGAAGACAGTTTTACAAGATATAGGCCAGTTAGAATTAATTAATACCACCGCTTATTTCAATAATGTTGCTGGAATAGGTTATGATGGTTACGTTGTTAATAAGTTGAATAAACTCAAACGTTTTGGTGCTATAGCATACCTTTTAAGCGGTATTGCAGGATTGTTTTTCTATAAAAAAACTACTTGTGAAATTGAAGTTAATAATAAGTTAATTGAAACAAAATGTTTAATGACCTTATTTGGAATATGTAAATACTCGGCTGGAGGAATGCAATTAACTGATTTTAAATATTCTACAGATGGAGTATTCGATATAACAATTGCTAAAAATTTATCACTATTAGATTTAATACTTAATATTAAAAAATTATATAACGGATTAATCACCAAACATACCAAAGTAGAAACACATCTATCTAATACATTGTTAGTAACTCCAACTTCAATTAAAACTCAACCTTTTATTCAAGCAGATGGGGAAATAATTGGTCAAGGAAAAGTAACAGCTACAGTTATTCACAAAGCCATACAATTTATAATTTCTTAAAAAGTTAAAAAAATCTTAATGAAATTGTAACATTTGTTAAATTTTAACGTCTTTATAACAAGAAGTCGTTACTAATGAAAAACTTACGAAAAATAATAGCTTTATTTATATTCATATTTATTACAGGTATCATTGTAGCTGTAATAAGTATTAACACTACTTTAAATGAAAAAGTACCTTCAGAGTTAGTCAAAGCTAAAGACACCTTATATCTTATTAAAAAGAGTAGCAGAACAGCTTAATTTTTATTTCTTTCTATTTTATTCTTACTTATCAACTTCACTAGTTTTATATCGTAATTTTCAAGAATTTTATTCTTTTTAAATTATCTATACTAGATTTTTAATTATTTCAAAAAGTTCAATTTTATAAAATTAGATGTTATTAACATATTATATAATATATATAAAGAATTTTTAAAATTTAAAAAAAGAAATGGTTGTTATTATAGTCTGTTAATATGTACAATAAATAAATAAATTATTTTTAGGTAGTATCACTTATTAAATAACATAAACATGTTATTAGATAAATAAAAACTTAGAAATCAACTACAAAAGAGAGTTGTTAACAATAGTTATAAACAGTAATTCACTTATAATTATTAATACTTAATTTAAGTTACAATGTAAATAACAGGTTAATTTTATGTTGATAAATGTTTATTAGAAACTCATAAAAAAAGTTGCGTATGTTATAGTTGTTCTTGTATTGTAAAATAAATACAATTAAACAAATAAACTTTTTAAAAGCTACCAATACTTCTTAACAATTAGTAATAGTACTTAAGTACTTTACAGTTAGTAGTTTATTAAGAATACTAAAAAAAGCACTATTAATTAATGTTGATAACCCCGAATAACTGTATTTTTGTATAGCACAACTAAATTAAAATCAACATATTATGACAATTGCCATCGGAAATGACCATGCAGGAACCGAGTATAAATTTGAAATTGTAACCCTTTTAGAAGAGTTAGGACATAAGGTAATTAACTTCGGAACAAATACAAATGATAGTATGGATTACCCGGATGCTATTCACCCAACAGCAGAAGCTGTAGAAACTGAACAAGCAGAAATGGGAATTATTTTATGCGGAAGTGGTAATGGTGCACAAATGACCGCCAATAAACACCAAGGTGTACGTGCTGCTTTATGTTGGAATAATGAATTGGTACAATTAACACGTCAACATAACAATGCTAATATTTTAACTATTCCAGCTCGTTTTGTATCATTACAACAAGCTTTAGGTTTTGTACAATTATTTTTAGCTACGGAATTTGAAGGTGGAAGACATGCAGATAGAGTAAATAAAATATCTTGTGAATGCTAATAGATTTTAAAGTAAAAAAATTTAACGAAATAACAACTTCAGAATTGTATGAGATTCTTCAATTGCGCTCTGAAGTTTTCGTTGTAGAGCAAGATTGTGTATATCAAGATCTTGATGGAAAAGACCAAAAAGCATTGCATGTTATTGGTGAAAAAGAAGGTGAAATTATCGCTTATACACGTTTATTTAATAGCGGACAGTATTTTGATACTCCAAGTATTGGTAGAGTAGTTGTAAAAGATACCCAACGTAAATATGGTTACGGTCATGATTTAATAAAAGCTTCAATACAAGCTATTGTTGATAATTATAAGGAAAGAAAAATAACTATTTCTGCTCAAACTTATTTAAAGAAGTTCTATGAATCTCATGAATTTGTAAAAGTTGGTGAAGAGTATTTAGAAGATGGAATTCCACATATTAGAATGGTAATAAAATAAAAAAATCCTTATTATAATAAGGATTTTTTTATTTGTAATAAGTAGTATTATATTTAATAAATATCATCTTTTTTATTAGTACCAAAAATTTTATTTTTAAAAGCGGCAAATAAACCAGCTATAGCAACAGCAATTACTTTCCAAAATTTTAAAATAATTACAAAAAAACCTGCTTTAGCTAATACTTTACCAGCAATTAAACCACCAATACCATAAGCTGCTACTTTATCTATATTTGGGTTAAAATCAGAATATGTGTTTCCTTTAGAAAAAGAAACACTAGTTAATATATTATCAACGTCTTTTTTAAATAAAGGTAAAATATCAATAGTACCAATAGCGTTTAAGGTTAAATAACCTTCTCTACCTAATACTCTAATATTATAATTTAAAGTATTTGTATTTTCTCCTTCAAATTTTAATTCTTTAGCCCAATGTAATTTTTTATTATCAGCATCATAAAAAGGAGTAGAAGCCCAATCTAATAAATCGATTGTTGCATATCCTTGTTTTTTTCTTTCAGGATTATAAGCATTGGTATCTTCTTGCATTTCTTTTAATAAATCAGAATAATCTAAATTTTTAGCATCTTCATCATTAATAAAACCTTCATCTGAATAAGTAATTTCAACAGCATAAGTAAAGTTTTCATCAATAGGAGTAATGTCTTTAGGTAATAATAGTCCAAGTACTTCAGAAGGAGGATTACCCCATAAATCACTTAAAACATATTCACTTTGTTTAGCATCTAAAAATTTATAACCATCAGGCACATTAATTTCTGCTAAACCATCTTGTAAAGATATTTTACCATATTGATAAGTAAATGAATTATTAATACTATCTAACTTTTGTAAATAAACTTGTTGTTGTTCCTCGGTAAGTTTTTCTGTTGATTCTTGAGAAAAAGAGAAAGTAGAAATAAAACATAGTAATGCTAATGATAATAATTTTTTCATAGTATTTTTTTAAGTACAATATTACAAATAAAAGTTTGTAACCTCATTTACTTCACCAGGTTTCATATCATTTAATAAAACCTCACCAATACGAACTCTAACTAAACGAAGTGTAGGAAAACCTACTGCAGCGGTCATTTTACGAACCTGTCTAAATTTTCCTTCTGTAATTATTATAGAAACCCAACTTGTAGGTCCATGACGTTCATCACGAATTTTTTGATTTTGTAAAGGAAATTTAGGATCATCAATTAAAAAAGATTTTCCTGGTAATGTCATATATTTTTTACCATCAAAACCAATTTCAACGCCTCCTTTTAATTTTTCAACTGCTTTTTGAGTAATAATACCATCTACTTGAACATAGTATTCTTTTTCTACTTTCTTACTACGTACTTGTGCACTCACTTTACCATCGGTAGTTAACAATAATAATCCTTCAGAAGCAACATCTAAACGACCTATAGCCATTATACCTAAAGGAAATTCAGATAATTCACCTAATAATTTCTTTTTTCTCTTTGTTTGATTGTTTATAAACTGAGATAAGAAACCATAAGGTTTGTGAATTATAAAATGTTTGTGATTTACCATGTACTATTTTAAAATGTACGACAAATTAACAAAAATATTTCGTCCCATTCTAGGTATATTTTTCCAATCTGAATAGGTAGAATAATGTGTATTTAAAATATTTTCTATTCCAGTTTTTAAAACAATATTATCGTTATTTATATAAAATTTATACCCAGTATCTAAGTTCATTATGGTGTACTCTTTAGTTTTATCTTCACCATATGTTTTAGAAAACTGATTTTGTGCACCTGCACCAACTACTTCTATTTTATAATTAAAGAACCCTTTCGTATAAATAAGGTTTGCTTTGTAAGAAATAGGAGAAATAAGCGGTAAATTTTCTCCATTAATTTCTTTACCGTAATTATAACCAACAGATCCATTTAAAGTAAAATTTGAATTGAACTTATAAGTAGTACTTAAAGAAGTATTAAATTGTAGTACATTACCTAAAGAACTGTAAACTTTAACCCCATCTGCACCAATAACCATCGGTGAATAATTAGTATTTATTTTACCTATAATATAATCTGAAATATAAAATAGAGAGTTTTCAAAACTAACTTTAAACTTATTGTTATCATATGCTATTTTGGCATTAAATTCTAACGATTTTTCATTCTTCAAATACGGATTTCCTATGTAATCGAAATTATCGAAACTATTAAATAAAAAATTACCATAACCTTCACTTACCGAAGGTGCTCTTTCACCATAACCAATAGAAGAAGTATAAGTAAATGACTTCTTTTTATGTGCTATTTGAGCAGAAACACTTGGTAAAAATCTATTTTTAGAAGCTTTTAAATTAGGATAAAAAATTTGTAAACTTCCTAAACCAAAATCACTTGAAATATTATTATTTTGAAAACCTATTCTTGCACTTAACTGAGCAGAAGTAGCTTTATTTATATAAATTTTATCTTCTAAATATATACCAGAATATAAGGTTCTTACATCTGGCCAAGTGAGCATAAACATTAATCTTTCAGAACTATTAGTAGGATACATTGTCATTTCTGCCAATGATTTATTGTAGTAACCATTAAAGTTTGCTAAAAAAGAATGCTTGTTTTTTTTAGCGCTAACTTTTGTATAAAACCCATACGTATCACTCCATCCAGGCATATCCATATGAATAGCAACATTGGGTCTTTTAGTATCATCCATTACATGAGTAACAGCATTTGCATAGATTTTTGTTTCTAAGTTTTGAATAAATTTTTCTTTGTTTGAATATTCATAACTAATAGCACCAATTATGGCTTTGGCTAGAGAAACATCCATTGGTAAAGCAGGATACCCAACATCTGTGGCTTCATCATAAATAAGAGTTGCTCCAATTTTTGTTGTTAGTGATAATTTATAACCAGCTATTGCCGAACAATTATACTTATTGTATTGAGAAAATAACACTTCATTGTCGTTTCCATCAAAATAATTACCAGCAGTTCTTTTTATAAAATCGGTATTTAAAAAGAATTTTTTATGGCTGTAATTTGCTTCTATACCAATAATTTTTGTGTTTGAATTACTTTCATAACCAAGATCAAAACCGGTAACTAATTTACTTCCAAAAGAGGTAAAACTATTTTTATCTAATTTTAAATCAATGGCACCACCAATGGTTTGTCCGTTTTCATTTCCATGTTGTCCTGAAAAAATGGTAACTTTTTCTAAGTTAGAAATATCTACATAAGAAGTAATAGGATCCATTTTATCGGTACAGGCACCAAAAATTTGCATTCCATCTATCGTAACACTAATTCTATCAGAAAGCATATTATTAATAGTAGGTTCCCATGCATAATTACCTCTTTTAATCATGTTAATTTTAGAAGATTCTTCTAAAAATTGATCTAAAGAAGATAGTGGTTTTATATATTTTTTATTATCAACATCTTTTTTTTTATTACTGATTATTATTACTTCTTTTAGAATATTATGAGTTTCTAAAGTATCTTTTTTTATCCTTTTTTCTTGAGAGTAAATCGTTTGAAATATTGTTAATAAACCTATAAAGAATATAATTTTTTTCATAATTAAATGTTTTAGGAAAAGTTTAAAGCCTTGAAGTATTTCTTCAAGGCTTTTATTATATTTAAAATTCAATTTCTAAAAACAAGCTACTACTATCATTGTTGATTGTAACTTCTTCTCCTTTAATTAGTAGGTTTGTACTGTTATATAACATTAAGTTTAGTTTCCAATAACCAGTCATTGTAAATGATAACTTTCCCTCATACATTTTAGAAGTAGTATTAAATATTAAATCAGTGTTATTTGGCGAACTATGATTTGCCATACTCGGCATTCTTGGATCTTGTTTAATCTTATAGTTTTCTACTATAGGAAAAGACATCATAGATTCCATTTTGTATAATCCTATCTTAAAATCATTTAAACCAACTTTTGGTTCTTCTGGGTTTATTAATGCCAACACATATTTAGTATTGTTACCATCCATAAAAACCGAAACATTTTTTTTTGTAGAAGCAGGAACTGCAATTTGTTCATTTACAGAATATGAAACTGTATTAACGGTATAATCAATTGTTAAATCCCATTTTTCTGTTGCATTTTCTGCCATTTGAAAAATAATATAACCATTATATAAAGTTTCTTTTCCTTCAGTTTTTTGTAGTGTAGATTTTGGACAAGAATGCTTCTTATTTGTCATATGCATCATTGGTTTCCAAGTTAAAGTTGCATTTTTTATATAATCACCAGTAGCTTTATCTTTTATTCTCAAGTATATATTGTTATACCCTTGTTCTAAGCTGTTTTTAGTAGAAAAAATTTCTACATCATGATCTGTGTTTGAAAGTGTTTTTATAAATTTTAATTGTGTTGTTTCATCTAAAATTAAATCATCATCATTACTCGAACAAGATGAAATAAAAAGGATAGTTATTATTGGTAATATGTATTTTAAAGTTTTCATTTTATTAAACATTGGCTACGTCACGATGCGTTGGTTAATTTTTAACCAACGAAACGTATAAATAAGATGTTTATTACAGCTTATTTATTCCTTAAATATTTGATATAATTAAATGAAGTACTTGGGAGGCGGTGTTTCTTTTTTTAATAAAAAAGAGTCTTTAAGTTTTTCCTTATATGCTATTTTTTTTAACTCTAAATCAGAAATATATATAAAGTTAATAGGAGAGTTTTTAGAGAATAAGAAAATTAAATTTTCTATTAATTTTTTGTCATCCTGAGGTGGGGTTGTGGTGTTATTATCTGAAACTTTATTTGTAAGTTTTTTCATTAAATAACATTTCCCATTACAACCTTGTTGATCTTCTTTTTGAATACATAATTCTTTTATAATATAATCTTGGTATGTAATATAATATACCATAACAGATATTTGGTAAATAGTATAAGATACTAATACCATTGCTAAAATAAAAGCAGATAATTTATATTTAAAGTGAAGTTTCAGACAACAAAAATACAACACAATTCATCGTTAAAAAGATGATTTTAGTCATATTCTATAAGAAAAAATTAAAAAATTATAGTATTTTAATATCACAAGAAAAGAACTCTTTTCCAGTACTTATTCTCATGTTTTTTTCTGAATACTTTTGAGTTTCTAATAAAGGATATTGTGTTATAGGCTCAATGCAAAGCATATTATTAACGGCTGTCCATAACATAAAATTATTAAAATTTTTGGTCGTAATTTTTATGTTTGAGGAATTATTTTTTACTAGAATTATTTCATTTGTATTTAATACTTTATAAGCTGCTGAACCTACATTTAAAACATCATTTAAAGTAATATCTTTTTCTTTCGTTTTTATAATTTCTGTTCCATAACCTGAAAGTTTAAAACTAGGGTGATAGCCTAACATATAAGGCATTCCTTTATCACTATTAATTTCGAATTCAATTTTTAAAGAAGAATCAGTAAGTGAAATTATTTTCCTAAAGACAAAATCATAAGGCCAAAACAAATACTCTTGAGTAGATTTTATAGGAAATTTAGAATTCTTTATAAGTGTATGTTTTACATATTTTTTTTCAAAAATAACAGTAGTATTATCATTAGAAATAAGCTCGTAACTAAGCCCCCTTAATAAACCATGTTGATCTTGTTTACCAATACCATTTGGTGTTTCAATACTATAATCATTAGATTTAGTAGGTCCAATAATTGGAAACATTTCTATATCTGAAGCATTCCAACCAGGCGCTTCTTTTGAATGCATAATTTCTTCGTTATTAACAATAAAACTAATCAGCTCACCTTTACTTATGGTAGCCGAACTATGTATGTTTTTTAAAAGAATAGTATCACTCATTTTTTTAAAATTTTAAGGAAAACAATATTACAAAATGTAGTATAAAAAAGATAGTTAAATAAAGGGAGTTTTCATAACTTAGCCACTCTTATTTTTTAATATAATTAGAATGATTTATGGCAGTAGATAAAGAAAAAGAAGCGAAATTAAAAGCGCTTCAACTTACGCTAGATAAGTTAGATAAAACTTACGGAAAAGGAGCGGTGATGAAGTTAGGAGATAGTCAAGTTGAAGATATTGAGGTAATTTCATCAGGATCTTTAGGATTAGATTTAGCTTTAGGCGTTGGAGGATATCCTCGTGGAAGAGTTATTGAAATTTATGGGCCAGAATCATCAGGTAAAACAACCTTAACATTACACGCAATTGCTGAAGCTCAAAAAGCTGGAGGTATTGCTGCTTTTATTGATGCAGAACACGCTTTTGATCGTTTTTACGCAGAAAGTTTAGGTATAGACACAGATAATTTAATTATTTCTCAACCAGATCACGGTGAACAAGCATTAGAAATTGCTGATAATTTAATCCGTTCAGGCGCTATTGATATTGTAGTAATTGATTCGGTTGCAGCATTAACACCAAAATCTGAGATAGAGGGTGAAATGGGAGATTCTAAAATGGGTTTACATGCTCGTTTAATGTCTCAAGCATTACGTAAATTAACAGGTACTATTAGTAAAACAAAATGTACCGTTATATTTATTAATCAGTTACGTGAAAAAATTGGAGTAATGTTCGGTAACCCAGAGACAACAACAGGTGGTAATGCATTAAAATTTTATGCATCTGTTCGTTTAGATATTCGTCGTAGAACACAAATTAAAGATGGCGATAGAGTTATTGGTAACAGTACTAAAGTAAAAGTAGTAAAGAATAAAGTGGCACCACCATTTCAAATTGCAGAGTTTGATATTATGTATGGTAAAGGAATATCGAAAGTTGGTGAGATTTTAGATATTGGTGTAGAATACGGAATTATAAAGAAAAGTGGTTCATGGTTTAGTTATGGAGACACGAAGTTAGGACAAGGTAGAGATGCCGTTAAAAGCTTAATTAAAGATAATCCAGAATTAGCAGAAGAACTTGAAGGTAAAATAAAAGTTGCTATTGAAAATGAAGAATAAGTTTTAAGTTAAAATGTTTATATAATTAAAAGCTGTTGAGAAATCAACAGCTTTTTTTTGCACATTAAAGTTTGTCAATTTAAGACAACGGGAAAACAGTTTAGTAGAAGAACGATCTAGTTTTTACACATAAACTCTAAAAAGTGTTTCAAAGCTCACTATAATTTAATTATAGTCGCTTATATTAATAAGAGTGAAAGTAGAAAATAGTTTTTAAGTATAGTTTAACAGTTGTTCAGTTTTAAGTAGCTATTTTTTTGTATATTTAATTGATGCAAATAGAAGTATCAAATTCAATTAAACTACAAGAAATAGTGCTTAATGACCGGGCGTTATTATATGATTTAATGCAAGAAATTTATACACCATCTTATGAACATTTATGGGAAGATGGAGGTAAATGGTATCTAGATAAATTGTACTCTAAAGAGAATGTAAAGGAGGAACTATTGGAAAAAAACCAAGGGTACTACTTTATTTTATACAATAATAAAATTATTGGAATTTTCAGAATTATATTTAAGTCTTCCATAGCTATTTTTCCAAAAAAGAAAGCAATTATGCTACAGCGTATTTATTTACATCAAAATACTCAAGGAAAAGGAATTGCTAAAGAATTACTTGATTGGTTAGAAAATTTGGCCAAAGAAAAAAATTACGATCTTATTTGGTTAAAAGCAATGGATACACAAGAACAAGCTTTGCGTTTTTATGAAAAAAGAGGTTTTGTAAAAGCGAATAAAACTTCTTTAAATATTCCTTTATTATATAAAGAATTACGAGGTATGTATGTAATGTATAAAGAGATGGTTTAATTTTATTAAGATAGATAACAAGTTTTTTTTATACTTAAAATAGTGTTACAAACTTACATATAAAAGCCTCTTTTTAAATTTTAAAAAGAGGCTTTTATATGTAAGTTTAGGTTGTTTTATACCCCTGTACTACC
>CBDTZS010000015.1:0-37642 GCA_965364955.1 uncultured Tenacibaculum sp. | reverse complement strand
TGTTTGTTCCGATATTCGTACAATCAAAAGAACTGATGTCTATTGATCTTGATGCAATGCCACAGGCGTCTGAACTCCCGTTATCAACATCTGATGCTGCAATTGTTACCGCTCCTAATGCATCTAGTTGAACCGTGATATTCTGACAAACCATGGTTGGTTTTATATTATCTGTAATGTTTACATTAAAAGTACAAGTGTTTGTATTTCCATTTCCATCATTAGCAGTTAATGTAATTAATGTATTAGCAGTTACTATATCTCCGACAGCAGGACTTTGTGTTACTGTAATTACCGTAGCACAATTATCACTTATTGTTGCAAGAGCTGTATAATCTAATAATTTATATTCGCAGTTGCTATCATAATTCACATTTTGATCTCCAGGACACGTTATTGACGGAGCTATATTATCTATCACCTCTGACAAATCTGTATCCGTTGTACTAAAATGTGTTAATCCATCAGGATCACTAGTTAAAACATCTACAAAATTACTTCCTGAAACTGTACCTTGATTTGAGACCGAGGTTGTTGTTGTTGGAAAAACACCTGCATTAACAGTTACTTTAAAATTTATTGTAACAGAGTCTCCAGTAGGCATACTACCTATGTTTACTTGTGCACTGGTTTCTCCAGCAATATTACCTACAACAACAGTTCCTGCTGTTGAAGTTACTGAACCTACTTTTAAAGTTGTGTCCGCATCAGGCGTGTCATTAAATACAACATTAGTAGCTGTAGTTGCTCCTAAATTTTCAATTACTACTTCATATTCTATATCTCCCGTACATTGATTCGCTGTATAAATAGCTGTTTTAGTCGCACAAATAGTAACATCATTGGTAAACGTTACATAAAACATTTCATCTTCAAAATCTCTATCACCACCCCAATATAAATCCTCAACCCCTATTATAAAACTATTAGGATCGGTTGTAGGAGATATTATCATAAAGTGAGGTGTCTTCCCTTCTTTTGCTCTTATTATTATATTTTGTGCGTCCGTCGTTAAATCATAATTATATCGTTGATCAATCACATTATTTACATTCGCAGCAGTAGAAGAAAACCAATTTTCCACTGCTCTATATTGAATGATTCTTGTGCTTTCCATCCAATTCTCATAGGTGTCTACCCAATTTTGATTCGTAGGGTCAACTGCTATTGGAGGTGTATTATTAGTCGGAGAAGAAGCAATCATAGCCCAAGTAGTTCCTGATCCAAAAACTTTTTCAGCTAGTGTATTATGATCTGCCGTATTTTGAAAATCTGGAAACCAATTAGTTGTTGTACTTGCTCCTCCTCCAAAATTATCACCAGTTGTATTTCCTCCCTCATGAGAATAGTTAGTTCTTATATCATCTGGATTGAATTCTGTTTTGGAATAATAAGTATTTACTTGAGAGCCTCCTGTATTCCAAAAAACGGAATTAAAAAATACTAACTCTCTATCTGGACTTACAATGATATCATCAAACCATCTATATTTATAATAATCAGTACTTACAGCATCTGTTCCCAGGATAGCTTTAGGAATATTAAGACTTTGATCATTTGTTGTATCATAAATATTATAATCTACTTGATTATTTACACTACTATGTATATCTGAAAACGAATATGGAGTATTACTTCCATAATTACCTGTTTCAGACGCACCACTATCATCATCACAAATATAAAAAATAGTACGTCCTGTAATATGTGCATCACTATTTGGTGATCCAGAATAACTCCAATCTCCCAGAAATCCTAAAAAACTTCCATTGGTAATGTGAGAAGCAGCAACTCCTTTATCTACCACAAATGGAGGCATTTTATTACTACCTGCAGTATACTCTAAAACATCTGGAACATTATTAGCATTATTATCTATATATAAATACACACCTGGGTGTTCATAATACCCTGAATAAACGCCTGAACTTATAATGTTATTCGGTAAAAACTGCCAATAATCTCCAATTGTATTTCCATTAGTAGCTGCCGTCGATCCTTGCGAAAAATAAGAGGTTGGCATCGATGTAACTCCTACTGGTTGAACATCTAATGCATCCAAAATACCATCATTATCATCATCTGGATCTATACTATTAATTAGTCCATCACCGTCTAAATCATCACCTGGTGCGGTTTCATAAAAATCAGGTAAACCATCATTATCTGTATCAATGTCTAAAAAAAAGAAACCTAAAATTGCACTTGCACCCGCTCCTTCACCTAAATAATCTACAGCAATAGTTTTTTTCTGAGTAGTTTTTATAGTTAAAATTGACTCCAGGCTTTGTCCTACTAAATTAAGTGTTGTACCTATAAAAAATATCAATAGCACTAATTTTTTATATGCTATAACAGTGTTGTTATGTATCATAAAGAGTATTAAAAACATTTAAAATTAAACGAATTGTAACTTTTGAGAATTACTAGCAAAAATAGTTCTAATAAATTTTATGAAGTACTTTTTTGTGGTGGTAAAAAGTGGCAAAATTATATTTTGATGATAAAGAGTATAAATAGTGCTATTTTATCTTAAAAAAAGCAGTAGAGATTTATAAACTAAAAATCTAAAACACAGTAAAACTAACCTCATCTGTTAATTTTAAAACCCACTTACTGGAGCTTCTGGGCTTTGTGCTTGAGCCTTTTACGGACTTAATATCATATAAGTACCTAAAGCTGTTAAAGTATTGTGTTTACAATACTTACTTAATTTATTTAATGCTTTTACTCTTGAAATTAACTCCTCTTTGTTTTTTATGTTTTTTTCATCTTGTTCCCAGATTATTTGATCATTAAATACTTATCTTTTCATTTCCTTCTCCTCCTCTATTAAAAACTCCTCCTGTTACAGGTTTCGTTTTTCTTTGAGTTTCATTAAAAGTAATATAGGTTACTCCTGTTGCTGTTTTCACAAAGAATCCTTGCCCTGCCGCTAAGGAACTTTCTGAAGTCATTAATAATTTACCAACATATTTATCTTGCGCGTTATCCCAAACATAAACCCTTACATTTTCTGGTCGAAACTTAGTTAGATTATCATTAATGAAGTTGACTCCACCATTTTCGTTAATTGGTAAAAATGCGGTGTACGGATTACCAACTGCATTCCATTCTAAGGCAGCTACTGATTTAATGATACTAATAGTTTCTAAATCTCCTGTAAAAGTCGCTGTTCCGTCTGTTCCTTTTGAAATTGCATAACCTCTTCCCTTATCAAAAGTTAAGGTATTAGAAGCAAAATCATCTGTAGTATAGTATATCCATTTTGAACCTGAAGCATTACTATCATCATAATAACTAATTGTATCTGTTTGGAGTTACTGTGGTGTTTACTCGAATGCTATTTGCTGTGTTTTCTCCAAAATATTTAATTTTTTGACTGGAAAATGGTGCTGATACAATACTCCATTTATTAGCTAATAAACCTCCTCTTTCATAGGTTACTTGTCCGTTTGAAGCTCCTTTTACAATCAAACTACCACTTTCTGCTGCTGTTGAAATTATTGTAAACGTTCCGTTTTAGATTAAATCCCCCTCCATAGTTAAAGAACTACCAGCGTTAATCGTTAGTGAAGAAGTTGCATCTATAGTTATATCATTAGCTACTGCAATTGTACCAGACTCAATAACAGGCTTATTACCAACATTTAGTATTACTAAATTATCTGTAACTAAAGGAATCCTATTTGGACTCCAATTATTTGCTTCTACCCAATTTGTATCTGTTGTAACTAGCCAACCTTTTCCTGTAGTTGTAAAAGTTGTAGCTACTCCATAACCTGTAGCTTCGGAATTTAAAGCATACGCATTAAAATAATATGTTGTTCCTGCTGCTAAAGAAGTAATAGATTTTGTAAAAACTCCAATTCCATCACCATTTATATCTTTAGTTGCACCTTCTGCAATTGTTGGAGTTGTATCTGAAGTAGAATATACAACTCCTCTTTCTGTAATATTTGTACCACCATTTTCAGTTACATTACCAGCTAAAGTTGAAGAAGTATTTGCTATTGAACTTGCAGCTGTAGTAATTACAGTTGGAAAAACATTAAAAGAATATAATTCAATATTATTTATGTCATTATTTGCAGAAAAAAAGAGTTTGTTATTATAAACTGTTAAATTTGTAGGTTTTTAACTACTAGTCCCTAGTTTAATATCTAGTGCTAATTTGGTTCCTGTAGCATTACCATTAGTGCCTTATGTTGCTACAAAATAAAGTTTATCGTTCTACTCGCTTTGTAAGCATTGTACTTCTTTCGAAAGAAATAAAGCGAAAAGTCAATCTAGTTTTAATCAAATATTAAGAGGATTTCTTAGACATTTTCAAAACCCTTCCAAATGTGATGCTTATAAAGAAACTCAACTGAAAGAATTCCATTTAGAGGAAGTAAAAATGCATAATGAATTAACTGAAAAACTAAGTGTTGCAATTGATAATAAAAATGGGAGAGAATCTTCCAACTTTTGAAAGAACTTTATAAAAAATAACTTAGAGATGATATTTGATAAACTCAAAAAACATTATGGGATAATTCCATGAAAATTAATTATAGCCTTATGAAACATTGAAAATCAGAACCTAATCATACTTGAAAGAGATTGGAATAATTGAATAAATAATATTCAAAAGAACTAATTGACGTTAAAGATGAAATTATCATAAAAAAAGCAGCTTCAAACGCTCAAGCTATTTTTAATTTTGAAACAAGTGAGTTAAGATTAAAACTGACGATTAACAATGAAAAACATCATCCAGAGAGTCCATTATAAGCGGGCGTAATAACTTTAAAGAACAAATAATACTTCAGGCTTATATTGAATATACGTTTGCCCAATGGGAAAGAGCAAATAATAACTTATTCTTTCCTTTGGTT
Organism: uncultured Tenacibaculum sp.; assembly: GCA_965364955.1. Taxonomy (GTDB): domain Bacteria; phylum Bacteroidota; class Bacteroidia; order Flavobacteriales; family Flavobacteriaceae; genus Polaribacter. The sequence continues at coordinate 32,762 of CBDTZS010000015.1, read as the reverse complement.
CCCACTGCTAAATTTGAAAACTTACCAGAACAAAAACCTATCTCTAAACTTCCGAAGCATATAAAAGAAGGAATTCATGGGTTATTAAATAGTATAGGAAGGAATATTAGTTTTTAGACACAAGAACATAAATATATTCTTAAACCCAAGAATTATATAATCATAGACTACTAGTAATCTATGATTATATAATTTAAAAGTTCTAGGTCAAAGATATCTTAAGGGCCTCCGATTCTACTCCCAAGCCATTAAACATATTTATAATACTACTAATTTTAGCCCATGCTCTTCATAAGGTTGATAATTTGTATTGTCTGGCTTTAATAAAAAAATGGTTCTCTTCGATAAACTCAGCTACTAAATAAGAACCATCTTTCACTAGCAACATAGAATCTCCGTTAATCGGAAAAGCTCTGTATTTTCCTGTTGGTAAAAAAGTTAATTTTATTTTTTATAATTGTTCTATGCATTCAGGATCATCATAACCTAACAAATAACTAACAGATGTTTTAGTTACATTACATATATATGTATGATATTAAAAACTAAATTTAAAGTTAGTACTATAAATAAAAATAATGCTTGAAAACCAGCTAAAGGAACCGTTTTACTCTTTAATTTAAATTTTAATATTAAAAATAATAATAATGAAAAAATTAATGAAATAGAAAAAAGCACAAAAAAACTTACTGTAGGAAAACTAACGGCAAAAACTATGAAAAACAAAAAATCACCTGACCCAATAACTTCAAAAACATTTTTATTTAATTTAAACTTACTATAAATCTTTAATAAACAAAATAACAATAATACAAAGACTAAATTAATACTAACATTAATTAAATATACTGCTAAAATTGTTTTAAATAAATAAATAAATCCTCCGAGTAAAATAGTACTAATTAATAAAAACAAATAGACTTGTCTTTCTTTTACATCCTGTAAAAAAATAATTAGAAATAAAATAAGCAATACATATATCATATTTTGATTATAAAACTATAATAGATTAATAATATTAAGATATTTCTAAGTAAAATTATTTAAAGCCTATTTTTACCTTTTTTATAACTTTACTTTCAGTCCCTTTTTTCCCTACTTTTTTCTTTTTGTTTTAAATATCTTACAGAGGTACTATCACTTAATAATTCTTATTTTAACTTCATCTATTTTTTAATAAGTTAAAGACCTCTCTTTCTTGTAATTAAAATTATTTTGACTTTTATTTTTTGTGATTTTAATAAAAACAAAAATATACTTTTTTTTTAATGTTCATTGTTTAATTTTGCTTAGCTATACAATTGTAAATGAAAAAGAATTTAATCGATATACCTACTGAGTTTTTGCAACATATAAACTCTGATACTGCCTATAATTATCGCATTATTCCCTTTAATTATGAGAATAATATTTTACATATTGTTTCTGATACTAATAACATTGATAATTTATCTTCTGAATTAGAAGTTTTATTAGGAAAAGATCTCAAAATAATAAAAGAAGAAAAAGATACTATTAATTTTTTATTACAAAAAAATTACAGAAAAAATAATAGTACGACGATAAGCTATTCTGATGATTTTTTATTGAATCTTATTCATGAAGCCAAAGAGATTGGTAGTAGTGATATTCACTTTGAAGTTTTTGAATATAAAAATAGGGTTCGTTTTCGTATTGATGGAAAGTTATTAGAAAAATATATTATTTCTAAAAGTGAGTACCCTAAAATTGTCAATCGAATAAAAATAATGGCAGGCTTAGATATTTCTGAAAAAAGATTGCCACAAGATGGTCGTATTAATATTTCTAATGCTCATGAAGATTTTGATATTCGTGTTTCTTCTTTACCAACATTACATGGTGAAAAATTGGTATTGCGTATTCTTTCTAAAAACAGTTTAACGGTTCAGTTAGAAAATTTAGGTTTTTCTGAAGAAGAATTAACTATTTATAAAAATTCCGTTAAAAAACCCAATGGTATAGTATTAATTTCAGGACCTACTGGTTCAGGAAAAACAACTACTTTATATGCTACTTTAAAGTTACTAAATACAAATGATACCAATATTTTAACGATTGAAGACCCTATAGAATACACTTTAGAAGGTGTAAATCAAGTACAATTAAAAGAAAGCATAGGCTTAGATTTTGCCAGTACACTACGTACTTTTTTACGTCAAGACCCTGATATTATCATGGTTGGTGAAATTCGTGATGTTGCTACCGCTAATATGGCTATACGAGCAGCTTTAACAGGTCATTTAGTACTATCTACCATACATACAAACTCTGCTTGGGCTACAATTTCTAGGTTAATTGATATGGGAGTTCCTCCTTTTTTAATTGCCAGTACTTTAAACGTTAGTGTAGCACAACGATTGGTCAGAAAATTATGTAATGATTGTAAAAAAAAGGTTATTACAGATTCAAGTACATTACCAAAAGGACTATTCCTAAACAAAAAAATAGAAAGTCATTTTAAAGCAATTGGCTGTCCTAGTTGTTATCAGACTGGTTATAAAGGCCGAAAAGCTATTTATGAAATTATTCCAATAACAAAACAATTAGTTGAAAATATTCAACAAAAAGAGTTAGATATTACTGATTACCTCACAAAAAAAAACATTGCTACCCTTCAAGACAATGCAATTAATATGGTTATAAATGGTATTACCTCTTTAGATGAAATTTATCCTTTACTAATTAATTAGAATTGAATACGACAAAATAAAAAAACGGTACTTTAGAGCTCGTTTATAAAAAAAACTAATTTTGAATAAGCAACAAAAAACATACATATTATTAGGAGCCGTTCTTATTATTTGGGGTATTATTGGCTATCAATTTTTAGGTAATTTTTCTCCAAATACTGCAGAAGTTGTTAAAACTTCTTCTTTAGAATTTATTCCTAAAAAAATAACACATCAAAAAGGTTATACTGTTTTAGCTAATTACCGTGATCCTTTTTTAGGTAAAATACCAGCGGTTAAAAAGAAATCAACAAAAAGAAAAAAAAAAGCACCTAAAATAAAAACAAATTTCCCTAACATTATCTATAACGGAGTTTTTGAAGGTAGTTCTAAATCATTTTTACTCACTATTAATAGAGAACAAGAAATTATGGTTATTGGGCAAACTTTTAAGAAAGTGACTTTAAAAAGTGCTGATAAAATAAAAATAAAAGTCCTTTTTAATTCAGAAATTAAAACAATTCAATTGTTAGAATAATGTACTTATTAAAAAAACTTAAAGCGGGTGCTTTACAATATGTTTTGGCTATTTCTGTTATTATAGCGCTCGTTCTATTTGCATTTATCTCTTTAGTTTTTTTACAACAAAGATTGCAAGTTAAAAATTCATTTTATAAGCAATCAGTTCTTAATGTTCAATATGGTTTTGGTCTTCTAACTAATTTACAACTTCAGTATAACGAAATAAAAGAGCTACAAGTTTCAGAAAACGTACAAGAAAAAACGAGTTTCTTAAAGCAACATTGGGGTGTTTTTGACGTTGCTACAATTACTTCAATTGTTAAAAAAGAACATTTTAAAAAAACAGCTATCTTAGGGAATCAGAATAACAAAAGGGACGCTTTATATCTCAAAGAAAATAATACGCCATTAGTATTAGTAGGAGATACCAAAATTATTGGGAACTTATCGTTACCCAAACAAGGTGTTAAAAGAGGAAATATTGCAGGTACATCATTTAACGGAAATCAACTCTATTATGGTCTCAAAAAAACAAGTACTAAAACTTTACCAACTGTAGCCAACCTTAATTATTTAGAGAACTTACTTCGTTCAAATTTCATTACAGATAAAACTGCTTTTTTCGAATTAAGTGACGGTCTTAAGAAACAGCAATCTTTTACGAAACCTACACATGTATATTCTAGTAATGGTAACTTATCACTAACTAATATCGAATTAAAGGGAAATATTATTCTCTATTCAAACTATAAAATAGTAGTGAATTCTTCAGCAACCTTAGAAGATATTATTTTAATAGCACCTGAAGTTGAAATTAAATCGAACGTTAAAGGGAACTTTCAAGTATTTGCTTCAAAAAACATTAGCGTACGTAAAAACTGTGAGTTATTATATCCTTCAGCTTTAGTTTTAATTAATAAAAAACAACTTAAAAGTAATACACAAAAAGAAGAATTATTAATTAATATAGGAGAAAATTCAACAATTAAAGGTATTGTACTATTTAAACAAGAAAACACAAAGAATAGTATGAGTTTTAATTCTCAAATAATTATTTCAAAAGGAAGTACTGTTACTGGCGAGGTTTATTGTAATCAAAACTTAGAATTACTAGGGAGTGTTTTTGGTTCGGTATATACTAACAATTTTATTACAAAACAATTTGGTAGTGTGTATGTAAATCATATTTTTAACGGGATTATTAATAGTTCTAAGCTACCCAAACAGTATTGTGGTATATCTTTTAACAATTCTAATTTAAATGTTGCAAAATGGGTTTATTAAAAATAATTTATACGCTCAAAAACAAAAAGCTTGTAGCTTCTTCTTTAACGGAAGTACTAGTTGCAACGACTCTTATTTTATTAGTTTTTGGCGTTGCAACTGCTACTATAAATAATATTCTAAACAGTATTACAAAAACAAATGTACAAGCTATTGAAACGGAATTAAACGAGTTGCAATATTTGTATTTAAATAATAAAATACAGGTTCCGTATTATACAGAAAATGATGAATGGAAAATTGAAATTTTAAAGGATTCTGAAAACACTAGTAATTTTATTATTTTTGAAGCTACCCATATAAAATCTAAAAAAAAACGTTCAAAAAAATTGATAGCGATTGAAATTAACTAAAAAAATACCCGCCTTTACTTTAAGTGAAATGTTAGTGGTACTAGTAGTTTCTAGTATTGTTATTTCTTTGGCTTTTGTTACCTTAACAATGGTACAAAAACAAGTATCTGTTATTCAAAGTAATTTTCACACACGACAAGAAATTCAATTTTTAGAACGTATTTTATGGTTAGATTTTAATAGCTATACTAGTGCCTTTCAGCAGCAAGAAAACAAACTTATATTTTATAATAGTATCGATTCTGTACGCTATACGTTTAATGATACTTTTATTATTAGAAATAACGACACTTTACAAATACAAATAAAAAACAAACAACTATTTTTAGATGGTGCTATAGTAGCTAACGGAATTATAGATGCTATTCGCCTAGAAACAAATGTTAACTTTAGAAATAATACCTTGTTTGTGTATAAGATAAAAGATGCTGCTCACTATTTAAATAGGAATTAATGGCTTTTCAGTTAGACAACATACCAAAACACCAAAAAGAGAAAAAGAACTCTTTTGACATTAATTCTTTACTAAAAAAAGAGGTTACGCTGTTTAGTAGCTTTTCGAATAAAAAAAAGGAAGCTTTTTATATTGAATTAGCCGTTTTACTAAAAGCTGGTTTAGAACTTAAAGACTCCTTAGAGCTAATTGCTAACGAACAAAAAAAAGAAATAGATACACAGCTATTTAAAAACATCATTACCGATTTAATTGCTGGTAAAAACCTTTCGGAAGCTATAAAAGCACAAAATAAATTTTCTGAATATGAATATTACTCATTACAAATAGGTGAAAAAACAGGATCGCTACAAAATGTTGCCGAAGAACTAGGTAATTTTTACAAACGAAAAAATGAACAACGTAGAACAGTTATAAATGCACTGAGTTATCCTATCGTTGTTTTATCTACCGCCTTTTTAGCTGTTTTATTTATGCTACAGTTTGTAGTACCTATGTTTGCTGATATTTTTAAGCAAAATAAAGTTGAACTCCCTTGGATTACTAAAAAAATAATTAGCATGTCTAATAACTTTACTCAATATTATTGGGTGCTATTTTTAGGTATTGTTTTAATCTTTGTTTTTATACAAGTTTATAAAAACAAAGAATGGTACCAAAAACTTACAACTGCTGTTCTATTAAAAACACCTTTTGTAGGCGAATTTGTTCGTAAAGTGAAGCTTGCACAATTTACTCAAGCAATTTCTTTATTAGTTGGTGCTAAGGTCCCTTTGTTAAATGGCATACAGCTTACTAAAAAAATGATTGCTTTTTATCCCTTACAAAAAGCATTAGAAAAGGTAGAAAATAATATTTTAATGGGTAAAACTTTACATGAAAGCATATTACTTGAACCTATTTTTGATAAAAAAATGAGCTCTCTTATTAAAGTTGCTGAAGAAACCAACCAAACCGAAACTATTTTTAATCGATTAACCTATCAGTACAACCAAGAGGTTGAAAATAAATCGAAAATGATAAGCGCTACTATAGAGCCTTTAATTATTGTTATTTTAGGTGGTGTTGTTGCCGTTATTTTAGTCGCAATGTATTTACCAATGTTTAAACTGAGTACGGTTATTGGGTAATTTATTATATTTTTTGTCATTTCAATAGCGTGAAGAATAAACGAAGAAACCTAGGTATTAATAAACCTCAAAGGGATAATCAGACTCCCTTCTCTCCCCCTATTTTGTGACTAATGACTAACGAGCGAGCAAAATATTACTCTAAAAAACCAACACTATCTATTTCTAGAATAGTATGGTCATCTTGATAATTTCTTGCGCTTGAGTACTTCCAATCTATAGCATTGGTTACAAAACTACTTTCTATTGGGTTGTTATGAATATAATCTATCTTCTGTTTAATAACTTTTTCACTCCACAATTCTATAGGCTTATTATGATGCTGCCAGAATTGATATTTGCTTGTTGTTGCATTCTTTTTACCTGCGCTCTCAAACATAAACAACAACCATTCTTTTCTACTTTCTTGTGGATTACCTTCTATCGCTTCTAGTACTTTTTTTGAAGTATGTCGTTTAAAATCTCGTAGTAATTCTGAAGGTTGTTCATTTGTTGAACGAAATATAAAATGAATATGACTTGGCATAAAACAATAACAATACAACTCCATCCCCTTTTCTTTTCTGCAATAGTTTATACTATCTGCTAAAACATTAAAATATGCTTGTCTTGTAAATACATCTATCCAATCTACAGTAGCAAAACTTACAAAATATAAACCTTCTTTATTATGGAATTTATAGTTTCTACTCATAGCACAACTAAAATACAAAAATATTTTTAATTTATATATCATTTACAATACATGCTACCGCTAGTATTTACTAGTGACCACAACAACAAAAAAACTACCCTAATTATTACATTAAGGCAGCTTATACTATGGTTTATTATTATTTTCTTATCGCTGACGCCACTAGTTACAAACTAGAGGGAGCGGGGGGTACTACTTTACTTACTCAAAAACGTATTTGCTACCGCTAGTATTCACTAGTGGCCACAATAACTAACAAAAAACTACCCTAATTTTTACATTAAGGTAGCTTATATATTACTTTATCGCTTACTCATAACCGCCACTAGTTACAAACTAGCGGGAGAGGGGTACTTAAGTCTTCGATTATTTCAAAAATTATTTTTCTATCATTTGCTACCGCTAGTATTTACTAGTGACCACAACAACAAAAAAACTACCCTAATTATTACATTAAGGCAGCTTATACTATGGTTTATTATTATTTTCTTATCGCTGACGCCACTAGTTACAAACTAGAGGGAGCGGGGGGTACTACTTTACTTACTCAAAAACGTATTTGCTACCGCTAGTATTCACTAGTGGCCACAATAACTAACAAAAAACTACCCTAATTTTTACATTAAGGTAGCTTATATATTACTTTATCGCTTACTCATAACCGCCACTAGTTACAAACTAGCGGGAGCGGGGGGAGCGGGGTCATACTAGCGCCATCAGGGGGTTTTAGACATTATAATAGTAATAATAATACCTATTAAAATAAAATAAAAAATTCCTTTTTGAATTTTCATAAAATTAATAAGTTCTTTTTCTGTTTTATTTTTAGAATACTTTTTTTTGATTTTTTTTTTAGATAAAAAGATATCATCTAGCGGTATAGAATGATTATTTAATAAATAATTGTCATATGAATATGCTATTTTAATCATGTTTTTGATTAAAAAAATAAATAATAATATTATAATACTATATTTAAATATTTCTCCTATTACTCCCATGTAATATCTATTTGACTTTTAAATCCTATTGAATAAGCTAAACCAAAAACTTTTCCAATACCTCCAGAGCTCCCAAATTCTTCTTGAAATCCAAAATGTAAACTTCTTTTTACCTTATTACCAAGGTCCTTCATTTTAACTTCAGTTAATGGTCGGCCTAATGCTATATAACTGTTTGCTGTATCAACATTAATGTATCCAACAAAAACTGGCCCCACTGGTCTTACACCTCCTTCCCAAGCTAACTTCCCTTTAACATCAAAATTACCTGTTTCAAAATTAGCTGCAACTATACTACCTTTAAGCTTACCATCTTTCCCTATATAATCTAAGTTATTGTGAGTCATTTCACCACTACCATTAAATCCGAGTTCTACTTTAAATAAATTAACAGAAGGACCTTTTGCTGTAACCCCCTTAAATCCACGATCTCTTTTATATACAAATCCAGCATCTAATGATCCATCAACTTGAAAATGATTAACATTAACTTTTATTCCTGCTGGGCCTGCTTTTCCATAATTCTCATGTTTTACAATAACTTCATCGAATACTAGTCCATGTCCTTTTTTACCTCCAACACCTTTCTGCCAATGCCAATCACCATCAGAATCTTCCCATCTTCTCCCTCCACTAAAAGTTTGCTTTAACCAAGATCTGAATTTACCAAATAAACCTCCATCAGGGTCAACACCATTCATTGGGTTATTACCCATTCCAAGATACGGGGAATTATATTGACTATAAGGATCTGTAGTCAACCATCGACCAATTCTAGCATCCCAAAGACGAAGTTGAAAGGCTTCTTTGCCTGTTTCAGGGTCAACTTCTTGACCTTGGTACCCATAACGATAGCCATCTGCTCCAAACTTTCTATTTGGCATTGCCATACCAAAGGGATAGTAATCCGTTTTACTCATTGCAACTGCATTAGCTCCATTTTTTGCTATTACAGCTCGTACGTTACCTAAATGATCGGTTAATTGATAAACGCTTGTACCTGATGCTTTTTTGTATATACCTAATCTACTAGCCCCGTAAATAGGGATTTCTTTTTGAACTCCATCTTCGTAAATAGCCATTGCAGTACCTGAAGCATCTAAGACGTAATTTGTTGTTTTTGTTAAACTTCCACTTGCATTATAAGTTAACTTTTGACTTCTATACCCCTTATCGTTATAATTAAATACTACGCGTACAATATCATAATTTAATACCTTGGTAACCAAACCACTTGCATTGTATTGGTACTTTACATTTTCAGCTTTGTTTTCAATCAACTGACCAATGCTATTGTATATATAATTTCCTGCACTTTGGGTATCGATATCTTCTACTCCTGCATCACCAATTGCGTCAAGTACATGATCTAATTGATTCGGCTTATCCGTTTTATAGGTATAAGCAAGTTCATCCATTTTATTATTTGAAGATCCTTCGGTATTCTTATTTCTATGTAAACTTAGTATGTTACCATTGGTATCGTAGGTAATATTGTCTACATTATAGTCTTCTGCTCCATAAGTTCCATTAGGGTTTCCATTACCAATTTTTGCAGAAAACGTTAATGAAGTTGTGGCTGTAATTTCAAACCCTGGTTTTAAAGTTATTGAGTTGGTAGCTTGTTTATCTTGTGTACTAGTAACTTTAGTATTTAATACAATATCTGTTGGTGGACTATTTTGTGTGTTTTCTAAGCCATCAAATATTGCCTCTTTCATCCAATTATTTTCATCATACTTATACTTGTATTGTAAAGGTTTACTAATATCAGAAGCATTGGTCTTAGAATTCCAGGTCATCGCTTTTATATTACCATTGTATTGGTCTTCAAATCCAGTAGTTTGGGATGTTTTAAATCGATCATCTCTAGTATAATCCCCTACGTGATAATCTAATTGTAATCCAAATAAGTCGGTCTCGTTAGGGTTTAATATTGGATCTTTTGTTAAATCTGGATGATTAATTCCTTTTAACTGTCCGTTTAAATTATATACATAATCAATATCTTGTATACCCTTAGTATTTATTGCATCTTTTGCTAAGGTTGTTCTTTTTAATGCTCCATTCTTATAATATTCATATGCCGCATGCTCAGTAAAAACACTATTATTTGTTGATGTTTCTACTGTAACTAATTGTTGTGTATCAGCATCATAACTATAGATATGTATAAACTGGTCTGATTTATCTTTTTCAAAATATACTTTTGTTACTTGGCTTGTTAACGGATCATACTCATAATCGATGGTTTTTGCATCGTTTAACCCATCATTTTTCTGCACTATCCATTTTACACGACCATACACATCATAGCTATAATAGGTTTCTGATACATCATTAAATGTTCTTGCTACATTCCCTGATAAAAATGTAGGGTTTTCGTACCCTGCTCCTGCATGCGTTGTTAACCATGCTTTTTGTGTATCATTTATATAATCATATTGTGTAAATTGTTGCTCTGTACAATGAATGTTTGGTAAACCGTCATCATCTATAGTAATATCTTTTAAGATGTTATCTACTAAAGTATCTGAAGTAGAAAACTTGATGGTGCTCGTTTCTTTAAAAACACCACTCTCTACAGGACGTCCTAATTCATCGTAATTTGTATATGAAAATTCTGCATCGCTAAAATTACCATCTTCATTAGGGTCTTTTTGTTTACTGTTTTGTGAAAAACGTATTTGACCATCTTTTCGATACTTAAAGGCTGCTTCTCCTTCATCTGGGCTTTTCGTAAAAATTAATTGCCCCAATGAATTATAGCTATAGTAACTTTTTAAATTATCATTATGAACAGCTGTTGCTTTTAATTCATCTAGACATATATCATCAAAACCTAATGGCTGTAAACTACTTGTTAACTGTCCTACAATATTATAATAATTTAAACTAAAATCGTAATAATTAACTTTATAACGAATACCTACAGCTTCTGACAATACTGGCTGAATAGTTTTAGTTGTCTTATCTATATACGTTAATTGATGACTTTTGGTTAATGGGGTAGTTCCTATATATTCTATTCGGTAAAAACCTGCTTTTGTAATATCTCCATTTGGTAGTTCAGTTGTTAAATCATAAATTTTATAATCACTACTGTTTCCTATTAAACTAGCTGTATTATTACAACCTATTGGAATATGAATATCTACAAACTTTTGCGCTCCTATTAAAGAAAGTACTTCATACTTTTTTGTTCCTCCTGAACGAGCTGCTCCTAGAGTTTTACCATCGGCATCTGTAAAAGCCACAGACTCATTTCCTTTATCATCTTGTACAACACTCTTACCTGCTTTTAACCAAACGATATGGTTATTATTAGTGTTATTTAGTACTGTTGAAATATCTGGATACGTACTCGCTTCTGATGGATTAATCGGATACGCATCATACACATATACATAATACATTTCTTGTGCAGCTGGCATTGAAAAGCTATAGCCTCGTTTCCAACTATCAGTCGTTTCATCAATGACACCATTACCACTAGTATCTTGCTTGTTCCCTCCTATTACTTGTTTTACTCCTCCAGGGTTTAAGGCACTATAAATAGTTTTTGAATATGGCCTGCTGGTTTGGTCTTGAAATGCCTCTCTGTTTGCATAATGCGTTCCTAAAGGATTTGAATCTGGTTTAATAATCACAGAATTTATGACATCTTCAGATTCAATATCGTTAGTCGTTAATGCAGTACCGTTATTATTTTTTACAAAATCATCTCTAAAACCAAAAGTAACTGAGCTTCCTTCTGGTGTAATAGGTGCACTTAAAGTTTGTAAGGCTGGTCGCCCTTGTGAATCGTAAAATACTTGATTTGCCCAAGTTCGTTTATCTTTTATATCATAACTCTGAGATTGCTCTTGCTTTCCTAAATCATCATAATAACCTTTACTAGCTCCTAGCAACTTACCTTTTATATCATACGATATTGATTTTACCCAGTTTCTTGTTTGATCATCTGGGTTATCTACACATCCATTATTGAGTAAGCTATGTTCTGTAGGACATAAATCTAAATTATTTGTTACAAAATCTCCTAATTCACTTGAAGGTGGAGCTGAATAGGCATATATTGGTTTTCCGTTATGATTACCAAAACTATCTTTATCTGAATCAAGGTAATACGTGTTTAAATTTGGATCTCCTTGTTGATTTATACGTATGTTACCTCCAGGTAATAACGAATAAAGTCCTGAACCATCATCTTCTACTATCGATATACGACCATACCTTTCAAAAGGTGTATTGTTTGCTGGTATAGTAATACTTAAAACTCCTCCATAACGAGATATTGTAGCTGGTAAAGGTAATGTTATCCAAGTATCCGTTGATAATAATTTAAATCCAAATTCATAACAATACTGTGTTGTTATGTTAAATGTAAGTAGCTCTGGACCTCCATCTAAGGCTATAATTCCTGTTAAAGGTTGATTATTATACGTTATTGAAATTGTACAAGGGTTTGTTCCTCCACCTATAGGTACATCAATAAAATCTCCTTCTTCAAAATTATCTACAGGCTCTAATGGTTGACTTACTCGCTGTTGTGGCTCTAAAAGCCTCTTTTGTTGCGAAAAAACGTTTGTGCTATTTATAAATACAATTAATAAAAGTACACTCAATAATTTTATCCTTTTCATAGCTTATTGGTTCTTTTTATAGTTATACGAGTTTGTAGAAACTCTTTCAAATCCTCCTTCTATTCCTGCATTTGTATTAGTAACTGTTTCTACCTGTGTTTCAATTAATCTTCCTGCCTTATCATACTTGTAATGTGCAGACAATCCGTTAGCTCCTGTAATAAAACTAACTTCATCCCACTCGTTATATACATAAGTTGTCATGCTAGATATTGCCGGGTGTAATCTAAAATCATCTAATTGAATTAAACCATTGTTACTGGTTACTGCAATTATTGTTTCAGTTGTAGGAATTGTTACATAGCCGTTTAACAATATCCAATCTCCTGCAGGAACACTCTCTTCTGTATTAAAGTCAATAGGAGTAGCTCCGTTTACCTTTATTTTAGCTTTGTTTTCATCTCCTTTTCTAACCCAAACGGATACTTTAAAGCGTTGTTTTATTCCTGTTCTATCTGGTCTACTTAAAACTTTTACTTCAAAAGCATTTTGACCTGTATTTATTTCTACAACATGGGTTCCTGTATGTGCATCGGTAACAGATTTATGTCCGAATGATTTTATACCTCCATCAAAATATGTAGCATCTTCACTCGCTAAATATTCTGCTCCAGAATAATACATTTCATTGTAATTAGCATTTGCTGTCGCAATAACTTTTGAATAATCGTCTCCCATTTTTGAAGAAGCATAGTTGTTATTAATATCTTTTATTTCTAATGGGTTTGAAAACTGGTTATACCTTGTCGTTTCACTTGTTTTTTGCCAATTTGAAGTTTGAGTTGCATCTACTGCCCAAGCAAAATCATCCGTAAAGTTTAAGGTTCCATCTTCATTTTTTGCTCCTTTCCAAACATAACTTTTGTGCTTACGCCAAACATTTGTATTAGGTCCTGTAGTGATTGCGTTATTATTTAATTGATAATACCACTCGTTATTCCAAGTTGTAATTCCTACTCCAACTGGCTTCCAATCATTATCCTTAAAAATATAACTATAATTAGCTGCCTCTTGGGTTAACATATTCTTATTAGAAATATCATCAACCTTCGATCCCATTTCTGGATACTTTGTATAAGCTGGAACTGTCTTCGTTTTAAATGCTTTTCCATCACTTACATAGCTTCTTGTTTCTAATACCTGGCCTGTTAAAAAATCATATTTATCAAAATATGTAATAGAAGTCATACCTCCTGCAGTTTCTTTCACACTCTCTAAAACACTGGGGTAACTCATTCTTGTCGATGTGTTTACAGCCCATTTTGAAAGATTTGAATTAGTACCATGTCCCTCAACTTCCTTTGCAGAATAATAAGATTCTTGATATACCCCTTGTTCAAAATCGCTAAACTCTTTATAATTATTTACTTTTTTACTTAATAATTGATTTTTAGAATTATATACTTCTCTACTAATTAATCTTCCTAAAGTGTTTTTTCCGTCTTTAATTACTAATTTTTTAGTTTTTACAGGAATATTATTAGTACTATTGGTGTAAATTTCTATTTCTTCTTCCAATTCAAAAATATCATCAAACTTAATCTTATCATCTTCTTTTACTTTTAATGTTTTAAATTTATAGTCTACTTTATTTACCAAAGTATTTATATTATCTTTATTTTTAACACTTACATTACCGTAAAAAACATAAGCTGCTGGTAACTCGGACAAGTATGGTGTTTTTTTAGCTACATCGATATCTCCTGGTATAAATGAAGTTATTCCATTACTATAATGATAAGTAGTTTTTGATAAATTATTAACGATTATTTCGGAAACTCTTATTCCCCCTCCCTCGTTCTCAGAATGTATTACTGTTTCTGCAGATAAACTATGAGTGCCTATTGAATTAAAATTACCATATAAAGAAGTTATTGAGCCATCAAACTTGCACAAATAACGATTATTACCTAAATCACTTTCAACTGTTGATAACCCATCATAACTATGAAAAACACCTCCAAATTCGTTAATAAAAACATATTTTGTTACCAATTTCTGACCGACAGATAAAATATATGGGGTTGTATTTTCTCCATAAAAAACGGTAAATGTGTCTTCATTCCCATTATGAGACACTTTATAATCATTACCATATATTTCAAAATTAACCAATGGTTTTACAGCCGAAATACTTTTATCTTCTTCATATTTTATATTTATTGTGCTTCCAGTAGGAGTGTCAATTTCATTTAAAGACCAAAGCATCGGAGCCCCTTTTCTATAACCCCAATTATCTTTATCTTCAATATTAAGGGTATTACTTACTCCATTAATTGATTTTAAATATTTAAAACTATATGGAGGTACTAACTGTTCCCCTCCTTTACCTTTTGTGGTTACCGAATTCAAAGTTAATTTCCCTCCACCTGAAGTATAAGGCGCATTTGAAGCTAATCCATAGTCATGATTAAATTCAATTATACTAGATGAATTATTATAAACATCTTCGCTAATATCACCTATATCTAAAACATTTTGTTGTTGATTAACTTGAAAATTAGTGTAAGCAGGATTACCAATACCGTAAGAAGTTGTATTACCATAACGAGTATTGGCTAAAAACTCATAAGAATAAGTTAAAGGTATTGATATCGTCGAAATGGTATTCTGTTTATTTAAACTTTGAATTTTATTATTTTTTAAAACAATTATTTTCTCTAATTTTAATTGTTTTTGCGATGGTACATTCGCTTTAACTAAAGTAGATGAGCGATTGTGATACATATTTTGATAGTTAATAGGTCTACTTTGTGCATCTTCTCTAATATTTTTTATAAACAACGCTGTATGCGTTCTTGTTTTTATTGCGTCTAAATAGTACAGCTGTTTTCTTCCCCAGGTGTAAGACTTATATGTTTTCTTACCTATCGTAGTTTCTTCGTATTCTTTTCCGTAGGGTGTTTTCCATAAATGACCATCTGTCCATTTACCATAGTCAAATCGCACCCAATACCCATAATCAGAATATGCTTCTGAAGCTTCAGGGTAATTAATACTTTCTGGGGATTTTTTAACATAATCAGGTCCTGTAATTGCAGTTAATAACCAATGAGTAGCATATGAATCTCTATATATCTTATCAAAATGGGCTTCATTTTCTGGTTTTGCTACAATATTAAACGTTCTTTGTATTTTTTCAAATTGATATACAGGTAATGAGTAATGGTATGTTTTTCCATCAGCGGTTGTAATTCTATAGGCTCCAATTCCTTCATCTAGAAAAGTATTCATAGCAGTTCTTTCTAAACCTTTTGCCTCCATAAACCCATTTATAACACCATCTCTAATTTCTTTATTGGTAAAATACTCGATGTAACTAGATTTTTTTAATCTATTATTTGATTCGTTATAACTAGTTTTTCCGTTTAAGCTATACACAATTTTATCATTATTTGTTGTAAAATGATAGTTTTCGGGTAAGTTATTAATCAAATCATCATTATCTGGACCGTTTAAGTAGTTACTTGAATTATTAATGTTTTGTGTACTTGATAGGTTTTTAATTTTAGATGGCAAAACCCTTAAAAATGATGAATGCTCATTTTTAAAATGAAAATTTATTTTATTTCCCTGAATATTAGGTGTTTTATCTGTAACAAAAATATTATCGGTTCTGTTTACGAATTTAATAAAAGTATTATGCACTAATCCAATATTTTCATTTGTCTCTGGAGATATATTACCTCCTAAACCCTGAGCATTAACCGAATAATTATCTGAATTAGGGAAATATGCATTATTAAAATCCGTCGTAAATTCCTCATTATCAATATCTTCAGTGTTCTCTGTATATAATTCATAATTGTCATTTTTCCATGGATATGACTTAGGGTATACTTTAGCACTCCCTGGGCCCTCGGATACAGAGTATGTAGGATATGATGATTTATTATATATAACACCATCAATTGTATTATAATTAGCTTTATCCAAATGCCACTCATAATGTCTATGCCCAAATGATATATAAAACCAAGGAGTAACAAGTGCTATTTGTTTATTACTTTCATTGGTATAATAGTCTCCCGAATTTGCTGATTGTTCAAAGTTATATGAAAAACCTCCAGTACCAAACCCAGCAGCCCCTCCTTTTACAGATATTGATTTAGAAGAAAATGAAATACCGACTGAGCTTCCTGGTGAGTTATTAGTAATTTTCCCTGTTTCTCCATTTTTAGAATAACCACCGTCAAAGCTTGCACCACCTGACAATCCATTACTTCCATAACCTAAGTTAAGACCAACACCGCTCATAAAAGTATATCCCATACCAACACCAACATCTCCATTATAACCAACAGATATATTTACACTTGTTCCTGGTCCTGACCCTACTCCCATAGAAATCCCTTCTGTGCCAACACTCCCTCTAACACCAATACTAAGACTCCCTTCTACATGTCCCCCAAATGCTCTATTACTACCCCAAGAAACACCAACACCAACAGACCATGCTCCTGGAACTCCATAACCTACAGAAACCGAATATTGATCTTCTGCCCCTCCTTTATCATAAAAAATTTCTCTCATGTGAGCTGTTTTCCAATCGTCAGGATAACCATTTACAGTCCTATTAATTGCTCCTGGATTAATATTCCATCCTAAACCAACCCAACTGGCTTCTTGATCAATAGCAATACCTGCATGATACGATAATGCTATTGGGTACCCTCCCTCTGGAGAGGGTATATTTAATAAAGGTAATACATAACTTAAATCTCCTGTTACTAGATTTACCATATCTGTAGCATCTACAGGTTCAAAAGCTGTTGCTTCGGGGCTATTTGGTCCTTGAGCATTTATTTTATACACAAATGAAAATATCAAGAAAAATATAGCAATTGTTTTTCTTGTATGTCTGTTCTTTATCATAATCGTTTTTTTCTCTCTTTATTAATAGATTACTTCGGTTGTTTATTTCCTTTGTAATGGTATTCTTAACTTATTTTAGAAAGTACGTTTTCTGTTTAACAGATTGCTTCAGTCGTTTCCTCCTTCGCAATGACGTTCTTATTTAAAATTTAGCTTGGGTTCGTTTTTTATAACTTTGGTAGCTATCTTAAACTTTACCTCTCCTGTATAGGTTCCTAAATCGCCTATTGTTAGGTTTAAATAGTCTCCTTTTAAGTATTTTTCATCCTTTGGGTATACAAATAACATTGTGGTTGCTTTGCTCATCCCATACATTCTAGGGTATACATAGTCTAGTAATGCCAAGGTGTCTTTCTTTGGGGTGTATAGATGTACTTTTTTATCCATACCAAATGCCAACTCATTTACCATTGCACCAAATTCTTGTCGGTTTCTTGGTGTGGTACTTAATAACTCTTTGTTATTTCTAGACATTGATAACGTGAAATACAAATACTGACTGTATTTTTTGCGAAGTGATTTTATTTTTTCCTCATCTTTGCTATCCCCTAGTTCTTGAGACACTAACAAATCTGTTGGTTTATACAACAACGAAAAATCATAGTTATTTACATTTTTCTCTTGTAAATAACCATGATCGGTATCTCGTAAGTAATCCCACATTTCTTTTTTTGAATCAAAAGACTTTGTTGCACAACTACAAAGTAGTATACTTATAAATAATACATAGTAACGATTCATAGCTTAATCGTGTTTATTTCTTTTTTATGATAATAGCAATATTTTTTGAAGATCTATTTACCTTCAAACTCATTATTTAAGCCTTCTAAAACAATCGGTGTTAAATCTGAGCTCTTATCTGCATACATCACATTTCCTGATCCGCTTGCTCCAAAAATAATTTTATAACTTTTTTTCTTTCCGTATTCTTTTACATAGTCGTTAATATCATTAACAACCGTTTGTGTAGCTTTTTTATCGGCTTCTTGTATTTGTTTTTGAATCGCTTCTTGGTAGTTATTTATTTGTTGCTGCTTATTACCTAACAATTCTTGTTTTAGCGCTAATTCCTTTTTTGAATAGTTTGAACGTTCTTTTTCATATAGCTTTAATTCTTTTTGCCAATCGACTACTAAACTGTCTACATTCGATTTTAATACTTTGGCTTTTTTCTCAAAGGCTGCACGTACTACTTTTGTCCGTTTATAACCGTCTAGTAATTTATTTACATCAACATACACTAAATCAGATGTGTTTTGTGAGTAAAAAAAATTGAATAATGAAAATATAAATGCCAGGGCAGCTAAGGGTAATGCAATTTTTTTCATGCTTAAATTTTATTTTTTTGTTTGCAATTTTAAAGAAATCTAAATTATACTTTTTTTTTTTAAAATTCGTTGTTCTTAATTCTTTTTAAATACACCATCGCTTTAAGATATTCTCTACGAGTTCTATAGTTTTTTTTCTTTTCAAAATTCACTGAAATCAACTCTCCTAAATTGCTCTTATCTATATAATTAACAAGCCTTAACAAGGATACAAAACCACCTTTTACTTCAAATGAATAAGTTTCGAGTGTCGTTGAATTGTAATTGAATAGATGTGGTTTATTAAAAGCTATAATTTCTATTTTATCTTTATTAGAGAACTGTGTTATTTTTTGTAATAAAATTTGTTGAAAAGAACTATTTATTGAAATTTTGTGCTTCTTTAAAAAAATATCTAAATGTGCTTTTTTCTTATTTAAATATTCAATTTCATTATTTGCATTGTCTAATTTTTTTTTCTCTTGTAACAATACTTTATACTCATTTTTAGCCGCTAATGTTTTTTTTATTGCTAAATTATATATTAGAAACATGGCCAACACGAAGCCTATTGGTATTACTATTTTTTTTTGAAAATTATTCATCAATCAGATCTATTAATAATTCAAATGACGAATTTGTTGTTTTTTCTTTACCATACTTTACAATCGTTATTTTAGCTATCCAATCATTCTTTTTTATATTTGAAACCAATTTTAGAAATTCATCATGACTTTTCGATATTCCTTTAATCACAATTACCTTGTCTTTTATAAGAATTGGCTTGTCTTTTTTTATTTGAGCTTTTATTGGTTGATACTTTATATCTTTAAGTACTATTGTATTGGGTATTAGCTGCGCTATTTTATCTAGGTATTTAGATACATTTGATTGTGAAGCTGTCTCTAAACTAGAAACTATTTTATCTTTCTGATTCGTTTCTTTTTTTAAATGTAAAAGGAGTTTCTTTTGCGCACTATTTGATTGAATATATGATTTTAGTTCATTTGTTTTCGAATAATAATTACTAAATAATAAGAAATTAATCAGTAAAATTAAAAATAGTGTTGCAAGCGCCGTTTTTAAACCTATAGTAAATAATTTATTTGATGTAAAATTATTTAACAAGCTCGAATTCTTTTCTTCTAAACCTTTTTGAAAAACACTTCTATCAAAGAAAACACTCAATATAGCCCCCAGTGTTAAGGTTTCATTATTAGTGATTTTTAAATCGTTAATTATATAATCTTCTAACTGAACATTTCCCTTTTCTATAGTATTAATATCATTATCTACTATTTTTATCAATGCATTTGAAGTGTATATATCTTTTTTTAGAAAAGGTAATAACTGTTGAACTGATAAATTACCTAATGAAAAACCTATAATTGAAATCCCACATTCTTTGTACTTTTCTAATAATGTATCTACATACTTTTTTCTGCAAATGGCTACAAAAGTATTTTTTTCGTTTGTATATATTTCATAGTAAAAATCATCTAACACTATGTTTGGAAACGTATTTCTTAACACATACAGTTTATCTTCATTTACAATAGCTACTTTTTTAGAAAGTACTTGTTGATTATTAATGACTAAAACAGCATACTTTTTAGAACTAAAACTATCTAAAACAGCAGGTATTGATTCATACTGGTTTCTCTCTGTTATAACTAGCTCTTTCTTTTTTTTAGAGATCCGTAAAACATTTATTAATTCTGACGTATCACGAACAGTATGCTCTATTGCACTATAACAATTTTCGTAAAACAACCATTGTTTCATTTTGTTCATATATTCGTATGGTTTGTAAAACTAACGTATAATTGTCGGTTTAATTAACACCGAAAGTTTTGCTTTAGAAGCAACTCTTGTTCTTTTACTAAACAACCATTTTATAATCGGTATTCTTGCTAAAAAAGGGACACCAGAACCTGAATTATTCTTTACATTTTCTTCCAATCCTCCTAAAATAATAACATCTTGATCTTTTACACGAATAGTAGACGTAAACTCTCTCGAATTCATACCAGGAGGTGCTTCTGGATCTATTCGTTCGCCATTAAAGCTAGATTGCACAACGTTAATGCTCATCGTAATTTGTTCGTCTCCAGAAACCATAGGTTTTATACTTATAGATAAATCAGCATCTATAGGAACATAATTTTTAATTTCTGTTGTTTGCGGATTTTGAGAACCAATAATATCTTTTCTAATTACAGCATAATAAGTACGTTGTCCGTTAGACAACGTTGCTTGATGTCCGTTTAAAGTAGATAATTTAGGCGTAGATCTTATTTTTACGTTTCCGTTACTTTCCATTGCCTGAATATTCGCATAAAAATTAGGAACCACTTTCCCTATATTTTTAGACCCAAAACCGCTAAAACCTCCTATAATCTTATTAATCGTGTTTGCTCCTAAAGTTAAACCACTAGAACCAGTAGATGGGAAAATAGTACCTTTATCATTAACAGGAGCGTCTCCTATACCTAATTCAAGACCAGTAGATAAACTATTTGATTTTTTTACTTCTAAAATCATTACCTCAATTAGAATAACAGGAACAGGCTTGTCTATTTTTTTTATAAATGCTCTAAATTTCTCTATTTTTTGAGCATCACCACTTACTATAAAACTATTCAATTCAGCATCTGTAAGAATTTCAAGACCTTCTTTTATTTCATCTGGTAAAACACTCATTAAAGCCTCTGCCTTTGAAGAATGATTACCGAAACTTGAACCTTTTTGTGTATTTACATTCTGTCTTTGGTTATTTGACCTATTATTTTGATTAAAACTACCTGATGTATTACTCTGGTTATTGTTTCCATAACTACTATTATTGTTATTCCCATTATACGTGCTACCAGAATTATAATTTGAATTAAAACCAGAACTACTTTTACCACTTTGCATAGGTTCGTTCATAATTTGAATAGAACGATGCATTAAAGGAATAATAACAGTATTTCTTAAGCTAGCTTGAGCAGTATCACCAAAATAATAGATACCTTCTTCCTTTTTAAAAGTAAACTTACTGTCTTCTAAAATTTTTTCTAATAATGTATCATATGTTATATTGTCGGCTTTTACAGTCGCTGTTCCAGCTCCATTAAAAGGAGTGTTCGTAAACATGTTTATTTTTAAAGCAAAACCAATATCTTTTATGATTGATTCTATAGAGGTATTTTCGAAATCTACTTCTAGGTTTTGATTAACAGAATCAAGTACCTTAAAATAAAAATTAGACTTCTTGTACCGAACAGGTTTTTGGCTTGTTTTTCTATTGGATCCATTATTATTATTATTATTATTATTATTGAGACTAGTTGAACCTTGAGATTCTGATGCACTCTCAAATAAGTAGTAATTATCTTTTGTTTTGGTTACTAATAAATCATTTGAAAAAGCTATTTTGTCAATAGCACTTTCAAATGATTTATTTTGAATGTATCCTGAAATTTTTATTTTTTCTAAACCCAGTGAAAAAACCAGGTTTTTACCTGTTACATCTGTTATTTTTTTAAAAGCGACTGACAAAGAATCGTTTTGTAAATCTATAGAAAACAAATCTTGGTTTTTATCATATGCTACAAAAATATCTCTTGGTCTGTATTTTTTTATTTTTTTTAATTCCTTAAATTTTCGCAATGAAATAATATTACCCGTTACCGTAAATGTTAATTGATATTCTTTACATAAATACAGTATAATATCTCTAACCGAAGCATCAGAAAAATCATGAGATAGCATAATTTCTTTTATATCTTCCTCTAAATGGATACTTAAATTAACTTTCGATTCTTTACTTAAAACCTTAATAAATACAGGAAGTTTTAAATCATTAAAGCTAAAATTTACTTTATTCTCTAAATTGGGAATTGTACTTCTTAGGCTATCTATTTCAGTTTCTAATT
This sequence comes from uncultured Tenacibaculum sp., assembly GCA_965364955.1. Classification (GTDB taxonomy): domain Bacteria; phylum Bacteroidota; class Bacteroidia; order Flavobacteriales; family Flavobacteriaceae; genus Polaribacter. The sequence continues at coordinate 9,886 of CBDTZS010000015.1, read as the reverse complement.
TATTTATCCTTTCTAACTCTGCATCTTTTTGTGCAAATAGAGCTCCTGAATAAACAATAAATAGTATTATGAATATTTTTCTAATCAAAATAATTTATTTGTTTTTTAAAAGTAGGTTTACTTTTTCTTCTAATGTTTTTAATCTCTCTTTATCTTTTTCTAACTCCTTTATTTTCTTTTCTTGAGCAATGGTATACAAAGTTAATTCTTCAATTTTCTCTAGTAATTTTAGAGTCATCACTTTTAATTTAACTCCATTCTTTTCCATATCTTTTGCAGAAGGTACGTTTGGTAAATGACCTTTCTCTTTAATATGATTAGAAACTTGCTCTAATGTTTTTAAATCATAATTTTTTAAGAACACATAATCAGGAGCTACAGCTCCTTGTAAATCAACTTTAACTTCTTGGGTATGTATGTTACCTTTTACTGTTAGTTCTGCATCTGGAGTAGAAGTACCAATACCAACATTACCGTTAAAACTTAAAATATTTGCAGCAAAATCTCCATAAATTAAAGGGGTTGCTGTAGATGAATTATCTATATATAGTTTATTACTTCCAAGCTCTTCAAATCCTGCAGTATAACCTACAAATACATTATTGCTTCCTCCTACATTACGGTAACCCGAATGAGCACCTAAATAAGTATTGTTGGCTCCTGCTGTGCTTTTGTTACCCGAGTTCGCGCCTAAATAAATATTATTTGTACCTACTAAATTTAGGTGCCCTGCAGCAGTTCCTATATACACATTTTCACCTCCTGTTGTATTGGCCCTACCAGCGCTAGAACCGAAGAAAACATTATTATTACCAGTTGTTGTATTATACCCAGAAGAATGACCTATAGAGATATTATTGTTACCTCCAATTGCATCTCTTCCTGCCGAATAACCTTGATAAATATTATAATTACCTGTTACATTTTTAGATCCAGCTACGTAACCATAAAAGATGTTTCCTATTCCGGTTGTATTGACATGTCCAGAAAAATAACCTGAGAAAATATTATGATCTCCTGTTGTATTATATCCAGCTTGATCTCCAGCAAAAACATTGAAATTTCCTATTGAATTATAACCTGCCCTAAAACCTGAAAACACATTGTTTTTTCCAGTAGAATTTCGCCCCGCTTCATAACCTTGGTAAAGGTTATAATCACCTATTGTATTAGCATTACCAGAATAACTACCTGTAAAAATATTCCCTTTACCTGTTGTATTAGCTCGACCAGAATAATGACCCGTAAAGACATTATTATCTCCTGTGGTATTCTCACCAGAAGAACGACCAGAAAAAACATTTAAACTCCCTGTAGCATTTTGTCCTGCAAAGGCACCTGAAAATATATTATTACTTCCTGTAGCATTTTTTCCTGACGAATGCCCTTGGTAAAGGTTATAATTACCCACTGTATTAAGATAACCAGAATAATTACCTGTAAAAATATTCCCTAGACCGGTTGTAGTGGCTTGACCAGAATAATGACCAGTAAAGACATTATGACTTCCTGTTGAATTAGAACCAGAAGAATGACCAGAAAAAATATTTAAACTCCCTGTAGCATTTTGTCCTGCAAAGGCACCTAAAAATATATTATCACCTCCTGTAGCATTTTCTCCTGTGGCATGCCCTTGGTAAATATTATAACTACCTGTTGTATTGGTTTTACCAGAAAAATAACCAGAGAAAACATTTCCAAAACCCGTTGTATTAGATTTACCTGATTGACTACCTTCAAATATATTATTATCCCCTGTTGTATTATATCCAGAATAAGCACCTGAAAAAATATTAGAATTTCCTGTAGCATTTCTACCTGCCTGATAACCTTGGTAAAGGTTATAACTACCAATTACATTTTTAGCTCCAGAATAAGCACCTGTAAAAATATTTCCAGCTCCCGTTGTATTAGAAGATCCAGCTGAATTTCCTGAGAAAATATTATTACTACCTGTTGTATTTACATAACCAGCAGCACTACCTGAGAAAATATTATTACTACCTCCAGTCGCATTTTTCCCTGCCCTAAAACCTTGGTAAAGATTATAACTACCTGTTACGTTTTTAAATCCAGATTCAGCTCCTGTAAAAACATTTCCAGTACCTGTTGTATTGGCATTACCAGAAGAGTTCCCAGAGAAAACATTATTATCTCCTGTTGTATTATATCCAGCTCTATATCCTGTAAAAATATTTACACTTCCTGTTGAATTATAACCAGATTGGTAACCTGAAAACACATTATAATCTCCTGTTGTATTATATCCAGCTCCATATCCTGTAAAAATATTTGAACTTCCTACTGAATTAAAACCAGATTGGTAACCTGAAAACACATTATAATCTCCTATTGAATTACTCTTTCCGCTCTGATACCCAGTAAAAACATTAAAAACCCCTGTTGTATTATCATTTCCACTATAACGTCCTATAAAAACATTACCACCACCAGTCGTGTTTCTATAACCACTACTAGCACCATAAAACACATTACTATGACCTGTTGTATTACTTGTTCCACTTCCGTTTCCAGTAAATATATTACTATGACCTGTTGTATTACTGCTTCCGCTATGATATCCTGTAAATATATTACTATAACCTGTTAGATTAGCTTGTCCGCTATAATTCCCAATAAAAACATTACTACCACCAGTCGTGTTTCTACCACTAGATAAACCTATAAAAACATTATGGTTTCCTTGAGCATCTTTACCAGCATATGTACCGAAAAAATTATTATTACTTCCCGTAGATGAACCACCAGCATATAAACCGAAATAAGTGTTTTGAGAATACATACTAAAAGTAAGTGACCCAATTAATAATACTAATACTATCTTTTTCATAATTTTCAATTAATTTACACTTATCATAAATGTGTTACTTTTTTCACTTTTATTACCTGCCGTATCAAAAGATTGTACATACCAATGATATGAACCTATTAATACGTTTTCTTTTGTATATGATTTATTAGCACCTTTTTCTTTAAAGCTTAATGTTGTTAAACTAGCATCAGTAAACACATAAATACTATCTATTTCTTGGGTACCAGCTATCGCTGTTCTTATCCATGAAAAATTGACGGTAGTATCGGTTTGTCCACCATTATTATCTGGACTCGTATTTACGGGTGTATTGGGTTTTTTAGAATCAATAGTAATTAACCTTTCAGAATATTCTCCGTTTTGAGAAGCACTCTGTGGTCTTATTCTCCACATAAAATTGCCTTCTAAAAAACTATGTATATATGAACTTTCCGTAACAATTATATCTTTAATTTTTGTTCCTTGGTCATCGGGCTGCCAAATTTGCAATCTATACTCTATAGCGCCAGTCAACTCTGTCCACAATAATTTTTGGCTTACTACATTACTAATAGTATTATTTAATGGAAGTAACAGCACTACTTGTGAATTGATAATATCTGCATTAATAACTTCCAAACTTTGGGTTGTATACCCCGTTTCATATTCTTCATTTTTGGCTTTAACTCTCCATTCATATTCTCCTATTTTCATAGTATGGGTAAAAGAATTTTTAGTTATCGTAGTATCTAAAATAATTTGTGAAGCTTGATTAAATGTTGGCTTCGCTATTTGTAAATGATATGATGAAGCATCTAATATATTCTCCCATATAAAATTTACAGCGCCTTCTTCTACTTGAACATTATCTTTCGGTGCTACAACTACCACAATATCATTCGTTATGTTTTCTAAAAAAATTGCTTCACATGCAGCAAAAAACACTACGAAAATTACCAGAAAAATTTTCATTAATCTTTTCATTCTTTCTAAAATTTAAAAGTGCTTTTTGTTAATTCTTTTTCTAGATATATAGCATTTTTCTTGGTTGAATTATCACAGCTTTTACCTTCTTCAATAATGGTTGCCAATTGTATTTTTTTTCTATCTGTGACCCTCCAGCAAAACGAACCTGTTTTATATGCAAAAACATCGTTTTTATTAATATTTATTTCTCCCATTTTTATTTGGTTTTTATAAATATATAGCCTTTGTTTTTTTTGAGTATCGGTTGTTAAATAAAAAGCATCTGCTTTTAAAATTTGATTTTTCAGTAATTTAGATACTGTTAAGCGTAGGCTTAAAATAATTTTTGTTTCTGGTACATTTTTCATGTACTTATATAAAGAAATATTGTCATTATTTATAGCATTTACTATTGCTACCTTATCGTTAATACTAATCTCGAAATATGTAGGTTTAATTTTTAAACTATCAATATAATTTACGCTGTTAAATACTTTTTTGTTTTTTACCGCTTTTAAATATTGATTGTAAGTGTTTTTTTTAAATCTTTTTCCTACAACAGAAACTTTAATAAGGTTTTTATAAACTGGAACTCCAGACTCTTCAAAATCTGTTTTATGAACAAAATTATTCTTGATTCCAACAACACCAAGTTCAATTGTTTTTTGAGTTTCATTAAAATTATTTTTATGCGGTAGAATTCCGCACGACATGAATATGCTGAATAAGAAAAAGCATAGCAAACTTTTTTTTTCCATATTTTATTTTTAGTAAATTTTACACGCAAAAATAGTATTTTTTTTTACTTTTGACTCTTTATAAACAATTTCTATGAAAAATAAAATAAAAAATATTGCCTTTAAAAAAACCAATGCCTTTAATTTACAAGAACTATTAGTAGTTTTAGTTATTATAGGTATCCTAATATTAATCGCATTACCTAATTTAATGCCTTTAATTTCAAAGGCAAAAAAAATAGAAGCGCAATCACAGTTAAAACATTTACATAATATGCAACGTGATTATTTTTATATGCATTCTAGATATTCTAATGATTTTAACGCTATTGATTTTATTTCACCAAAAACAATCAATCAAGGAGGAACTTCTAATTACACTTATGAAATTATAGAAGCTACAAATAATACTTTCAAAGCTAAAGCCATTGCAATATCTGATTTTAACGGGAATGGTATTTTTAATGTCTGGGAAATTAATCAGGATAATAATTTAAACGAAGTGGTTAAAGATTAATAAAAAAACCTTTAGAGATTAGTAGTTATTTACGTATAATTTTAGTTTGATAGATAGTATCAGCTTTTACCATCCTATTTATAAGATTGTAGAATATAGTTTCTTTGGATTGTGATCTGTTAATTCTATAACAAAACCCAATGAAACACTTATTAATGTTAAAATCAGTCACTCAAGAATAAGTAGTTCTTATCCATGATTTAATTTAATGAATCATGGTACGTACTGGTTAAAAATTAAACCTTTGTCACTTTCTACCTGGGTAGTATCATAGGCTATAAATATGCGACCTCTCCTTCCGATTTCAAGACATATACCGACTAAGGTCTCATCCACTTTTTTATCCAAAAAGACCCTTCCATACTTTGACAGAAAACAAAGTGGTATAATAAAACTGAAACATTTTTTGATTTGTGTATATATTTACTCTATAACATAAAGAAATTTAAAACGTACGCTGCAAGTAAACCTTAAGAGATTAAAATGGATCACTCAAAGTTATACGAATCATTATATGTAAATAGATGATTTATATTATATCCAAATCGTATTTTAAGATGAATTGAAGTGAAAAAAAAAATGCTCATAGCTTCAAAATTTAGGCAAAATAAAGAAAAATACTATATGACTAGTCCAAATCATTACAACCCTGTAAAAACTGGACGTATTACATATTATATCAGAAAAAAACTCGATAAAATCAGCTATTTAAGACAATAAATTGATTTTCTGGGTTCATTTGATATACTTGTTTTAGTTCCTTTATAAAATCCAAAAATTTATAACCTTTATTTATTTTATTACCAACTATTTTTTCAACACCTATAAGCCCTCTCCTACCTAATTAAACATATATCATCTTTTATTAGAAAACCGGAATTTTCTTATAGTTTAAAAAAGGCAGTTGTATCTTTATTATGAAACCATCGTTAAATGATTGTAAAAAAAAATATTTTATGTTCACCTTCATAAGATTCAAATTTTATTAAATCATAATTTCTTCAATATCATTTAGTTTTGGAATCATTACGTTCCAATTATATTCGTTGGTTATTTTCACTCGAAAACTATCTAATGCAGTAGGTTCTCCATGAATTAAATATACTTTTTCTGGAACGTTTTTAATGGAACTCATCCAGTTTAATAAATCTTGTTGATCTGCATGCGCAGATAAACTTTCAATAGTCTTTACAGTTGCTTTTACAGGAAAATATTTTCCGTGAAATCGTATTTCATGAGCCCCATCCTTTAATTGTCTTCCTCGTGTTCCTTCTGCCTGATAACCAACCAATAAAATAGTTGTAGATGGTTCGTCTATAAGTTGTTGTAAATAAGTAAGAACCCTTCCTCCAGTAACCATCCCACTTCCTGCTATCACAATTTTTGATCTTTTATTATCAATCGTTTCCCATGTTTCTTTATAAGATTGTATAATATTTATGTGGTTACACATAGCATTGTATTCAGTCTCTGAAAGTTTATGCCATTTTGGAAAACGTTTAAAAACTTCTAAAACATTATTTCCCATAGGACTGTCTATAAAAACAGGAATGTTTGGAATCTTATGCTCTTTATAAAGTTTCCAAAGAATATACATAATTGTTTGTAAGCGCTCAACAGCAAAACTTGGTATAATTAAGTTTCCTTTTTTCTCGATTACATCCTTAATTTCTCTACTCAATATATCTTCTAAATCTTCTTTAGGATGCAGTCTATCTCCGTAAGTACTTTCAATAAATAAAAAATCTGCCCATTCTGGTTTTTTAGGAACATCTAAGAGATAGTCATTTGACCTTCCTATATCTCCAGAAAAAACAAATCGTTTTCCATAAATTTCTAATTCAATAAAAGTTGCTCCAATAATGTGCCCATTATATTGAAACCTGTACATTATCTCTTCTGATAAATGAATCCATTTATTTTCTATTTCTGCTTCAAAAAAATCAATCGTTTTTTCTGCTTCTTTTATAGTAAAAAAAGGTAGTGCAGGACTGTGTTTTGTATACTTTTCTTTATTAGCTTTTTTTGCTGCTTCTTAATGAATTTTCGCACTATCCTTCAATATAATTTCAGTAATAGCTAATGTTGGTGCAGTTCCAATAATTTTCCCTCTAAACCCTTGTCGTATCAATCGAGGCAAATACCCTACATGATCTAAATGCCCATGTGTAAGTAGTACAATATCAATTAACGCTGCGTTTATAGGAAGGTCTTTCCAATTGGTTTCTCTTAATTCTTTAAGTCCTTGAAATACCCCACAGTCTATTAAAATTTTTATTTCTGGTAGGTCAAGTAAAAATTTTGACCCAGTAACAGCTTCAGCAGCACCTAAAAAATGGACTTTAGCTAATTTTGTCATTTTAATAATTTTTAAAGTTACAGAGTTGTTTAATTTCTTCTAAAATTCTTTTCTTTCTTATATTAGAAATAGCTAAATGATCTAAATAATATGAATCGTCTATAAGCTCTCTACAAAGAACAATATCTCTACTTAGCAGAAACTGTTTCTCTCTATTGGTAAGTAATGTAGAAACAGTAATAGGATATAATCCCAATCTATCAATTCTGTCTTTTAAAGCATCATTTTTAGGATAATCCCAACTCAATAAGTATAATCCCATACAATTACCAAACTGTTTGGCATCTCTTGTAAAACGTGTATTTGTTACAACCCAACCCTCAGTAAGTAATGGCTTTTTTTTAAGATTCAGATTCCAATGTGTCTTTACATCCATATAACGAGAGTGTATATATAGAGGTATTTTAATATTACAATTAAGACCTTGCTCACCATGAAATTTACATTGTATAATCGTCGCTTCATTATTCTTAAAAGCTATAACATCTATTTCATGTGTAACACAATGACCTTGTACAATTTTACCAACTTCAGTTTTATATCCTGAATATTTTAAAATAGCACTTACAAAACGTTCAAACGGAAAACCAGTTGGACCTAACTCATAAATAGCTTTTTTAAGCTTGTATTTTGAAGCGAAATAATTTTTTTCCTTTTTGAGTAATGTAAAAGCTCTATTATAAATTTCTTTTGTAGAGATTCCTTGATAGAGTTCATCACGAACTTTATCTATAACCTGATGAATTGTTTGTTCATCTGCACCAGTTATTTTTAAAGATTTTCTTAATTTATTTAATGAAAATCTTACTTTTTTACCAGAAGATTTTACAATATCTATATTAGTATCTGCCATAGTATTTAATAAAAAGAATTCCTTTAGTTATATAACTGTTTAAGTTATTATTTTTTTGAGTCAAAAAAATCTCTAACCAAAGCAATCGTTTGTTTTTTTGTCATGCTATCTGCTATTTTAGCGTCTTTAATTTTTTTGCCTAGGTCTGTATAGTTTTCTACTAATTCTTTTTGAAATTTCAGATACCCTTCTGCAGGTCCAAAAATCACCAACGCATCTGCTTCTTTAATTTCATTAGTAATCTCTTTAAAATACGCTTTTAGTTGATGCTTCTCACGTTCTAAATATTTACTGTCTTGAACAACATCTTGTGGACCTCCTTTAAACCGAGTTCCAGAACCTCCATGTATCTTAAAATTTTCTATATTAGAAGAGATTGTGCTTAATGTTTCTTCTCCGTTTTCGATGGTTACAATAAATGCTTTTTCTTTATCTAACCAGATTCCTGTATTTTTCATTTTAAATATATTTTAGTTTATTAAATTATGCATTACTAATATCGGAACTCCAGAATTATAAGTGATCCCTTTCACCAAAGGCTGGGTTAACGCACTACCGAAAAAAGTGTGTTTTTTATTGATAAAAGCAACCATATCGCTGTCTCTACTTTCCACGAAAATATCTATTGCTGTTTCTATAGAATGATTTGATAATTCATGAAATTCATATGGGGTTTCTTCAAAAATTTCTTCAAGCATTTTTTTATTTCCCTCTTGGTTCTTATCTAATTTATCTTTTTCAAGAATATGTAATATCGCTATTTTTGCCTCACATTTTTTAGCTATATCAATTAAACTATTTAACTCACGCCTTTTGTAAGGTGTCTTATAATCTGTTGAAAAAACAATCTCTTTAGGTACTATTTTTTTCGCATTTTCTGGTATCGTTATTACCGAGCAATTTCTAACTTTCTCCATCACATAAATTGCCATACTTCCATAAACTAAATGCCTTGAATTAGTAGACCCTTTAGTACCCATCACAATCATTTCAATATCCTTTTTATCAACAATGCTTTTAATCGATTCTAGTGGGTTGTTTAAAACTGAAATGGCTTCAAAATGATGTTTTGGGTTATTATATTTATGAAGCCTCAACATATCAATAACTTTTTTTAGGCCGTTTTTAGATTTTTCTTTTGCTTTTTTATGTAGTACACTTCCATATTCTAAATTTATTAAGCTCTCCATAATATTTCCTGTAGTAGAAAAAACATTTAGAATATAGAAATCGCAATTGTCATTTTTATAAAGTTCTAACCCATATTTAATAGCATGCCACGCATTTTTCGAAAAATCTGTAGGTAATAGTATTTTACGTCTCATGATAACAGTTTTTAATATGGTCAGATAAAATTACTTCTACATTAGTAAAAAGACAATGATATATATCAGTTTTACTGAAATAATCATAAGAGAGATTATGTAAGTAATATTTAAATGGAAACCTATTTGATAGCTAATTGACTAAAGAATAAGTTTCAAAAAAAAGAATGTTTATTGTTAACCATCACCAATAAATTCACATATATTCTTTCTTAAAATTTTGAGATTGTTTAAGTTATATTTTGATTATTAATACTATGAAAAATATGCGTAACGTTCTTAAAAGAGTTATCCAATCCTTGTTGATTAATTGCTTT
>CBDTZS010000014.1:0-38007 GCA_965364955.1 uncultured Tenacibaculum sp. | reverse complement strand
TTAATTAATGAACATAAGATTAATCTTAAAATTGTAAATCAGCGGCAAACCAAACATGGTGATTTCAGAACTTTTCCGAACGGACAAACACAGATAACGGTTAACAATAACTTGAACGAACATCAGTTTTTACTAACGTTAATTCACGAGATTGCACATCATGTTACACACAAGAGATTCGGGAGAGTACAACCTCATGGTAAACATTGGAAAACCGTTTTTCAACATTTAATGTTGCCTTTTTTACAACCAGATATTTACCCAAATCAAATGCTTCCATATTTAGCCAAGTATTTTAAAAATCCGAAAGCAAGTACTGATACTGACGTTAATTTATCATTAGCCTTACGAGGTGGCGCCGCAGAAAGCGGAAAAAGTTTTATCTTTGAAATTCCGAATGACAGTGTTTTTCAATTTAAAAACACGCTATATAAAAGAGGTAACAAACGTAGAACCCGCTATGAATGTTTAAACTTAACAAACAAGCGAGTCTATCTTTTTAATCAAAACGCAGAAGTGAAGCTAGCAGCTTCAAGCATATAAATAAAACTCCTATCTTTCAGGAATGATACTAAATTTTTATGAATAAGAACTATTACGCAGTAATTATGGCTGGTGGTGTTGGCTCAAGGTTTTGGCCAGTAAGCACCCAAGAATATCCGAAGCAATTTCATGATATGTTAGGTACAGGTGAATCATTAATTCAACGTACTTTTAACAGAATTAATCAATTAATTCCTTCTGAAAACATATTAATTGCGACTAATGAGCGTTATGAAAAACTCGTTTTAGAGCAACTTCCAAAAACATCAAAAAAGCAATTATTATTAGAACCTGCAATGCGAAATACGGCTCCTTGTATTTTATATGCTGCTTTAAAAGTTCACAACCAAAATCCTGATGCAGTAATGCTCGTTGCTCCGTCTGATCATTGGATTGAAAACGAAACGGAGTTCTTAAATAACATTAAAACATCATTTGAAGCATCTGCAAATAATAATATTTTAATGACTTTAGGAATTCAACCTGATGCTCCTAATACTGGTTATGGATATATTCAGTTTGAAGAAAATTCTTCAGACATAAAAAAAGTAAAAAAATTTACTGAAAAACCGAATACAGAAACTGCTCAACAGTTTTTAGCTAGTGGTGATTATTTATGGAATGCAGGTATTTTTATTTGGTCGACAAAAAGTATTCTACATAGTTTTGAAAACTATTTACCTAAAATGATGAAAGTTTTAGATGCTGGAAACACCATTTACAATACTGATTTAGAAGGTGACTTCATAAAAAATAATTATCAAAAATGTGAAAACATTTCTATTGACTATGGAATTATGGAATGTTCAACTAATGTACATATTTTACCTGTAGATTTTGGATGGAACGACTTAGGTACTTGGGGATCTTTATACAATAAATTAGAGAAAGATACACGACAAAACGCCGTTGTAGGTGCTGAAACTATTTTTAGAGATGCTAGTGGAAATATGGTTCGAACTGAAAGCGGAAAGAAAGTAATTATTCAAGGGTTAAACGATTTTATCGTGGTAGAAAAAGATGATGTTATTTTAATTTGCCCTCGAAAAGATGAGCAAGAAATTAAACAGATTAGTGCAGCAGTAAAAGAAAAATTTTAAAAATAAATAAAGAACCTCCCCCTAAAGGAAGGTACAAGGTATTACAGTTGGAATCCTATTTTTATTTAGAGGAAAGCCTCAGGTAATTATACCCAATTGGGCTATCGCCCTGTGATTAAATAAAAAAACGAAGCTAAAAGCTTCGTTTTTTTATTTAATTATTTTTCAGAATAGCTTCTAAAAACGGGTAATAAGACGCAGCCATATAGGCTCCTTTTTTCTTACCTAAAACATCTCCATCAGCATTCATAACCACCACTGTAGGAAAAGAATTTATTCCATATTTAAACTGTAATTTTCTATTCGCTTTTTTTGCACTTGAAGAAACCAAATATCTGTTTCTAGGAAAATCGGCCTTGTATAAAATCAAGTTTTTAGTAGAAAATTCTTTAAACTTATTAGTATGAAACAACTCTCTATCAACCTGTTTACATGGCGGACACCAATCTGAACCAGTAAAAAAAACCAAAACAGGTTTATTTTCGTCCTTTGCTCTTTTAATTGCCTCATCAAAAGACATTTCCCACTTTATAGCTTCTTTTTCTTGAGCAACAACACTTTCTTGAGCAAAAGATGCTTTTACACCTAAAAGAAGCACTAAAATTAAAAATATTTTTCTCATTATAATTATTGTTTATCGCTTTAAAAATATCAAAAATAATACCACAAGTAAAAAATTTAATTTTTCATCTCATTAATAATAAAATCGTTAAATATTTCTCCACCGCTTACAAACTCGCTTTTTATTGAAATATAAGATACATTTTCCAGCTTCTCCTCTAAGCGCATATAATCTTTTTCAGTAGTTATAATTATTTTATTATGCGATGATAAATCATCAAAAACCTTTCTTATTTGCTTTATATCGTTATCAGCAAAGTTATAATGATCAGGATATTTTAAGTGTTTATAATTTACTCCCTTTTTCATTAAATACTGTAATAACGAACTAGGATTCGCAATTCCTGTTACCAATAAAACTTCTTTATTTTTCAAATCAGAAATTGTGGTTTCCGAATCAACTCCTTTTAAATTTTCATCATAAGAGATAGTTGTAAAAAATAGTTGTTGACTCTTTTTGAGGTTAATTTTTTTAATAATTGCTTGTTGTGCTGTTTTTGATAAATCTTCAGGACATTTGGTAATAATTATTACGTCCGCTCGTTCAGCACCTCTTTTAGCTTCTCTTAAATTCCCCGTAGGTAACATAAAATCATCTACATACAAATCATTATACTTTGTTAACAAAACGTATGTACTTCCCCTTACTTTTCTATGCTGATAAGCATCATCTAATAAAATAACGTGCGGCGAGTTATCACTTTTTAATAATTTTTGAATTCCATTAGTTCTATCTGCATCAACAGCAATGGTAACTTCATTTTTAAATTTTTTATAAAACTGCAAAGGCTCATCACCAACATCAGCTGTCGAATGATTAGAACTTACTATTTGAAACCCCTTTGTTTTCCGTTTATAACCACGACTTAAAACAGCAACGTTATGCTTCTCTTTTAATAATCGAATTAAATATTCTATCTGCGGTGATTTTCCTGTTCCGCCAACATTTAAATTCCCTACTACAATAACAGGAACATCAAAAGAAGTGGATTTTAAAACACCTACTTCAAAAAACCAATTACGAATCGTTGTAATAACGTCGTATAAAACAGCAAACGGAAATAATAAAAATCGAAATAACTTCATGGTATCAAAAGTAAAAATTATTTCGTCATTACTAAGAAGAATAACAAGTTTTAGTAACTTTGACATATCCTTTAAACTAAAAAAATGCAAATAAAAGACGTTACTAACTATATTGAAAAACTGGCACCACTTTCGCTAGCTGAAGATTTTGACAATGTAGGCTTATTAATAGGAACTTATTCAACGGAAGTTATAGGCGTTTTAGTTACGCTTGATACCTTAGAGGAAACCGTTGATGAAGCCATTGCTAAAAATTGTAATTTAATTGTAAGTTTCCATCCGATTATTTTTAGTGGATTGAAAAAAATAAATGGTAACAATTATGTTGAGCGAGTAGTTTTAAAAGCTATTCAAAACAATATTGCTATTTATGCTACACATACAGCTTTAGATAATGTAAATAATGGTGTTTCTGCTAAAATGTGTGAAGTGTTAGGATTACAAAATTGTAAAATATTAATTCCTAAAAAAGGGATTATAAAAAAACTAACCACTTATGTTCCAAATGCGGAAGCTAGTAATTTACGTGCTAAACTTTTTGAAGCAGGAGCCGGAAATATTGGCAATTACAACAACTGTTCTTTTAATACAGAAGGAAAAGGCAGTTATAGAGGTAATGATAACTCAAATCCGACAATAGGCAAAAAAGGAGAATTGATGTTTGAAGAAGAGACTTGTATTTCAGTAACTTTTAATAGTTCTTTAGAAGGAAAAATACTTAAAACATTGTTTGATTCACATCCGTATGAAGAAGTTGCTTACGAGGTAATCACCTTAGATAATAGCAACCAAACTATAGGTATGGGAATGATTGGTGAATTCACAAACCCAATGAATGAAAAAGATTTTTTAACTTTTGTGAAGAAAACTTTTAAAACGGATTGTGTTAGACATTCTGAATTATTAGAAAACCCTATTAAAAAAGTAGCTGTTTTAGGTGGTTCTGGAAGCTTTGCTATAAAAAACGCAATGAACTTGAATGCTGATGCTTATATTAGTGCTGATTTTAAATATCATGAGTTTTTTAAAGCTGAAAAAAAAATATTACTTGCAGATGTTGGACATTATGAAAGTGAACAGTTTACAAAAAATCTTTTGATTGATTATCTTCGTAAAAATTTTAGTACTTTTGCAATTACTTTAAGCGAAAAAAGCACAAATCCAATACACTATACATAACAGATGGCAAAAAAAGAAGTAACGGTAGAAGAAAAATTAAGAGCGTTATACGATTTACAGTTAATCGATTCTAGAATTGACGAAATCAGAAACGTTCGTGGTGAATTACCTTTAGAAGTTGAAGATTTAGAAGATGAAGTTGCCGGATTAAACACTAGACTTTCTAAGTTAAAAGAAGAATCTACTAGTTTAGATACTGACATTAGCAATAAAAAATTAGCGATTACCGAGTCTAAAACGTTAATTACAAAGTACGAAGAGCAACAAAAAAATGTTCGTAATAATCGTGAGTTTGATTCTTTAACAAAAGAAATTGAGTTTCAAGAATTAGAAATTGAATTATCAGAAAAAAGAATTAAAGAGTATAAGGTTAAAATAATTCAAAAGAACCAAGTTGTTGACGCTAGTAAAGAGAAATTAAAAAAGCAAGAAACTCATTTAACTCACAAGAAAAATGAACTTGATGCTATTTTAAAAGAAACTGAAAAAGAAGAAAAGTTATTAAACGAGAAATCGGAAGAGTATGCACAGTCTATCGACAATCACCTATTAACTGCATATAACAGAATTCGCACAAAAGTAAGAAACGGATTAGCTGTTGTTGCAATTGAACGTGGTGCTGCTGGTGGTTCTTTCTTTACAATACCGCCTCAGGTACAGTTAGAGATTGCTAACCGTAAGAAAATTACAATTGATGAGCATAGTGGTCGTATTTTAGTAGACGCTGCTTTGGCACAAGAAGAAAAAGAAAAAATTGACAACTTATTTGTTTAAATTTTTTCTTTAAATATATTTTAAAAGCTCTCGTTTTCGAGAGCTTTTTTATTACGCTAAATTTGATTTGATTTTTAACTTATTTTTAGACAGCTTCACTAACGTTGAATACAAATTCATTCAAACGAATAGTTACTTGTCATTAAAAACCTATTAATTTGGCCATCTCCTAAATTTTATTATATTATTGAAAAGCGAATTAATTTATGATTGAAACAAAAATATTTAGTGTGGTAAACAAACCAAATGAATTAGAAAAAAATGAAGTAATCGATTTTTTATATGATAACCTTGAACAATACGGTGATTCTAAAAAAGACATTCAAAAAGCGATAAATTACTCAATAAAGGAATTTACTTCTCCTGGAGGATTTACTATGCTTATTAAAGAAAACAATCAAATTTTGGGGGCAACTGTAATTAATGAGACAGGAATGGGTGGTTATATTCCAGAAAATATTCTTGTTTACATCGCAACACATAAAAACCAAAGAGGTAAAGGCTTAGGGAGAACATTAATGCAAAAAGCTATTGATTATTCAAAAGGAGATATTGCTCTTCACGTAGAAGCTAACAACCCTGCTAAACACCTCTATGAAAAATTAGGCTTTACAAATCCTTACCTAGAAATGAGATTAAAGAAATAACTTATGGCAGAGTTAATAATTCACACTAAAAAAATTCAAGGCAACATCAAGTATTTAAGTGCTTATTTTGATGCTCATAATATTTCATGGAGTCTAATTACCAAAGTTTTTTCAGGAGACAAAGAATTTCTAAAGCAGGTACTTACTGATGAAGTAATCGATAGAATTGATTCTATTGGAGATTCAAGACTAACCAGTTTGAAAAACTTAAAAATGGTTAATCCTAAAATGCGCACAATTTACATTAAACCTCCTGCAAAAATGTATGCAGATGATATTGTAAAGTACGCAGACATCTCTCTGAACAGTTCTTTTTCTACTATTTTAGCTTTAAACCAAGCAGCTAAAAATGCTGATAAAATCCACCAAATTATAATAATGATTGAACTTGGTGAATTACGCGAAGGTGTAAAAAGAACTGAGTTAATAAGTTTTTATGAAAGTATTTTTCAACTTCCGAACATTGAAGTTATCGGTATTGGTTCAAATTTAGGCTGCATGTATGGTGTTGAACCTTCATATGATAAATTATTACAACTATCTCTTTATCAAGAACTAATCTCTGCAAAATTTAATAAGGATTTGAAATATGTTTCTGGCGGTACATCTATCACTTTGCCACTTATTGAGAACAAAACGATTCCCAAAGATATTAATCATTTTCGAGTTGGAGAAGCTGTATTTTTTGGAGTCAGCCCATTAGATAACAAACAGTTTAAAGAACTTTCAGTAGACACTTTTGAATTTAGCGCTAACATCATTGAGCTTGAAGAGAAAAAAATTGTACCAGATGGCATAATAAGTCATGCAAATATTGGGCAATCTGCAGATTTCGATGAAGAAAATGTTAATGAGACTTCACTTAAAGCTATTCTTGACTTTGGTCTGTTAGATGTTGATCAAAACGATATTGATTTTATTGATAAAGAATTAGAATTTGTTGGAATAACCTCTGACATGCTTGTTGTTGATCTTGGCACGAATGCAACAAAAGAGGGAAAAAAGAAATATAGTATTGGAAGTAAAATATATTTTAAACCAAGCTACATGGCAGTAGCTAGGCTTTTGAATTCAAAATTTATTGATAAAAAATATAAATAAAAGGCTAACAAAATTCTTAACACCCTGCGAGATACTAAGACATAAAATGTTAGCAAAAACCTCAACTATCACATATAAAAAAACTCGAATCAAATGATTCGAGTTTTTATTTTACTTTAAAACAGCATTAATAGTTTAACTTTTTCATGTAAGTTAACTTTGCTTTCCAAACATCTAATTGATCTTTAAATTCTTGAATTCTTTTACGAACATTTAAGACCAAAGGATTATCATCTTTAGCATTTGAGAAAAAGCCTAAATTATTTTCTAATTGCTGCATCTCGCGAACAGATTCATCTATTTTTTTACGAATAAAATATTGTTCGTTATCCAATTTTTTATAATCTTCTTGCGCTAAATAAGTCTCCACAGAATTTTTAAACTTCATCATTTCAATGTCGCTTTTACTCATATCTAGATTTCCTAAATGAGCATCAACTGCTTTGTTAAATTTCTCATCTAAATGACGTGCATTTCTTGGCAATAAACCTAACGCTCTCCAGCTAACAATACTTTCCTGAATATCTTCTAAACTCAAGTTTTCAGAAACTTTCATTTGCGCTATAAACTCTTTTTTAGCCTCTACTACAGCTATCTCTTCTTTATTTTGTTCATTCTTCTGAGCATGTAATCTATCAAAATAATAATTACACGCGTTTTTAAAACGTTTCCAAATATCGTCAGAAAATTTTCTTGGAACATGACCAATCTCTTTCCAATCAGATTGAATACGCTTCATCGTATTCGTTGCTTCTTGCCAGTCATCACTATCTTTAATACTCTCAGCAAGTTCAATTAGTGCAATTTTACTTTTTAAATTGTCATTTTGAGTACTTTTTTCACCTTTATAGAAAACATTTTTTGAGCTGTTAAACTTTTTGGTAGCATTTTTAAATTGTTGCCAAACAGCTTCACTCTTATTATAAGGTAACTTTCCAATATCAAAGTATTTTTTACGTAGTTTTTCAAGTTCTACAATACTTTTTTGCCAATCGTTATGTGATTTATTATTTGAAGTATCGAATGCATTAATCTCAACGACTACCTCTAACTTAGCATCAATCATTTCTTGATACTTCGACTTTAATTCTTTAAAATATTGATGACGTTTATCATGTATCTTCTTTGTGGCCTCACTAAACTTATCCCAAACATCTTCTCGATGTTCTTTTCCTACAGGACCAATTTCTTCTTTCCATAAACGGTGTAAATCTTGTAAATCTTTAAAAGCTACATTTACATCGACTACTTCGTTTAAAGATTCAGCACGCGTAATTAATTTTAGTTTTTCTTCTAAATTATGTTTAAAATCAAGTTCTCTAAAATCTTTATTTAAATGTAATAAATCGTAAAAACGTTCAACATGGTGATGATAAATTTTCCATGTATCATTGTATTTAGTTTTTGGTACTGCTCCTATCGTTCTCCATTTTTTCTGAATTCCTTGGAAATCATTATACATTGTTTTAGCATCAGCATTTACTATCAATGCTTTTAACTCATCAATTAAAGCATTTCTTTTATCAAGATTTTCCTTTAACTGCTTCTCTAACTGAGAATAGTAAGCATCTTTTTTTGATTTATATTCTCCTAATAATTTATTGTATTCTGATTTTACAGGGCTAGAAAATTGAAAATCGATTGAATCGCCTCCTTCTGCTAAAAACACTTCTTTCTTTTCGGCTAATAGTGCTCCAAATTTGGTGTTAAATGCATTCTTAAGAGAATCAATATTCGACTTTAGTTGTTGAATTTGGTGGTTTTCTAATAACTTTTTTAATTCTTCTACCAATGTATCCAATTCCATCGAAGTATAATCAAGCATTTGTATTTCATGCTTCTCATCAGCTTTTTCAGCTTCATTTGCTACTTCATTCTCTACTTCGTTTACTGCAACTTCAGTTTCTTTACTTACTACAGTAATTTCCTCAGTAATTGGTTGTTGTAATTTTTCTTCGTTATTTTCTAACATATCTACAATGTTTAAGTTCCTTTAATTTAGTTTATAAAGATACGGATTCTTACAGAATACCAAATTTTATTTTTAAGCGATCACTTCTAATTATCATTCCAAATTTTCCAAGCTTTTTCAGCCTGTTGTTCCAACATTTCTAGCCCATTTTTTATCACTGCTCCCTCTTCTTTCCCTTTTCTTAAAAAAGCAGTTTCTGTTGGGTTGTATATTAAATCGAACAATAAATGTTTTTTTGATATATATTGATAAGGAATATCCGGAAAATCACTAATAGCAGGATGTGTTCCTAGAGGTGTACAATTAATTATTAAGTAATGTTTTTCAACAATTTTCTTGGTCAAATCCTGATAAGAAATTTCTTTTTTACCCTTCGGATTTCTTGATATAAATTTATATTTAACGCCTAGTTTCTTTAATACAAAAGCTACCGCTTTAGAAGCTCCTCCTGTACCTAAAATCAATGCCTTTTTATGATGCTCTTTCAGTAATGGTTCAATTGATTTCCTAAACCCATAAACATCTGTATTAAATCCTTTTAACTTCCCCTTTTTAGATATTTTTATGGTGTTTACAGCACCTACTTTTTGTGCTTTTTTATCTATTTTATCTAAATAGTTAAAAACATCTAATTTATAAGGAATGGTAACATTCATTCCTTTTAAGTGCCCTTTATATTCTTTTATTTTTTTTGGAAGCTCTTTTATTGATTGAATATCGAAATTGATATACTCATTAGTATCGAGTTCTAATTCTTTAAATTTAGTTGTAAAATATCCCTTCGAAAATGAATAGGAAATATTCCGTCCTACTAAGGCATAAATATTTCTATTTTCTTTTTCTTCCATAAAAATCTATAATTAAAATTAAGGCAATACCAAAAACAATAAAGCCTATCGAAATCCAAGTTTCTTGAGTTGAAAAATCAGGTATAAACCGTTCATAATTTTCAACAATTTTATTTCCTTTTTGATCTAACAGAAACATTTCCTTATTTACCTTGAATATTGTTTTTTTCCAAGGCCAAACAATCCCTAAAGAACCTGTAATGAATCCTATAATAACAGCCGTTACTATTTGATTCCATCTTTTTAAAACATACCCTAATACATGCGACATAGATACCAATCCAAAAGCTGACCCTAAAGTAAAAACTGCAGTAATTTTCAAATATCTAATTTTTACTTGATCTCTCAAAACCTCAAAGTCGCCAGATAAAACACTTGTTACAACACTACCTAAAACATTTACACTATCGACTAACAACAAAACGTAGTTCCCTAACAATATTAAAATAAACGAACCTGAGAACCCAGGTAAAGTCATCCCTGAAACTCCTATAATACCACAAATAAAAACAAACCACAAGTTATCGTTTTCTTTTGCTGGAGTCATAAAACTAATAGCAATACCTATAGAAATCCCGACAACTAAAGCCACAATATTTTTAAATCTCCAATCGTTAAAATCTTTTGATATATAATAAATTGAACCGATAATCATTCCAAAAAACCACGCCCAAACATATAGCTCGTAATTTTTTAAAAAATAATCTAAAATTAAAGAAACACTAAAGTAACTAAACATGCTTCCTAGCATAACCAATGTTAAAAACTGTAAATTAGTGTATTGCGCAAAACTTTTAAATCGCCCTTTAAAAAGCAACCTAAAAGCTTTGCCATTCATTCTTTGAAAAGAAAAAATAAGCACCTCATAAAACCCCATTACAAAAGCTACCATACCACCAGAAACTCCTGGCACTTTATTGGCACCTCCCATAGTTAATCCTTTAAAGAAAAGAATTACTTTTTGTAATAGTGTACGTTCTTTATACATTTGATTAGAATCTTAAAAAGCTATTTTTATTCCTCTTTTATCGCTAATTTTTCAAGTAATAAAATTAATGCAAATCCAACAATTACTAATAACGATGCATACATTAATTGAGAATCTCCATCATATGACAAAGGAGACACTGATAATTCATTAAAAGGTACCTGCTCGCCGTGGGAATTAGTTCTAAATGTTAATACTCTTTTCCAGGGCCAAATTTTATTTAACGAACCAATAACAAACCCTGTTAAAACAGCTAACGTATAATTTTTATAATTAGCAAACAAGTATTTTAAAACTCTAGAAAAAGATAATAATCCTAAAATCGCACCTAAACCTATAGCAGCTATTGTCGTGAAATCACGATTATTTACTGCAGCTAACACAGGTTTGTAAGCTCCTAGAAGCACTAAAATAAAAGACCCAGAAATACCGGGTAAAATCATAGCACATATTGCGATTGCCCCAGCAAAAAACATAAAAATAGTTGATGAGTTCTCAGACATCAGAGGGTTTAAAGTTGTAATATAATATGCTAAAACCGCTCCAAAAAGCAGCAGTAATATTGATTTATAATTCCACTTTGTAATTTGTTTTGCGATATAAATAACACTTGCTAAAACTAATCCAAAGAAAAAAGACCATAACAAAATAGGATGGTTTATTAATAACCATGAAATTAATTTTGCTAAAGAAACAATACTTATAAAAACCCCAACAAAAAGTGATGCCAAAAAGCTACCATTTAATTCTTTCCAAGCTACTTTAAAGCCCTCTTTTTTTAAGGTTTTAAATAAACTAAAATTTATGTTACTTATCGAATTTAACAACTCTTCATAAATTCCTGATATAAAAGCTATGGTTCCTCCAGAAACTCCAGGAACAACATCTGCTGCACCCATCGCAATCCCTTTTAACATAATTACTATGTAATCTTTATTCGTTCTGTTCATATAGGTTTGGTTATTCTTTTTTCTCTTTTGTTTTAAATCTTATTAGTTTATTTTTTTTAGGTTTTAGAGTATCTTTTTTTATCGCTTGATTCTTCTTTTTCTTCAACCCTAATTTCTCCCCAAACTCTGATAAATTATTGAAATTCACTCGATATGAAATACCAACTCCTTGTGTATACCCTTCTTCTTCCGTTGAGTATTGAACCTCATTTTGCCTACTAAAAACAGTACCTCTTAAATTTCCTTCTTTATTTAATAAAACCTCTATTTTCACCTCTCCAACTACACTTGTTTGGGTATTTGCTCCAACAGGAACCCCAACTTTACCATTTACAAGAACCCTGTCTCCCAACTGTGTTGAGATAGAAACATCAACCTGATCATCTGATTTTAAATTATTAACATCTCCTCTATCTCCTTGGGTAAACCCTAAGCCTAATTGAAATTTATTTCCTTTACTATTTAACATGTTGGTTAAAATACTCGAAGCTATTTCTGAAGCAGTTCCTGTTAAACCTGATGCCGCACTATTACCAATAGCGTTTTCATTATAAAAAGTACCGAAAGCTAATAAGAATGAAAAGTGTTGCATTTTTGTATTCAAATCATTTCCATTCAACACAAATTCTAACTCGGATGCTACAGTTGAATTTGCATTCGGAATCTTGATATCAAATTCTTGTTTAGAATTAAATAGACTTCCCTTGATTTTGGTATATAAATCAATTGGGATTTTACGATTCGAGTTAATATTATCTAGCAACTGTGCTGGGTTTGCTTTTGTTTTATAAATTGCCGTTAAATCCAACTCAGCATCATATGGATTCCCATTCCATGATATTGTTCCTCCTTTCTGAACAACAAACGGTTTTGTAATTCCTGCGTATTTAAAATTATACAACCCTTTTTCTATTTCAAAATCGCCATACATTTTAAATTTACCTCGTGTATTTATATCAATTCGTAAGTTTCCTTTTCCACTTCCTTTTAACTCACTTCCCGAAACCTTATCTATTACAACTTGTGCAACGGCATCTTTTGTCACTTCCAGATTTATTTTTAAATCTAATCCTTTTATATCTTTAATTGTTTTATTTCTATTTTCATCTTCAGGTTTACCTGTCTTAAAACGAATTAACTTATAATTATCGATCGTTTTAACATCGCTAAGTGGAATTACAAAGGTGGTTCCTTTATTGGTTTTGCCATTTACATTAATATCTAAATTACTTGTAAGTCCTCTAATCTTTGCATTCCCATTTAAAAACCCAGTTCCATAATACTCTATTTCTTCAGACTCTTTGGTGTCTAATACCAATAAGTTTTTGGTATCTATATCTAGGTTTAAATACCAATCTTTAAAATTTTGATGCGCAATATAACCTGACAAAACCCCTTGAGTTTTATGTTTTGTATCCTCTAATAAAATATTCTTCAACCTAAATTGTTGTTTATCTAGAATGATACTTGTATTTCCTTTTAAATCAAAATCAATATTTAAATACGGAAAGGTTAAACCTGCTTTTTCAAAATTTAAAACCCCTTGTAAATCAGGATTATTTAGAAATCCTTTTGCCGTAAAATCTCCTGTAACTTTACCCCTTAATTTATTCAAAACTTCTTCTCCTAGCGGACTAAATGCCGTTATATCATATTCTTTCAAGAATACATTTAAATCAACAATAGGTCTTTCTTTTGATAAATCTACCCTTCCTTTTGCCGATATGTTTTTCGCTTTTTCACTAATTAAAGAGAGGCTTACTTCATATTTCTCATAAGAATTCTCCCCTATAACATTCAATAATAAGTCTCCTTGAGGAAAATCATTAATTTCAAAATTTTCAATTAACAAATCCCCTTTTGGAGTAATCTTCTCATTTTCTTGCTCAAAATCGACAACACCACTTAAATCTCCTTTTAAGCTTAAATTATCTATCAAAGGCAAAAAACTACCTAGTTTTACTTTATCAAAATTGGCTTGTAAAGTTTTATAAGCACCATCTAGAACTCCTTTAAACTCTACCTTTTGCTCTCCTGACTGAACAATAAATGGGCTTATAGCAAAATTATTTTCTTTTAAATCGAATGTTACTTTGTTCTTTTTATCCTCTTTTGGATTAATAATCCAATCAAACCCTTTATAGTTAAGTGTAGATTTTTGAATACCTACAACCGATTTCTGTAATTCGTTAATTGTATAATAAAAATCAAGGTTAAAACTTTCTGTATAATTTTTTCCTCCCTTAAAAACCGATTTAAAATACAATGTATCATTTTGGGTTCTATTTAACAGATTTAACTTTTCTATATTATAATACTTGGTGTTAATTTTACTTGCTGTTAAGTGCGTATTATATAACGGGTTTTTAGTATCCATTCTTAATACTACATTCTCCATAATATTTTTATATGCATCTATTTCGGGTGATGTAAACGTGAGTTTTAAGGCGTTTTTGTCTGAATTAATTTTCCCTTTTAACCTTGTATTTTTCCCAATAGAAACGGCTGGTAAAAAGACATCAATAATTTGATTATAAATGGTGAAATCGAAATCTAAAAACTGATTTGGGCTTACTTTATTTGGCAAATAATTAGTATACACGCTTCCCAAAGCATTTTGCGTAATTGGTATTAACTCTTCAAATAAAAACTTTCCTTTTAACCGTCCCTTAACAATATCTTTTGAGTTAATTTCTATTGTTTTAATACTATCTTTTAGTGACGAGTTTACTTCAAAAATTTTAAATGGATAACTTTGTTTTTGGTTTGTATACACTAAGTTTTTAAACGTTGCTTTACCGATAATGTCATCGAAAGTATTTCCTGAAATATTTAACTTAATATTCCCTTTTAATTCAGCAATACTATCACGAGTAAAAAGATTGGTTTTTTTTAAATCAATTTTATCAATATTAGCAATAAAATCAAATTTATTTATTGCTGATGAAAAATCTGCCAACCCTTCAAATTTAAGTTTAAAATTCTCATCTTTTGCCGTTAATAAACCATCGAATTTTTTGTTTTGAAATTGACCGTTAACACTTAAATCTTTGTAATTGTATTTATTAAATTGTAGACTACTTACATTACCTATAACAATAGTATTTACGTTGTCTACATTAAATCCACTTCCATTTACATCAGCTTTTAATGATGTTTTACCCAGTAGAGGATCGTTTGCAAATATTCCTAAATCAAAATCTACAAATTCAACTTCTCCTACATAAGTTGCTTCATCAATGTTTTCAATATTTGTTAATTGAAGATCCGAAATTATGCCTCCAATTTCAGAATCTACAGAAAGAGTAGCATCTATCTGTTCAGGCGTAACCCTTACAATTCCTTGAAGGGTGAAACTACCTAGCCTTTGGAATTCTGAAGGCAATGATTTTCCTAATAAATTAGGCAATACATTTTTTAACTGATAATAATCTGCTGTAACGTTATCTAAATCTGCATCAAAAACAAAACCTCTTTCCGTTTTCACTGCATTAACAAAACCCATGTTTCCAATAATCTTCATTCCTTTTTTAGAATAAAGATTAATATTATTAGCGCTAAAATTATTTAATACTCCATTAATGTTTCCTGAAAAATATAAAATATCATTTCCATTTAGTTCACTATAAAGTTTATTTAAATCTTTAATTGATACTGCACTTTTTGAGAATTCTGCTTTAATATTTACCTTATCATTAAAATTGACTAGATCTTTACGCTCATAAGTTAAATTAATCTCTCCTTGTATTTTTGATTCATTATCGGTTTCTAGGACCGTTTTATAAAACTGCATATACTTTTTTGTATACACAAAATCTGTAGAAAAACTCGATACATGAATACCTCTATTCTCTGTAAAACACATTTCTCTAACTTTCAGAGCAACATCAGGCCCTATAATTGAAAAATCCAGCAAACTTCCACTAGTATTATACGCTGCAAATTGAAGGTATTCCTTTTTATTCTCATCCAATAACTTAAAAGTTAAATTTTCAAGAGTAATTTTATCACTATTTAAAACAAACGGGTTTGATAAACTATCTTTTGGAGTATCATCATCAAAGCTATGAATGAAAATAGACAAATTATCATTCTTTTCTCCTTTATATGTTTTCATGTTAAAGTAAGCTCCGCTTAAAGAAGCCTCTCCTAAATCAACATTATTCTCTAATACTCGTTTGGCATTTAAAAGTGAAGTGCTTAAATTCTGAACAAAAATAAGGGTGTCATTATGATGGTCTCTAATTTCAATTTCTTTTAACTGAACGCTTCCCAACCACGATAAATCAACTCCCTTTATAACAATATTGGTATTGTATTCTTTATTAAGCCAATTAGTTGCTCGTTTTGCTAAATTACTTTGAACAACAGGTAATGATAATAAAATAATAAGCAAGAGAAAAAAAAGCAGCACGTACTTTAACCATTTCCATATTATTTTGCCTCTTTTTTTGATGATAAATCCCTTTATTTACTAACTAACAAATGTAATCAGCTAACTGCAAAAATGTTGCCTAATTTTAAAGAAATATCAATTTTAACGAAATTCTAACGCAATATCAATATTTTTGCATCCTAAGACAAAATACATTGAGTACAAAAAACAGCTATATTTTAGGAATTGAAAGCTCTTGCGACGACACTAGTGCTTCAGTAATTTACAATGGAAAAGTATTGAGTAATGTTGTTGCTAACCAAGAAATACATGCTAAATATGGTGGCGTTGTTCCTGAATTAGCCTCACGAGCGCATCAACAAAATATTGTTCCGGTAGTACAGCAAGCCATTGAGCAAGCTAATATTACAAAACATGATTTAAATGCCATCGCCTTTACTCGAGGTCCTGGTTTAATGGGATCTTTATTAGTGGGTACTTCTTTTGCTAAATCTTTAGCTTTAGGTTTAAATATTCCATTGATAGATATAAACCATATGCAAGCACATATTTTGGCTCATTTTATTGATGAGGAGAACTGTAAAAAACCTCCATTCCCATTTGTCTGTTTAACTATTAGTGGAGGACATACACAAATTGTTAAAGTCACTAATCATTTTGAAATGGAAATCTTAGGTGAAACCATTGATGACGCTGTTGGCGAAGCTTTTGATAAATCTGCCAAAATATTAGGATTACCATATCCTGGAGGACCTTTAATTGACAAACATGCGCAATTAGGAAACCCGACAGCCTTTAAATTCACCAAACCTAAAGTGGGTGATTTACAGTTTAGTTTTAGTGGATTGAAAACAGGAATTCTACGTTTTATTCAACGTAACGTAAAAGAAAACCCTGATTTCATTAAACAAAACTTGGATGATATTTGTGCATCAATTCAATATACTATTGTTGAAATTTTAATGGACAAATTAAAAAATACTGTTAAGCAAACCAGCATTAAACATATTGCTATTGCTGGTGGAGTATCTGCAAATTCAGAGATTAGAAAACGTTTAGCGTTAGCAGAAAAACATTGGGGATGGACGACATATGTTCCTAAGTTTGAATACACCACAGATAATGCTGCTATGATTGCCATTGCTGGATATTTAAAATATTTAAACAACGATTATTCTGATATTTCGGTTACTGCCAAAGCTCGCTTAAAAGTTACTGAATAAACACCTTTCAAATCAACCTTAATGAATAGCTTTAAAAACAGATTACTTTTTAATATCACATATTACTTTTTGTGGGTAATGTATTTTTTATTTGCTCGTTTCTTATTTTTATCTTATTATTTAGATAAAACTTCTGAACTAGGTTTTATTACAACATTTAAAACTTTTTTATACGGAATTCAGTTAGATTTTTCTTTTGCGGCATACTTATCAGTAATTCCTTTTTTGATTATTATTTTTTCGATATGGATTCCTAAAAAAATCATTACCTATTTAATAAAAGGATATACATTTCCTCTTATTTTTAGTGTCAATTTATTCATGTTAATTGATATTGTTTTATACAAATCTTGGGGAGTTCGTATTGATTCAACTTTATTAAGTTACATCAACAACCCTAAAATAATGTTAGCTTCTGTTTCCACAGTACAACTTGTTGGCGGAATTTTAATCTGGATAATAATTTCTCTTTTCGTTATTTATTGCTTTAACAAGCAATTAAATAAAGTTATTCCTCACTTAACTAAGGGCCCTTTTTGGGAAGCTCCTGTTTTTCTTTTAGTAATCAGTTCTTTAATTATTCCTGTTAGAGGAGGTTTTGGAAACATCCCAATCAATCAAAGTAATGTCTATTTTTCTACTAAAATGTTTGCTAATCATGCAGCAGTGAATTTTATTTGGAATTTCACAAATACACTAACACATAAAATAGATGATAAAAACCCATACAAACATTATAAAACTAATGTTGCAAAAAATATTATCAACAAAACTAGAAATCAACTTTTAATAGGTTCAGCTTCGATTCTAAAAACCAAAAAACCAAATATTATTCTACTTATTTGGGAAAGTTTATCTGCTAAATCTGTTGGTGTTTTAGGCGGTGAACCAAACGTTACCGAAAACCTAAATAGATTAGCCAAAGAAGGTGTTTTATTTACAAATTTTTATGGTAATGGAGATAGAACAGATAAAGGCTTACCTGCTATCTTAAGCGGTTATTATCCACAACCGACAACTAGTATTATGAAAATGCCACATAAATCTAAGTCCTTACCTATGCTAACCAAGGAAATGAAAAACTTAGGATATTATACTGGTTTTTATTATGGAGGTGATAGTAATTTTGGAAATATGATTACCTATTTACGAAATGGAGATATTGATAGAATTGTTGACGGAACCGAATTTGATAAAGATAACTGGAATTCTAAATGGGGAGCACACGATCATATTTTTTTAGATCGCTTTATGAAAGACCTATCTGACCCTGTATTAAAACAACCTTTTTTCCAAATTGGATTAACCCTTACGAGTCACGAACCTTATGAATTTCCTGACGAATATAAATTCGGAAAAAACTCTCAAGAAAACCTATACAAAAGTGCCCAAGCATATACAGATAAAGCAATAGGTAAGTTTATTGAAGATGCTAAAAAACAACCTTGGTGGAACAATACGTTAATTGTAATTATGTCTGATCACGGACATCCGTTACCAAAACACAAAGGGTATTTCAATTCTCCTAAAAAATTTCAGATACCAATGGTTTGGTTAGGTGGTGCCTTAGCTAAAACTGGCATTACAATCGATAATTATAGCGCGCAAAGTGATTTTGCGTATACATTAACCGATATGTTAGACGGAAATTCAAAACAGTTTGAAAACGGTAAACATATTTTCAATAAATCTGAAAACCAATATGTACATTATATTTTTAACAAAGGTTTCGGAACCATTTCAAAAAAAGGAACATTTGTGTACGATTATGTAAGCAAGAAACCTGTTATAAAAGAAGGTGATTTTAAAGCTCTAGATTCATTAGGTAAAGCGATAAGTCAAAATGCTTACCAAGATTTTTTAGACCGATAACTTATCTTGACTCCTAACCTGTTACTATTCATTATAGAATATAGTCTGAATTTCAAAGCAGGAACTCAACTTTGTCTATTTCTGACAGGGTTTCTCTTTCGAAATCACCTTTTTTTTTGTATAACATTATTATTTATAAATTTTGCAGAAGAATTAAAACTTAAATTAGATAAACAAATCAGAATTTCAAGTAATTTCAAAATTGTTTACCCATACTATTATTGATAAAAAAGGAAAGACTACAACTTCCCTTTTTTATTAAAAAAAATTAAAAAGTAAAACAAGGTATAGCATTTTCATTTGATTAAATTTGTTTCGATATTTTAAGGAAAATTGTAACATGAATTTGATAATAGATTTTTTATTAATTACTGGAGTTGTAATACTTAGTATTTACATATACATTTTATCAAAATCTAAAGAGAGAAAATTACCTCAACGTGTTTTAATTACATTTTTTGCTTTACTTTTTTTTGTATTGATAGATTCGTATGCTTACTTACACCAAATTGAGTTTTTAAATTTGATTAGTTTTTTACCATCACATAGCTCAAAGCTATTTTTAGGACCTCTATTACTGCTATACATAAACTCGTTGTTTTTTGATGAAAAAGAAATTTTTAAAAGAAGTATAAAAACATTTATTCCATTTGTATTATTTCTTATCACAATTTCTATACCGACCCTTATAGCTATAATTACAAAAAAATATTTCCTTATTTATTTGGATATCTCTGATAATCAAAATCTGATAATTAGAATAATTTCGGATAGTATATTGTTAATTTATTTGATGGCTTGCCTTCATTCATTTTTTAAATTTAAAAAAGCTATAAAGTGTACATATACTTATTTTACATATAATAACTTTATTTGGGTTCGGTATATACTAATAGCTGTATTAATTACTATATCAATAGATTTAATATTTGCATTATATCAACTATTTTTTGATTTTTTTCCTTGGAGAAGCCAAAGTGTGATAATGATGATTTTAGTGGTAGCAGTAGTGTTCGCTGGATATTTTGGCATTAATCAATCAAAAGTCTTAGTTCCTTATTTTTTATTAGAAGAAGATGAAGAACCTATAGATATTAAAGTTTCTAATGAGTTAACTTTAAAAGACGAAATAGAGTTTACAGGGTTACAAGAAAAGTTGAAAAATGTTTTAGAAAAAGAAAAAATATTTTTAGACGAAGAACTAACACTTGTTAAATTGTCAAAAGCAATTGAAACAACGGATAAAAAATTATCAAAACTATTAAACCAATTTATGAAAGTAACTTTTTACGATTTTGTAAATAGCTATAGAATTGACGAGTTTAAAGAAAAAATACAATCCTCAATATATAATGATTTTACTATTGAAGGAATTGCTAACGAATGTGGTTTTAAATCTAAAGCTAGTTTTTATAGAGTCTTTAAAAAAGAAACTGGCGTTTCTCCTTCTGAGTTTAAACATAATGTTAAATAATGCCGAAAATTTGTCTTACTAGATGCAATGAGACCTTGTAAAGAGTAGCTTTCATTTCATTTGTGAAAATAATATAATTCACAATTAGTAATAAGAACAAAATTGAAACATTCAAAAACATTCATTTTTTTTACCACTCTCTTTTTGTGTAGCCTTAATAGTATTGGGCAAACACTTACCCAACAAGTAAAAGGAAAAATTATTAATCAACAAACTGGTTCTCCATTAGAAGGCGTTACTATAGTATTAATAAATTCAAATCCTTTAAAAGGAACTACTACTAATGAAAAAGGAGATTTTATTTTAAAAAGAATTCCTGTAGGAAGAGCTAGTTTTAAGTTTAGCCTAATAGGATATGAAGATTATTTTGCTCCAGAAATTAGTATTAGTTCAGCAAAACAAGTAGTCCTAAATATTAAACTGATTGAAGCACTTGGGCAACTAGATGAAATAGTTATAGTCACACCCAAAAATAATATAAAACCTAATAATAAATTAGCAGTAGTAAGTGCTCGTTCATTTGATGTTGATGAAACCAAAAGATTTCCTTCGAGTATTAATGACCCAGGAAGAATGGCTTTATCATTTGCTGGAGTAACAACTACAGATGATGCTACAAATGAAATTATAGTGAGAGGAAATCCATCTAACCAATTACTATGGCGTATTGAAGGAATGGAAGTGCCAACGCCAAGTCATTTTGTAGGCTCGGGAAATAGACCAGGAGCGGTTAGTCTATTGAATAATAATTTATTAGGGAAATCTGACTTTTTTACAGGTGCTTTTCCCGCAGAATATGGAAATGCATTATCGGGAGTATTTGATATTAATCTTAGAAGAGGAAACTCTGATGTAAGTGAATATGCATTACAAGTAGGAACATTAGGTGCTGATATTGCTGCAGAAGGACCATTTAGCAAAAACTATAAAGGTTCATATTTAGTAAACTATAGATATTCTACCTTAAAACTACTAAATAAAGTTATAGAAGTCTCTAAAGGAGGAGCCCCAAAATATCAAGATGTTGCGGTTAAACTCTATTTTCCATTATCTGATAGATCGTATATATCAGTTTGGGGAATAGCAGGTTTAAGTGAAGATGATAAAAAGAAAGAAATAGTTAGTAACGGAAAATATGAAGAAGATGAATTTTTCAAATCTGGAACCTACATGACAGGGTTAACCTATTCACATTCCTTTAAAAATAATAGTAAATTAAATATTCGCTCATCTGTTTCAGGAACGT
This sequence comes from uncultured Tenacibaculum sp., assembly GCA_965364955.1. GTDB lineage: Bacteria > Bacteroidota > Bacteroidia > Flavobacteriales > Flavobacteriaceae > Polaribacter. The sequence goes on along the minus strand of CBDTZS010000014.1, from coordinate 15,987 downwards.
ATAGTGATGTGCAATATAAACTAATGGATATAACATCAAAAGAGCTTACAGAAAAACGTGATGAAGTTTATAATAATGCACTACGTTTTAATGCTGATTACACTAAGAAAATCAACAGAAAAACAACTGTTAAAATGGGTAATACATTAAGTTTTTTACATTATAACATTGACGATTTAAGAGCTGTAAATAATGACAAAGAAGAAACTGAAGAAGTAGAAAATGCATACATCTCTCAAATATATGTACAAGCAAAGCATCGTTTTACAAATAATCTTAGCGGAAATTTAGGAATACATAGTACGTATTTTTCTTTAAATAAAGACTTTTTAGTAGAGCCTCGTTTAGGTGTAGAGTGGAGAGCAGCACCAAAACACACCTTTTCTTTAGGTGTAGGAATGCATTCTAGAATTTTACCTGTTAAGCAGTATTTTACTCACATAGCTAATAAACAACCAAATAAAAACTTAGAATCAACATCTGCTATTCATTATGTTTTAGGATACGATTGGCGTATTATTAAAAATGGACATTTCAAGGTAGAATTATATTATCAAGATTTAAATAATATAGCCATAACAAAAGACCCTCTTATAACAAGTTCTTCTATGAATGGAAGAGTTCTTAATAACCTTTTAACAAGTGACGGAATTGGTAAAAATTATGGTGTTGAGCTTACTTTTGAAAAGTTTTTCTCTAATAACTATTATTACTTACTAACAACATCATTATACGATTCTAAATACAAAGCAGCAAATAAGCGTTGGTATAATAGTACTTATAACTACAAATACTCTGCAAGTTTTGTAGGCGGAAAAGAATTTAATTTAAGCACAAGCAGAAATACCATTTTAGGAGTTAACTTAAAATCACTTTTTAGTGGAGGAAGAAGAAGTACCCCTAGAAAAGTAAATACTCAAGGATCGATAGTTTTAGAAGAAAGTAAGAGAAATACAATCCAGCTTAAAGATTATTTGAGGTTAGATTTAGGTTTATACGCTAGAATAAATAGACCAAAAGTTACACATACTATTTCTTTAGATATACAAAATCTACTAAATAGAGTGAATTTAGAAGATGAGTTTATCAACCCTGTAAATGGATTAAAAAATATAGATACACAACTAGGGCTAATTCCCGGAATAAATTACAAAATAGAATTTTAAAAAAAATAATTAAAGTAATAATTTTAACACTAACATTATCAACTTGTAGTATTAACTATGATTGTATACAAGGAGATAGAGCTATCGTTACAAAGTCATTAACCTTAGCAAATTTTGATAAGCTTGAAACCCGTATTTCTGGTAACATGAATATATCGCATGGAATGAGTAATCAGTAATAATTATTGGAAATCAAAATATTATTGATAAGTTAAAAACCTGTATTATAAATAATACAGCTATAATTGATTTCAACAGGAATCTAATAACATAGTGATAAATAACTTTATTGAACAGAAAGATCTTATTACTAGATATTTTAAAAATCTTGAAACTTTTACTTCAGAAGTTACGGGTAGTGGAAATATTCTTTTTGAAACACTCAATTAACTGTATTAAAAAAAGCGATAATAATAATAATAATAATAATAATATCTACTGGATCAGGAGAGTATAAAAGTTTTCAATTAAAGTAGATGATTATATTGTGTCATTAACAGGGAGCGAAAATTGTGAAGTTAATAGTAAAAACACCCTAGATGTAAATATATCAGGATCTGGTAATTTGTATTATAAAGGAAAACAAAAAATCACATTAAAAGTACCTGGTTCTGAAGGTATAAAAAACGCGGATTAAATATAATTTCTTTTAATCACTTACAACCTTAATTCACTTAATAATAGATAGTTTAACTAAATAAAACTGACTCTGTAAAAACAACGAAATGGCAACAAAACATATATAAATTTGCTAACTTTAGTTAAACAAATGTTAGTTGCGTATACATAAACGTTCGCGGAATTAATATTTCATAAAAAAACCTGGATAAAATCCAGGGTTTTTTATAACTTTTTTTACTATGCCTACTGCCAAGTTCTTTTGTCTTTAATAGAACAACCTATTGCGCGAGTGTATTTTTTAGTTGGTTTCTCCCCTTTTAATAAAGCATCAACTGCGTCTTCAACAAAACGTTCAGAGACACTGTTTTCATCACGAGAACTATTGTCTATTGCTCCAATATACTCAACGATTAATTTACCTTCATTTTTATCTAAAATATACACATGCGGAGTTTTTGTTGCTCCATACATTGGGTATACTTTTTGTCCTTCATCAAACAAATATGGAAATGTAAATCCTTTTTCTTTTGCTCGAGTCTTCATTCCTTCGAATTCATCCCCTCTGGAAACCTTAGGGTCGTTTGGGTTGATTGCGATAACTGGATATCCTTTTTTCTTATACTTTTTATCTAAAGCAATTAAACGATCTTCGTTTGCTACAGAATATGGACACATATTACACGTAAACACCACTATAAATCCTTTCGCTTCTTTAAAATCAGCTAATGAAACCATATTGTTATCTACATTTTTTAGTTTAAAGTCAGAAGCAATGTCTCCTACTTTATACCCTTTAGAATCATTTATCGTAAATGCTGATATTGCAGCAATCACAACTAACACCAATGTTATTTTAAAAATTTTCATAATTAATTAGTTTAAAAAGGTTTGTAATTCATTTTTTAAAGTTTCGTAATGAAACGACTGTTCATAAAACTTTCTCTTTTTAGCATTGTAAATCAAGGTTGCAGGGATAGAACCTGTCCAACTATCAGCAATGTCTTGAATCCAAAATTGCTCATTTTTATCTTCAAAATGAAGCACTTTAGATTGTATATTTTTGTTTCTTATAAACGGTAGTAAATTACTTTCTAGCTGTCTTGAAAAATCTAAACTCACCAAAATAACCTCAACGTTTTTATCTTTAAACTCTTTGTTTAATTTCTCAAAAGCTGGCAATTCTTTTACGCAAGGTGAGCACCATGTTGCCCAAAAATTAATTACATACGTTTTATCATCATTCTTATGTAGCAATGGTTTTAATTGCTCATAATTCAATGTCGCTATTTTAATTTCTTTAGGTTCGTTTCCTTTTTTATTTTGAGGTTTCTGACAAGAAAAAATTATTAAAACAAAGAATATAAAAAATAGAGACTTATACATTTATCAAATTATTTCTCTCAAAATTAATTGATTATGACGTTAAAAAAAATGAATTAACGAAACATTAACAAGAAAAAAGCTCGAAAGATTAACTTTCGAGCTTCAGGTATTTTTAATGTGTTTTTTTCTAGCAAAAAATATCATTCAATAATTTCGCTAAACGCAATCCTCCTTTTTGTAGTTGCTCTCTAACAATAGGAAAATAATCATATGAATAACGGTATCGTAATTTATCTCCTGATTTCACTGAACCATAAACTCTTTTAGTTAGCTTATGAGTGTCTTTCATCCAATCAATTACATCCCCTTTTTGAAGTAATTTAATTTGTTCTTTTGATAAGTCTTTTGCATTATTAGCTAACTCAACATAACTCATTTTCCATCCGCTAATCATATTTTCATCCCAAACTCGATGAAGGTTTGTTCCTTTTCCATGCCATGTAACCTGAATTGTGTTACCTCCTTTATCTTCTTTTTGACCAATATGCATTGGTTGATGCAAATCACCTACCAAATGCACTAACATTTTTAAATAAAAACGTTTATCTTCAGTAGAACTTTTCTTATCCTTTAAAATATTTACACATTCTCTAATACCTGTAATTAAATCTCCTTTCGGATTTTTCGCTACATCTTTGTATTGAGCATCCAATGGCATATTCACATAGTGCCAAGTATAAAATTTTCCGTATTTTTTTCTGTCAGATTTTATTTCATCCGCATATGTAGATACAAATGCTAAACTTTCACCTTGTAATAATTTATCAATTTTTCTCTTTGCTGCTTTCGTTAAATGGTTTTCAGCAATTTTCCCGGTAGCTCTATGACCAGTTGCTCCCCAAACATCATCATTGTTCGCTATAGATGAAACACTTGTTAAAAGAACACAAAACAGTATTAATACCTTGATTTTCATAAATAAATTCTTATTAATTTTTTGCTAAAATATAAAAATATTTACTCAAAAATTTGGATTTAACATAAAAATACCCATATCTTTGTGATATCGTTTTGATATCACTTTAAATTAAAAACAAAAATGAAGACAGAAAAAATAATAAAACCTGCAAATGGTTATTTAATGTTACTAGTAGTATTCGTATTGTTCTTTGGAGGAATTGTAATGACGGTAATAAATGAAAATCCTGGTTTTCTTCTTATTACCCTTACTGGTTTTATTGCCTTATTTGGTTTTATTTTAGTAAACCCGAATACATCTAAAGTAATTTTACTTTTTGGTAAATATGTTGGAACCATAAAAGACAATGGTTTGTTTTGGGCTAACCCACTATATAAAAAGAAAACAATCTCATTAAGAGCTAGTAATTTTGACAGTGAACGTTTAAAGGTTAATGATAAATTAGGTAACCCTGTAATGATTTCTACCATTTTAGTGTGGAGAGTTACTGAAACTTATAAAGCGGCATTTGATGTTGATAATTACGAGAATTTTGTTCGTGTACAAACCGACGCTGCTGTACGTAAACTAGCAAGCATGTATCCATATGATAACTTCGCCGACGAAGGTCATGAAGAAGATATTACATTACGTTCTAGTGTAAACGAAGTAAGCGAAGCTCTAGAAAAAGAAATAGAAGAACGTTTAGCTATTGCTGGAATCGAAGTTTTAGAAGCTCGTATTGGTTATTTAGCCTATGCACAAGAAATTGCAAGTGCGATGTTAAAACGTCAGCAAGCAACAGCAATTGTTGCTGCTCGTCATAAAATTGTACAAGGTGCTGTAGAAATGGTTGAAATGGCATTAGCAGAATTAAATAAAAGACAAATTATTGAATTAGATGAAGAGCGTAAAGCTGCCATGGTAAGTAACTTACTAGTAATTTTATGTGGAGACAAAGAAGCTTCTCCCGTAGTAAATGCAGGAACTTTAAGTCATTAACAATGAAAAACAAAAATGCTTTAATAGGAATGATATTCGGTGCAGGTATCGGAATAATTTTTAATAGCACAGGGTTAGGGCTGCCGATTGGTGCTGCAGTTGGATATGTTTTAGGTTTAATTTTAAACCAACAACAAATTAAAAAAAAGAATGAGCATTCAAAAGATAAATTTTAACCAATGAATAAAAAACAAATTCTTTATTTAGCAATTGGAACATCATTAGGCGCTAGTTTAGGTGTTATTTATGGGGTTGTTTTTGATAATATTGCTATCGGCATATCGATAGGTTCAGGAGTTGGAACAGCTATAGGTGTTGCATTGGCTTTAACCAGTCAAGGAAATTGTAAAGAAAAACAGCAATGAAAGAATATAAAGTAGTTAATTGGAAAATGGGTTTAACCAACAACAATCAAAAGTTAGAAGATTGTTTAAATGGATATGCTAAAAGTGGATGGAGAGTTATTCATATTGCAGAAAATTCAGCAAGAATAACTTTCGAAAGAGATAAAAACCGATAAATGAAAGAATATAAAATAATTGAAAGACCATTTAGTTGGTCTAAAGGAAGAGAAAAGTTTGAAGAAGAAATTAACAATTATGCGAAACAAGGTTGGCGAGTTATAAACATTTATTCCATTAATGACACCAAAGTAGAAGCACTTTTAGAAAAGGATAAAAACCGATAAAATGAAAATTTTTAAAGAAGAACAACGTTTTACAAAAACTTGGTTAATAGCTCTTTTAGCAGTTAGTCTGATCGTTCCTATTGTATTAATTATAAAAGAATACATCAAAGAGAACACTTTAATGACTACCAATGAATTTGTACTAAAATTGAGTTTATTGTTAGTTGCAGCATCTGCAATTTTCTTCTTTAAATTAAAAACAAGAATTGATGAAGTTGGAATCCATTATCAGTTTTCCCCAATTCATTTTTCAATGAAATTAATTTCTTGGAATGAAATTTCTAAAGCAGGTATTAGAACTTATTTTCCTATCAGTGAATTTGGTGGATGGGGATTAAGAGGTGGTTTCTTTTTCAATAAAGGCAAAGAAAAAGCAATAAATGTTTCTGGTGATATTGGTATTCAATTAATTCTAAAAAATGGAGAAAAACTATTAATAGGAACACAGAAAAAAGAAGAAGCGAAAAGGGTTCTAGAAACTTATAAAAATAAATTATCATGATTAAAGTAATTACAATTATTCTCTTTTATACTTTTAGCTTTATAGTTTCTTTTGTTTTTTCAGTATTATCATTTTTTTTATAAAAAATAGACATGGCAAAAAAGAAAGCATTTGCACTTCGAATAAACGAAGACATGATAAAAGCCATTGAAAAATGGGCTGCAGACGAATTCCGCTCTACGAACGGACAAATCGAATGGATGCTCATGAAATCTCTTAAAGAAGCGAAACGAGAACCAAAAAAGAAAGAAGAATAGCGTTATTGTGAGTTTACGAAGCAATCTCTAGGTTTAAAGCCGATTACCTCGTCATTCTTCCTTGTTATGACTTCTTAATAATATGTTAAAAAGCACTCAATAAATATTGAGTGCTTTTCTATTTTGTAACTTGTTCTATTTTTTAATAATCAACCAACTATAATGAATAAATCAATTTCAATCCTATTTCTATTTATCACCTCTTTTCTGTTTTCTCAAGAATTCTCAATAGACTTGGTTAAAAACATGAAACCTAGAAATATTGGTCCTGGTGGAATGAGCGGAAGAGTTACAACTATAGATGTTGTACAATCTAATCCTGATATTATGTACGTTGGTACAGCATCTGGAGGAATCTGGAAATCTACTTCTGGAGGGATTAAATGGAAGCCTGTTTTCGAAAAAGAGCTCACTGCTTCTATTGGAGCCTTGGCTATTCAACAATCAAACCCAAGTGTTATTTGGGCAGGAACTGGAGAAGGAAATCCAAGAAACAGTTTAAACGGAGGTTTTGGTATTTATAAATCTTTAGACGCTGGAAAAACATGGAAGTCTATGGGTTTAGAAAAAACACGTCACATTCATCGTGTCATAATCGACCCAACAAACCCTAATATCGTTTATGTTGGCGCCATTGGTTCACCTTGGGGAGAACACAAAGAACGTGGTGTTTATAAAACTACAGATGGAGGAAAAACATGGAAACAAATTCTATATAACAATATAAAAACGGGTGCAGCAGATTTAATTATGGATCCTTCAAATCCTAATAAACTGATAGCAACTATGTGGGAACACAAGCGTGATCCTTGGTTTTTTAAATCTGGTGGAAAAGGAAGCGGAATGTATATTACACATGATGGTGGAGAAAACTGGAAGCAGATTACAGAAAAAGAAGGTTTTCCGAAAGGAGAATTAGGAAGAATTGGAGTTGCTATTTCACGTTCAAATCCAGATGTTGTGTATGCTTTAGTTGAAGCAAAGAAAAATGCTTTGTACAAAAGTGAGGATGGTGGTTTTAAATGGAAAAAAATTAATGAGAAGCCTGGTATTGGAAATCGTCCATTTTATTATTCAGAAATTTATGTAGATCCACAAAATGAAAATAGATTGTATACTGTTTTTACCTATATCAATGTTTCACAGGATGGCGGAAAATCGTTCAAACGATTAATGCCTGCTTATGGTGTAAATAATGGAGTGCATCCCGATCATCATGCTTGGTGGATTCATCCGACTAATGGAAAATTCATGATTGATGGAAATGATGGTGGTTTGAATATTACTAAAGATGGTGGAAAAACATGGCGTTTTATCGGAAATTTACCTGTCGCTCAATTTTATCATATAAATGTTGATAATGAATTTCCATATAATGTATATGGAGGAATGCAAGACAATGGCTCTTGGCGAGGACCAGCATATGTTTGGAAAGCACAAGGGATTAGGAATTCGTATTGGCAAGAAATTAGTTTTGGTGATGGTTTTGATGTCGTTCCTGATAAAGATGATTCTCGTTATGGCTGGTCTATGAGTCAGCAAGGTTCTGTTTCTAGATATGATTATAAAACAGGGAACAATTACACTGTAAAACCAACGCATAAAGATGCAAAAGTAAAACTACGTTTCAACTGGAATGCTGCTATAAACATTGATCCTTTTAATAATGCTACATTATATTTTGGAAGTCAGTTTGTACACAAATCAACAGATAAAGGACTTACGTGGACCGTTATTTCCCCGGACTTATCAACTAATAATCCAGCAAAATTAAAACAAGCAGAAAGTGGTGGATTAACAATGGATGCTACTGGTGCCGAAAATCACTGTACGATTTTAGTGATTGAACCAACTGTTTTAGAAAAAGATGTTTTATGGGCTGCAACAGATGATGGTCAAGTTCACATCACCAAAAACGGTGGAGCAACTTGGACAAATGTTGCTAAAAACATTAAAGACTTACCAGAAAATAGCTGGATAACGCAAATAAAAGCATCCAATAAAAATAAAGGAGAAGCATTATTAGTTGCCAACGATTACAGACGTTTTAACTATACTCCGTATGCTTATAGAACAAAAGATTACGGAAAAACTTGGAAACGTATTGTAAGAGAAGATGATGTACAAAGTTATGCTTTGTGTATTGTAGAAGATCCTGAAAATAAGAACTTATTATTTTTAGGAACGGATGATGGTTTATATATTTCTATCGACGCGGGTACTAAATGGACGAAATGGACAGAAGGCTTCCCAACGGTTCCTGTAAAAGACTTAGTAATTCATCCAAGAGAGCACGATTTAGTTATCGGAACTTTTGGTAGAGCTGCTTGGGTATTAGATGATATTCGTCCGTTAAGAGCATTGGCGAATAATCAAAGTATTGTAAAAAACAAAATAGAATTATTTGAACCTCCAGTGGCTTATCAAGCTGCTTTTCAACAACCAACAGGAAGTAGATTTGGTGCAGATGCAATATATCAAGGAGAAAACAGAAAACGTGGTGCTCCAATTTCATATTACATCAATAAACCAAAAAAGGAGAAGAAAGATGGGATACTGAAACAAGTTAAGCATGACGCAAAAAATGTCAGTTCTAGCGAAGTAGATAATTCAAAAGATAAAAAGAAACCAACCATAAAATTTGATTCAATCAAATTAGAAATTTTTGATGGAACCCGTCAAATTAGAGCTTTAAAATTTAAGGCTCCAAAAGAAAATGGAATTCATAAAACGTATTGGTATTTAGACGAAAAAGGTGTTTCTCGTCCATCTAGAAAAATAAGAAAACAAAAAAGAGAACCTAGTGGTGTTAGGGTTAAACCAGGAACTTATCGTTTAAAAATGACTTTTGGAACTGAAACTTCTGAACAAAAAATTAAAATTGAATTTGACCCAAGATTACAACTATCAAATTCAGCAATCGAACAGAAATATAATGTAAGTAAAGAGTTAGAGGTCTACCAAAAAACGATGGCAGATGCTGTAAAACAACTAGTGCAAAGTAAAAATATAGTAAAAGGTTACAAAACAAAACTTATCAAAGAAGATAAGAAGAAATATAAAGATCAAATAAAAGCATCTTCAAAAATTAATAAAAAAATAGACACATTAATTTCGGTGTTTTTAGGGAAAGTAGACAAACGTCAAGGAATTACTCGTAATCCGGAGATTACAGTTAACCAACGTTTCGGAACCGCTCGTTGGTATACTAGCTCTCGTTTTGGAGAACAGACTGAAACAGAAAAACAATTAATCTTCCAATTTAAAAATTCTTTAGAAGAGGCTTTAGAAAAAACAAATACCTTTTTTAATAAAGACTGGAAAGACTATAAAAACAACGTAGAAAAAATTTCTATCTCACCATTTGAAAAAGTGAAAATATTCTCTATTAATTAAAAATTGTAACTTATGCTGTAATTTAAAAACCATACAACTAACAACCAAACATTTATATCATGAAAAAACTACTTCTATTATTTACAATTTTCTTATCGGTTATTGCATGTAAAACAGAAAAGAAGACTTCAAAAAAAATAGCTAAAACTATCAAACAATATTCCATTGAGCAAATAATGGATAACGAAAGTGTTTTTGGCGGAAGTTTTTCTCCAGACAAATCAACGCTGTTAGTGACTAGTAATCGATCGGGAATTTATAACATGTATACTGTATCTACTTCTGATGGAGCTTTCACTCCTATTTCAACGTCAGATAGTACTTCTGTTTGGGCAACTGGTTTTTTTCCAAATGACAATAGAATTTTATTTTCAATGGATAATAATGGAGATGAAATTAGTCATATTTTTTTAAGAAACACAGATAAAAGTGTTAAAGAGTTAACGCCAGATAAAGGTGCAAGAGCTCGTTTTTATGGTTGGTCAAAAGATCAAAAAAGTTTCTTTTACTCTTCAAACAAAAGAGATAAACGTTTTATGGATGTTTATGAAATGGAAATTGAAAACTTTACCTCTAACCTATTATATGAAAATAAAGAAGGATATAACGTTTCTGCGATTTCTAACAATAAAAATTTCTTTGCTTTAAGTAAAACAGTAAATACAAATGATAGCGATTTATTTTTATTCGATAGAACAACAGATGAAACAACTAAAATCAACAAAACATTAAGTAGTAATTCTGCTGAAGATTTTACTTTAGACGACAAAAATTTCTATTTTACAACTGATGCAGCAGGAGAGTTTAGTAGCTTAATGAAATACAATCTTGAAACAGGAAACATAGAAAAAATGTTGCAAAAAGAGTGGGATATTTCTGGAAGCTATTTTACTAATAATGGTAAATACCGTGTTACCTATATAAATGAAGATGCAAAAAATGTAATTGAAGTTTTTGATATTGCTGCAGGAAAAAATATAGAATTACCAAATGTAGATGGAAAAAGCATTACTAATGTTGGTTTTTCTAGAGATGAAACCATGATGCGTTTTTACGCAGGTGGTTCTCACACTCCTTCAAACTTATATCTTTATGATTTAGAAACTAAAAAGCAAACACAATTAACAGATGTTTTAAATAAAGAAATAGATGCTTCTCATTTAGTAAATGCGAAAGTAATCCGTTACCCATCTTTTGATGGAGTTACAATTCCTGCAATTTATTACTTACCACATCAAGCTTCAAAAAATAATAAGGTTCCGGCTTTAGTTTTTGTTCATGGAGGTCCTGGTGGGCAATCTCGTCAAAATTTTGGATCTAGGATTCAATATTTAGTAAATCATGGATATGCAGTTTTAGCGGTTAATAATCGTGGAAGTAGTGGTTATGGAAAAACTTTTTTTACAATGGATGATTTAAATCATGGTGAAAAAGATTTGCAAGATTGTGTGGAAGGTAAAAATTGGCTAGCAAATCAACCACAAATAGATGGTAGTAAAATAGGGATTCTTGGAGGTTCTTATGGCGGTTATATGACGATGGCTGCATTAACTTATACTCCAGACGAATTTGCAGTTGGTGTAAATCTTTTTGGGGTTACAAATTGGATGCGTACTTTAAAAAGCATTCCTCCATATTGGGAATCTTTTAGAGAAGCTTTATATAAAGAATTAGGACATCCTCATTCTGCTGATTCTGTTCGTTTAAAAAGAATTTCACCATTATTTCATACAGATAAAGTAACAAAACCTTTAATCGTGTTACAAGGTGCTCAAGATCCAAGAGTATTACAAGTAGAATCTGATGAGATTGTTGCAGGTGTTCGAAAAAATGGCGTTGCTGTAGAATATGTTTTATTTGATGATGAAGGTCACGGATTTAGAAAAAAGAAAAACCAGATAGAAGCTAACAGTAGAATTTTAAAGTTTTTAGACAAGTACTTAAAGAAAGAAGAGCCTCTAAAAAAGGAAGAACTATAATTTATCCTTTAAATCTTACATTTAAAAAATCCTCTGTATTTTGTACAGAGGATTTTTATTTTAATACTTTAGCGAAAAACTACTTAAAAAATGACTGCTCCAACTTTTACAAACGATGCTATAGTCTTCGGGATTTTAATGATTTCTTTGGGATTTGTATTTTATACTGAATCTAAAACTTCAGGGTTTTGGCATAAATTTTATAAAATAGTTCCAGGCCTTTTTATGGCATATTTTATTCCTGCAATTTTTACTACGCTTGGTATTATTTCTCCAGAATGGGAAATTGTAAATGCCGCAGGTGAATCTGTAAAAGAAAAATCACAGCTTTATTATGTAGCTAGTCGATTTTTATTACCAGCTGCTTTGGTTTTAATGACCTTAAGTATCGATTTAAAAGCCATTTTTAATTTGGGTTCTAAAGCATTGATTATGTTTTTCACAGGAACTGTTGGAATTATTATAGGTGGGCCAATTGCTATTTTATTGATTTCTATATTTTCTCCAGAAACCGTTGGAGGAGCAGATTTCGATGCCGTTTGGAGAGGTTTATCAACTTTAGCGGGAAGTTGGATTGGTGGAGGAGCTAATCAAACTGCAATGCTAGAAATTTATCAATATAATCCTCAAAAATATGGAGGAATGGTATTTGTTGATATTGTAATTGCGAACATTTGGATGGCCATTTTATTAATAGGTATTGGTAAAAAAGATAAAATTAATAAGTGGTTAAAAGCTGATACCTCAGCAATTGAAGAGCTAAAAGAAAAAGTAACCTCTTTTACACAAGGTGTAAGAAGAAACCCTTCATTAACAGATATAATGATTATGTTAGCCATCGCTTTTGGGACTGTAGGTTTTGGTCATTTTGCATCCTCTTATTTAAGTGCTTTTTTTAATAATTTAGTCGCTGGTATTGAATCTGAAACTTGGAAAAACATTTTCACCTTTTTAGGCTCTGGTTTCTTTTGGTTAATTAGTATTTCTACCATTATTGCAATTATCTTATCGTTTACAAAAGCAAAAAATTACGAAGGTGCTGGTGCTAGTAAAATTGGTAGCGTATTTATTTACATTTTAGTAGCTAGTATAGGTATGAAAATGGATTTAGCCATGATTTTTGATAATTTAGGATTAATTGTTATCGGTGCAGTTTGGATGAGTATCCATGCCGGATTATTAATATTCGTAGCAAAATTAATAAGAGCTCCTTATTTCTTTTTGGCTGTTGGTAGTCAAGCAAATGTTGGTGGTGCAGCCTCTGCTCCTATTGTTGCACAAGCATTTCACCCTTCTTTAGCCTCTGTAGGTGTATTACTAGCGGTCTTTGGGTATGCAATTGGTACCGTCGGAGCAATTATCTGTACAATTTTAATGGAATTATCAGCAACTTTATAAGAGAATTCTCCATATTTGCAACTCAAATTTATAATCACATGAAAAAAATTATCGCCGTTTTAGCGTTTTCAATAATAGCTTTTGCTTGTTCTTCTAAAAAAGAAGGAAACATGATTGTTAAAGGTCAGATTAAAGGGTTAAAAAAAGGTACTTTGTATCTTCAAAAAATGAACGATACCGTATTAGTATCTGTTGATTCTATGGCTTTATTAGGTGACGACAAATTCATGTTAACTGACAATGTAGATTCTCCTGTAATGTATTACCTAACTTTTGATGGAAATACAAAAAATAAGCATTTAATGTTTTTTGGTGAAAAAGGAGAGATTACCATTAATGATAAATTAGAAGAATTTGGTTTTAAACCTGAAATAAAAGGATCGAAAAATCAGGAAGTAATGGATAGATTTCGCAAGATCGATAGTCGATTCAATGATCAACGTTTAGATTTTATAAAAAGTGAGATTGAAGCTCGTCAAGCTAAGGACGAAGAAATGACACAACAATTAGAAGCAGACTATAAGAAAATGATGCGTCGTCGTTTTTTGTTTTCAACAAACTTTGCAATTACAAATGCAGATAGTGAAGCTGCGCCTTATATTGCTTTATCAGAATTATTTAATGCTAATATTCAATTATTAGATACCATTAATAATAGTTTATCTGATAAAGTTAAAAACTCAGATTACGGTAAACGATTACAAAAATTTGTGAGCGAAATTAAAGCTAAAGAAGGAAAGTAATTTTATCTTCTTTCTTAAAACAAAAAACTCGATACTATTTGTATCGAGTTTTTTTAGTTCTTAATTCGAAGTACTAATCTTAATTTACTTCGATTTTTCTGAATTAATATATTCATCAACCAAAACTTCTAAAACATTTAAAGGTAATGGCCCATTAGTTAATACCACATCATGAAACTTGCGGATATTAAATTCATCACCTAACGCCTCATTTGCTTTTTTACGGAGTTCTAAAATTTTCAACATTCCTATTTTGTAGGCTGTTGCCTGACTTGGCATTACAATATGGCGTTCTACCATTTTTACGGCATCTAATTCCGAATTTGGTGTATTATCAGTATAATACTTAATACCCTCTTCACGCGTCCATTTTTTAGTATGAATACCTGTATCAACGACTAAACGACATGCTCTCCATAATTCCATCGCTAAACGACCAAAGTCTGAATACGGATCTGAATAAAAACCCATTTCTTTTGGAATATATTCTGAGTATAATCCCCATCCTTCTACATAAGCGGTGTAACCAGCAAACTTTCTAAACATAGGCACCTCTTTTAACTCTTGAGCGATGGCTATTTGCATGTGATGTCCAGGAATTCCTTCATGATATGCTAAAGCTTCCATTTGGTAAGATGGCATACTTGCCATATCATACATATTTGCATAATACGTTCCAGGTCTTGAACCATCTAAGGCTGGTTGTTGATAAAATGCTTTTCCTGCTGATTTCTCTCTAAAAGATTCCACTGCTTTTACTACTAACGCTGCTTTTGGCTTCGTAATAAATAATTCATTTAATCGAGATTTCATACTATCAATTACCTGCTCAGCTTTATTCATGTACTCTATTCTTCCTTCTTTAGAATCTGCATAATAAAATTGCTTATCCTTTTTCATAAACTCGAAAAATTCTTTCAATGAACCTTTAAAGCCAACGCTTTTCATAATAACACGCATCTCTTCATGAATTCGAGTTACTTCTTTTAACCCTAATTGATGAATTTCTTCTGCTGTTAAATTAGTTGTGGTCGTTCTTTTTAGCGCATTGTTAAAAAACTTTTCTCCTTCTGGTAATTTCCAAACTCCATCATCTGTAGTTGCTACTTTTTCTTGCGCTTCTAAGGTTGCTATTAAGTTTTGATACGCAGGTAAAACTCCTTCTTTTAAAGCTATAATTCCTTTTTCTATGAATGCTTTTTTCTCGTCAGCATCAATAGTTAACTTATGTACTTTACTTGTAAAGTCATTCAATAAAGTACTTGAGGCATTCGAATTATCAAAAGGTTTTCCTTTTATTAAATTTCGTGAATCTTCTAATACTTTTGCAAAAACAAATTTAGGCGGCATAATACCTTTGTTCTCTCTCTCTTTTAAATTAGTAACTAGCTGATTGAATAAAGGTTTTAAATTATGTAATCTAGCTATATAGTTTTCAACATCTTTTGTCGTAGAAACTTGATGCATATTAATTAAAAAAGCTGGAATTTCAGACTGCATTCCATGCATTTGATTTACAGGATACGTATGAAAACGATACTTAAAATCTGCTATTTGATTTTCTAATTGTTGTTTAAATAAATCATAACTTAATTTGGTTTCGCTGTCTAACGCTTTTAAGTTCACTGAATCTTTTAACCAAACTAATGCTGTTTTTGCATGCTCTAGTTCTTTCTTAGAAAATTCATCAGAAATATCGTTCCACTTGTCAGCATCTTTCTTTATTCCTAAATAGGTTTGATACATCGGGTGACGGTCTAAATTGTCTTTAAACTGT
Organism: uncultured Tenacibaculum sp.; assembly: GCA_965364955.1. Lineage (GTDB taxonomy): Bacteria > Bacteroidota > Bacteroidia > Flavobacteriales > Flavobacteriaceae > Polaribacter. Next base: position 177 of record CBDTZS010000014.1, on the reverse strand, counting down.
TTCTCAAAAAAAGCATTTACTTTTTTTGATTGTTGACTAACCTCTTCTTTAGAAATTACTTTAGTCTTTTCTTCTTTTTTACACGATTGTAAAAAAAGAGTTCCTACTAAAGTTATAATTGTAATTAGTTTTAATTTCATCTTTTTAGTGATTTACAGCCGAAAAGATACAAAATTA
>CBDTZS010000013.1:0-39140 GCA_965364955.1 uncultured Tenacibaculum sp. | reverse complement strand
GATATCAATCAAGTAATGTATGCTTATATTGATAGAAAGAAAAAATTACCAGTAACTACGTTATTCAGAGCCATAGGTTTTGAAAGAGATAAAGATATATTAGAAATCTTTGATTTGGCTGAAGAGGTAAAAGTTTCTAAAGCAGGATTAAAGAAGATATTAGGGCGTAAATTAGCCGCAAGAGTTTTAAAAACTTGGCATGAAGATTTCGTTGATGAAGATACAGGAGAAGTTGTATCTATTGAGCGTAACGAAATTATTTTCGACCGTGATACAATCATAGAAAAAGAACATATTGATGAAATAATTGATGCTGGTGCTAAAACTATCTTATTACATAAGGTAGATAATGACATGGCTGATTATGCAATCATTCACAATACATTACAAAAAGATCCTACCAATTCTGAAAAAGAAGCAGTAGAACATGTCTATAGACAACTACGTAATGCTGAGCCGCCAGATGAGGAAACAGCAAGAGGGATTATTGAAAAATTATTCTTCTCTGAACAGCGTTATAGTTTAGGTGAAGTTGGTCGTTTTAGAATGAACACCAAGTTACAGGTAAACGAACCGCTTGATCAGAAGGTATTAACAAAGAATGATATTATTACGATTATCAAATACTTAATTGAGTTAATTAACTCAAAAGCAGAAGTAGATGATATTGATCACTTATCTAACCGTCGTGTAAGAACAGTAGGTGAACAGTTAGCAGGCCAATTTGGTGTCGGTTTAGCTCGTATGGCTCGTACTATTCGTGAAAGAATGAACGTGCGTGATAATGAAGTGTTTACTCCAATTGATTTAATTAATGCGAAGACATTATCTTCTGTAATTAATTCTTTCTTTGGTACTAACCAGTTATCTCAATTTATGGATCAAACGAATCCATTAGCTGAGATTACACACAAACGTCGTTTGTCAGCACTAGGACCTGGAGGTTTATCTAGAGAAAGAGCGGGATTCGAGGTTCGTGATGTTCACTATACACATTACGGTCGTTTATGTCCGATTGAAACTCCTGAGGGACCGAATATTGGATTAATTTCATCTTTAGCAGTATTTGCAAAAGTGAATAATTTAGGTTTTATTGAAACACCTTATAAAAAGGTAATTGAAGGAAACATAGATTTAGATCAAGAGCATATATATTTAAGTGCTGAAGAAGAAGAGGGAATGAAATTTGCACAATCTAACTTAGAGATTAGTGCGGATGGTGATTTCGTTGGTGATAAAATCATTTCACGTGAAGGGGGAGATTTCCCTGTAGTAACACCTACTGAAATTGATTATATGGATGTTGCTCCTAATCAGATAGCATCTATCTCAGCATCGTTAATTCCTTTCTTAGAACATGATGATGCCAACCGTGCATTAATGGGATCGAACATGATGCGTCAAGCAGTTCCATTATTACGCCCACAGGCTCCAATTGTAGGAACAGGATTAGAGCGTAGAGTAGCTAAAGATTCTCGTATCTTAATCAATGCAGAAGGACCGGGAGTTGTTGAGTATGTTGATGCAAATAGAATTACAATTAAGTATGATAGATCAGAAGAAGAACGCATAGTAAGCTTCGAATCAGATGAAATATCATATAACTTAATTAAGTTTAGAAAAACAAATCAAGGTACAAACATTAACCTAAAACCAATTGTAAAAGTTGGAGATAGAGTTGAAGAAGGTCAAGTACTTTGTGAAGGTTATGCAACACAAAAAGGAGAATTAGCTTTAGGAATAAATATGAAAGTAGCCTTTATGCCTTGGAAAGGGTATAATTTTGAGGATGCTATTGTAATTTCTGAAAGAGTTGTTCGTGAAGATATTTTTACTTCTATCCATATCGATGAATATTCATTGGATGTTCGTGATACAAAATTAGGGGCTGAAGAATTAACGAACGATATTCCAAATGTTTCTGAAGAGGCTACAAAAGACTTAGATGAAAACGGAATGATTCGTATTGGAGCAGAGGTAAATCCTGGTGATATCTTAATTGGTAAGATTACACCTAAAGGAGAATCTGATCCAACACCTGAAGAGAAATTATTACGTGCTATTTTTGGTGATAAAGCTGGTGATGTAAAAGATGCATCATTAAAAGCTTCTCCATCATTAAGAGGGGTAGTAATTAATAAGAAGTTATTTCAACGTGCTGTAAAAGATAAGACAAAACGTGCTCGTGATAAAGAAGCAATTGCAACTTTAGAAGTTACTTATATACATAAGTTCGAAGATTTAAAAGATGTATTAATTGAAAAATTATTCAATTTAATTACTGGGAAAACTTCTCAAGGAGTGTTTAATGATTTAGGTGAAGAAGTATTACCAAAAGGTAAAAAATTCACTCAAAAAATGTTAAACTCTGTAGGTGATTTCACACACTTACACGGAACTTGGACTACCGATAAAGCTTTAAATAAGTTAGTTGTTGAATTAGTTCACAATTATAAAATTAAAGTGAACGATTTACAAGGTTCTTTACGTCGTGAGAAATTTACTATTTCTGTAGGAGATGAATTACCAGCAGGAATCTTAAAACTTGCAAAAATTTATGTTGCTAAAAAACGTAAATTAAAAGTAGGAGATAAGATGGCAGGACGTCACGGAAATAAAGGTATTATTGCTCGTATTGTAAGAGCTGAAGATATGCCTTTCTTAGAAGACGGAACTCCAGTAGATATCGTTTTAAATCCATTAGGGGTACCATCGCGTATGAATATTGGTCAGATTTATGAAACTGTTCTTGGATGGGCAGGTCAAAAATTAGGTCAAAAATATGCGACACCAATTTTTGATGGAGCAAACATCGACCAGATCAACGCCTTGACAGATCAAGCAGGAATTCCACGTTACGGACATACATATTTATATGATGGAGGTACAGGGAAACGTTTCGATCAACCAGCAACGGTAGGTATAATTTATATGATTAAGTTAGGTCACATGATTGAAGATAAAATGCACGCGCGTTCTATCGGACCTTATTCATTAATTACACAACAACCATTAGGAGGTAAAGCTCAGTTTGGGGGTCAGCGTTTTGGAGAGATGGAAGTTTGGGCACTTGAAGCATATGGTGCATCAAGTATCTTACGTGAAATCTTAACAGTGAAATCTGATGATGTATTAGGTAGAGCCAAAACTTACGAGGCAATCGTAAAAGGTGAAACTATGCCAGAACCAGGTTTACCAGAATCGTTTAACGTATTAATGCATGAACTGAAAGGTTTAGGATTAGATGTTAAATTAGAGGAATAATAAACAGTGAAATATCATTAGGTAATTGTATGATTACCTAATGATAAATCATTTTAAATATAGGTCTCATCGAGACAAATTTTTAATTCGAATCCATTACTTATTATGGCAAGAAAGAACGAAAAATACACTGTTAAAAAGTTTAACAAAATTTCAATTGGTTTAGCATCACCAGAGTCTATTTTAGAGGCATCAAGAGGTGAGGTTTTAAAACCAGAAACTATTAACTACCGTACACATAAACCAGAAAGAGATGGTTTGTTCTGTGAACGCATCTTTGGTCCTATAAAGGATTATGAATGTGCATGTGGAAAATACAAAAGAATCCGTTATAAAGGAATCATTTGTGACCGATGTGGTGTTGAAGTTACTGAGAAAAAAGTACGTAGAGATAGAGTAGGTCACATTAATTTAGTGGTACCTGTAGCACACATTTGGTATTTTAGATCATTGCCTAACAAAATGGGATACCTTTTAGGGTTACCTTCTAAGAAGTTAGATATGATTATTTATTACGAACGCTATGTCGTAATTCAACCGGGTGATGCTAAAACTGTTGACGGAGAGCCATTACAAAAAATGGATTTCTTAACAGAAGAAGAGTATTTAGATATTTTAGATACACTTCCACAAGAAAATATGTATTTAGATGATACTGATCCTGCTAAGTTTATTGCTAAGATGGGAGCTGAGTGTTTAATCGATTTATTAGAAAGAATCGATTTAGATTCATTGTCATTTGAATTACGTCACAAAGCAAATACTGAAACTTCTAAACAACGTAAAAACGAAGCATTAAAGCGTTTAAATGTTGTTGAAGCTTTTAGAGATTCTCAAAAAAATAGAGATAATCGTCCTGAATGGATGATTATGAAAGCGGTTCCAGTTATACCACCAGAATTACGTCCATTAGTACCATTAGATGGTGGTCGTTTCGCTACTTCAGATTTAAATGATTTATATCGTCGTGTAATAATTCGTAATAATCGTTTAAAACGATTAATGGAAATTAAAGCACCTGAAGTAATTTTACGTAATGAGAAACGTATGTTACAGGAATCGGTAGATTCATTGTTTGATAACACGCGTAAATCATCTGCAGTAAAAACAGAATCTAACAGACCATTAAAATCTTTATCTGATAGTTTAAAAGGTAAACAAGGTCGTTTCCGTCAAAACTTACTAGGTAAGCGTGTTGATTATTCTGCACGTTCGGTAATTGTTGTTGGACCAGAATTGAAATTATCTGAATGTGGATTGCCAAAAGAAATGGCAGCAGAATTATACAAACCTTTCGTTATTCGTAAGTTAATTGAAAGAGGTATAGTAAAAACTGTAAAATCTGCAAAGAAAATTATAGATAGAAAAGAACCAGTTGTTTGGGATATTTTAGAAAATGTAATTAAAGGACACCCGGTGTTATTAAACCGTGCACCTACTTTACACCGTTTGGGTATTCAAGCATTCCAACCTAAATTAATCGAAGGAAAGGCAATTCGTTTACACCCTTTAGTGTGTACAGCCTTTAACGCCGATTTTGATGGGGATCAAATGGCAGTTCACTTACCATTAGGACCAGAAGCTATTTTAGAAGCTCAAATTTTAATGTTAGGATCTCATAGTATTTTAAATCCTGCAAATGGAGCACCTATTACGGTACCATCTCAGGATATGGTATTGGGTCTTTATTATATGACAAAAGAAAGAAAGTCAACTCCTGAAGTTCCTATTCAAGGTGAAGGTTTAACTTTCTATTCTCCAGAAGAGGTAATTATTGCCTTAAATGAAGAAAGAGTAGATTTAAATGCAGGTATAAAAGTTCGTACACACGATGTTGTAGATGGGCAAGACGTAACTAGAATTGTAACAACTACGGTTGGTAGAGTTTTATTTAATGAAGTGGTACCAAAAGAAGCAGGTTATATTAATGAAGTTTTAACTAAGAAGTCATTAAGAGGTATTATTGGTGATATTTTAAAAGTTACTAACATTCCAGCTGTAGGAGATTTCTTAGATGAAATTAAAAACATGGGATATAAATATGCCTTTGAAGGTGGTTTGTCATTCTCATTAGGAGATATCATTATTCCAGAAGAAAAAGCAGGAATGATTGCAGAAGCTAATAAAGAAGTGGATGTAATTGTATCTAACTATAACATGGGAATGTTAACAAATAAAGAGCGTTACAATCAGGTAATTGATATTTGGGGATCTACGAATAATAGATTGACAGAATTATCTATGAAACGTTTACGTGAAGACCAACAAGGATTTAACTCAGTATTTATGATGTTAGATTCTGGAGCGCGTGGATCGAAAGAGCAAATTCGTCAGTTAACAGGTATGCGTGGATTAATGGCAAAGCCTAAAAAATCGACTGCAGGTGGTGGAGAAATTATTGAGAATCCAATTCTTTCTAACTTTAAGGAAGGATTATCAATTCTTGAATACTTTATCTCTACACACGGTGCTCGTAAAGGATTAGCCGATACAGCATTAAAAACAGCCGATGCGGGTTATTTAACGCGTCGTTTAGTAGATGTTTCTCAAGATGTAATTGTAAATGAAGTTGATTGTGGTACATTAAGAGGTTTAGATGTTACTCCATTAAAGAAAAACGATGAAATCGTTGAATCTTTAAGTGATAGAATCACAGGACGTACATCATTACATAACGTATATGTTCCAAATTCTGATGATGTTTTAGTAGCATCAGGAGAATTAATTACTGTAAAATTAGCAGATAAAATTCAAGCTTCTGGTATTGATACGGTAGAAGTTCGTTCAGCATTAACATGTGAATCTCAAAGAGGTATTTGTGAAAAATGTTATGGACAATCTTTATCAACTGGTAAAAAAGTTCAAAGAGGTGAAGCAGTTGGTGTAATTGCAGCACAATCTATTGGAGAACCAGGTACACAGTTAACATTACGTACATTCCACGTTGGTGGGGTAGCAGGAAATATATCTGAAGAGAATAAATTAATTGCTAAATTCGACGGTAAAGTTAAGATTGAAGATTTACGTACTGTAAAAGGTAAAGATAACGACGGAAAAGAAATTGAAATCGTTATTTCACGTACAGCAGAAATCAAAATTATAGACAAGAAAACTGATATTGTATTAAGTACTAATATTATTCCTTATGGATCGATTATCTTTAGTAAAGGTATGAAAACCATCAAAAAAGGTGATGCAGTATGTCAATGGGATCCATTTAACGGGGTTATCGTATCAGAATTTGGTGGTACAGTTAAGTTTGACAATTTAGAACAAGGTATTAATTACTCTGTTGAAGTTGATGAGCAAACTGGTTTCCAAGAAAAAGTAATGATAGATTCTAAAAACAAAAAAATCATTGCTTCATTAATTATTGAAGATGCTGATGGTAATGCTTTACGTTCGTATAGTTTACCAGTAGGAGCTCACTTAATGATTAGTGACGGTGATAAAGTAGAATCAGGTCATACGTTAGTGAAAATTCCACGTAAGTCTGGTAAAGCAGGTGATATTACAGGAGGTTTACCACGTGTAACAGAATTATTTGAAGCGCGTAACCCATCTAATCCGGCAGTAATTGCTCAGATTGACGGTGTAGTATCTTTCGGTAAAATTAAGCGAGGTAATCGTGAAATTATCATTGAATCTAAAACGGGTGATATTACTAAATACTTAGTAAAATTATCTAACCAAATTTTAGTTCAAGAAAACGATTTCATTAAAGCAGGTATGCCTTTATCTGATGGAGCAACTACTCCAATAGATATCTTAAATATTCAAGGACCTTCAGCAGTACAACAATACTTAGTAAACGAAATTCAAGAAGTATATCGTTTACAAGGTGTGAAAATTAACGATAAGCATTTCGAAGTAGTAGTACGTCAAATGATGCGTAAAGTTAAGATTATTGATTCTGGAGATACGTTATTTTTAGAGAATCAATTAATTCATAAGAACGACTTTATCAAGGACAACGACAATATCTTCGGTATGAAAGTTGTTGAAGATGCAGGAGATTCTGAGAATTTAACAGCAGGACAAATGCTTTCAGCTCGTGAATTAAGAGATGAAAATTCAATTTTACGTAGAGCAGATAAAAACTTAGCGGTGGCGCGAGATGCAAAACCAGCAACAGCTGAACAAATACTACAAGGTATTACAAGAGCGTCGTTACAAACTAAGTCATTTATATCAGCTGCATCATTCCAGGAAACTACTAAAGTATTAAATGAAGCCGCAGTTAACGGTAAAATTGATACATTAGAAGGATTGAAAGAAAATGTAATTGTAGGTAAACGTATACCAGCAGGAACAGGAATGAGATCTTACGATCATCAAATCGTAGGGCCTAGAGAGGAAATGGAGAAAAATTTATAATTTTTAATACAAAGGCCTCTAAAAAATTTAGAGGCCTTTTTTTTATTTTATTATGGAAGAAAATAAAGACCCACAATTAAACATAGAGTTAGATCAAGATATTGCTGAAGGTACTTATAGTAATTTAGCTATTATTAATCATTCAGTATCTGAGTTTATAGTTGATTTTATCAATATAATGCCAGGTGTACCTAAGGCAAAGGTGAAATCTAGAATTATTTTAACACCACAACATGCTAAAAGACTTGCAAAGGCTTTAGCAGAGAATGTTCGAAAGTTTGAACAAGCTAACGGTGAAATAAAAGATTATGAGCAAGTACCAATTCCAATGAATTTTGGAGGAACTACAGGAGAAGCTTAAAAAATAAAAAAACGTCTATAATAGACGTTTTTTTTATTTTACTACTGTTTATAATAGTGAATTAAAAACCTGTAGAAATATCTTTCAATGTTTGAGTATCAAGAATAAAAACTTCTTTACCTTTTAAATCAATTAGTTTTTTCTTTTTGAATTCAGAAAGTAATCGAATGGCACTCTCAGTTGCTGTTCCTATAATATTAGCGATATCTTCACGAGATAGAAGGATATCTAAAGACCCATTTTTATTTTTAGCGAATTTGCTATCAAGACTTAATAGCGTTGCTGCTAAACGTTGCTTAACTGTTTTTTGAGCCATATCAACGATGAAGTTGTCAGCATTTTTAAGAGAGGAAGCCATGTTTTTAAGAATGTCCATGGTGAATTTCGGATTATTTTCTAAATCCCTAACAATTTCTTCTTTAGGAATAAAACAAATTTCCATATCGTTTACTGCAATAGCTTTTAGGTTCGAAGCTTCATCATTTATCAAACTACGTTCACCTAATAAATCACCTTTTCTTACAAGATTTACAATTTGATCTCTACCATTATCACTCATTTTAGAGACTTTACAAACTCCATCCTTAATACAAAAAACACCATTTATGTGCTCTCCTTCTTCAAATAGAACCTCCCCTTTTTTTATTGTTTTAGATGTTTTGCAACCAGCGATTCTAACCAATTCATCTTTTGTGAGTGATTTTAAAGAATTAAATTGACGAATGATACATTGTTCACATTTACTCATAAATATTGTTACTTTGGTAATCCGAATCAAAGATATAGAAAAGCTGATAAATATCATGTTTTAATTTCAGTTCTTGTAAGACATTTGTACTAGGCAAAAGAGTAAATATGGAAAACACAATATGTTTTCATTGTGGTAACGAATGCGATACCAAAAACATTAAGATAGAAGAAAAATTTTTCTGTTGTAATGGTTGTAAAACGGTTTTTGAAATTTTTTCAGAAAACGATTTAACGTGTTACTATGATTTTCAAAACAATCCAGGAGCAATACCAGAAGAAATTCAGGGTAAGTACGATTTTCTTGACAATGAAGCTATTGTCGATAAACTCTTAGAGTTTAACGATGGTAACATACACGTTGTTAATTTGTATATTCCTCATATACACTGTAGTTCGTGTATTTGGGTTTTGGAAAATATACACAAATTACAGAAAAAGGTTAGTTCTTCTCAAGTTGATTTCCCTAAAAAAACAGTACGGATTACTTATAATTCAGACATTATTTCATTAAAAGAAATTGTGTTACTCTTAAGCTCTATTGGGTACGAACCATATATCAGTTTAGAAGATTATGAAGTGGGAAAAAAGAAAGTAGACAGAAGTTTAATTTACAAATTAGGAATTGCTGGCTTTGCTTTTGGTAATGTGATGTTTTTGTCGTTTCCTGAATATTTTGAAGTGTCAGGATTTTGGTTAGAACAGTACAAAGAGGTTTTTCGTTGGTTAATGTTTGTATTCTCACTCCCAGTAGTTTTTTATGCAGCTCAAGATTATTTTATTTCTGCTTACAAGGGTTTGCGCTCTCGTATTTTAAATATTGATGTTCCAATTGCTTTAGGAATTTTTGTTTTATTCATCAGGAGCTCTATTGAAATCATCTTTGATTTAGGAACGGGTTTTTTTGATAGCTTAACAGGATTGGTTTTCTTTTTATTATTAGGGAAATTCTTTCAGCAAAAAACCTATAATTTCCTGTCTTTTGAGCGTGATTATAAATCATACTTCCCAATTGCAGTAACAAGAATATCAATAAAAGGAAAAGAAGAAAACGTACAGATTTACGAGATAGAAAAAGGCGATAGATTATTAATTAGAAACCAAGAATTAATTCCTGTTGACGGGATTTTAATAAAAGGCGATGCTAAAATAGACTACAGCTTTGTTACAGGAGAAGCGGTTCCTGTGCTAAAAAAATCTGGAGATAAATTATTTGCAGGAGGAAAACAATTATCAGGAGTTATAGAAATGGAAGTTTTAACATCTATTTCACAGAGTTACTTAACTCAGTTGTGGAGTAACGATGTATTTAAAAAGGATAAGAATTCGTCTTTTAAAACAATAACTGATTCAATAAGTAAACACTTTACAATAACCGTTTTAGCAATTGCTTTTGTTTCTACATCATTGTGGATGTACTACGATGCGAGTAAAGCTTTAAATGTGTTTACGGCCGTCTTAATTATTGCGTGCCCATGTGCCATTGCATTAGCAGCTCCGTTTACTTTAGGTAATATGTTACGAATATTAGGGAAGAAAAAATTCTATTTAAAAAACGCTACAGTTGTAGAACAATTAGCAGCAATTGATAGTGTGATTTTTGATAAAACAGGAACCTTAACAACTAGTAAAGAAAATCAAATTGATTATCAAGGAAGTAAATTAAATTCAATAGATAAATCAATTTTAAAAAGTTCTTTACGTGCATCAAATCATCCGTTAAGTAGAATGTTATATGGTTTTTTAACTGAAGAAATGGTTTCTGTTGATGATTTTAAAGAACATACAGGAAAAGGGATTGAAGCAAAATATAAGCATACAATTATAAAAGTAGGGTCATCTTCTTTTGTTAATAATACGGAGGAACAAATTAATTTAGATACCTCAGTACATATTAGTATTAATAATGAATATAAAGGGAAGTATATTTTTAAAAATGCTTACAGAAATGGAGTAAAAAATTTATTTTCTGAATTGAATCCAAATTATAGTTTAGCAGTTGTTTCTGGCGATAATGAAGGGGAAAAAAAATATTTAGAAAAATTATTGCCAAAAAACACCTCTTTATTATTCAATCAAAAACCAGAAGACAAATTATCTTACATTGAAGAGTTGCAAACTAAAGGAGAGAATGTAATTATGATAGGAGATGGATTAAATGATGCGGGGGCTTTAGCGCAAAGTAATGTTGGTATAGCATTGTCAGAAAACATCAATGTATTTTCACCAGCTTGTGATGCTATTTTAGACGCCTCAAAATTCAATCAAATAGGAAGCTATATTAAAGCTTCAAAAAAAGCAATTAAAATAATTAAGTATAGTTTTATACTTTCTTTATGTTATAACTTAATTGGGTTGTATTTCGCAACAACAGGTCAGTTAAAACCTGTAATCGCAGCAATTCTAATGCCTTTAAGTTCAATTAGTATTGTGGTATTTACAACTATTGCAACAAATTTATTAGGAAAAAAAATAAAATAAATAATATGAAAGTAGCCTCATTTTTAGAAGACATAAAGTTCAATGCAGATAAGCCATTAGTATCATTATTATTAGATACAGATTTTTCGAAAGAAATACGAGTTGTATTTAAAAAAGGTCAAACAATGGAAGATCACCAAGCTCCGTTTGCAATCATTGTTCAAGTAATAAAAGGGTGTATCAATTTTGGAGTTGATAACGAAGTAAAGGAACTTAATGTAGGAGATTTAATTTCACTAAAACCACAGATAGTTCATAATCTTACAGCGATAGAAGAAAGTGTTGTGCGATTAACTTTATCTAAATCAGACACTGTAAAAAGAGTGAAAAACGTATAAATTTATGCAAATAAATAAATATATAGATCATACGCTTTTAAAAGCGACGGCTACAAAAGAGGAAATTGTAAAATTATGTAGCGAAGCAAAAGAATACGACTTTTATGCGGTTTGTGTAAATGGGGCGTATGTAGAATTAGCAAAACATGAGCTGCAAAATTCAGCTGTAAAAATAGCCGCGGTAGTCGGATTTCCTTTAGGATCAATGACAACAGAAGTTAAAGTTTTTGAAGCAAAGAATTGTGTAGAAAACGGAGCGTCAGAAATTGATATGGTTATCAATGTAGGGAAATTATTAGAGGGTGAAAATGAGTATGTAGAAAATGAAATCCGATTGATAAAAGAGGCTATTGGAAATACTATTTTAAAAGTAATTTTCGAGAACTGCTACTTATCCAAAGAACAGATTAAAATTGTTTCACAATTAGCAATAAACGCGGGAGCAGATTTTGTAAAAACATCTACAGGATTCGGAACTGGAGGAGCAACTTTTGAAGATATTCAAATAATGAATGACATTGTTAAAGGGAAAGCTCAAATAAAAGCTGCTGGAGGAGTTAGAAATAAAGAAACTGCTCAAAAATATATAGAAATGGGTGTAACTCGCTTAGGAACATCATCGGGAGTTTCTTTAGTTACAAAAGGTATATCAGATAAAAATAACTATTAATTGTTAGGTAATCTTAACTTGTTTCGTAGTCATATTACTAGTTATTTAAAATAACGGAATTCTGAAATGATTTCGGAATGACGCATAAAAAATATAATTACATGAGTATACATATAGGAGCCAAAAAAGGAGAAATTGCAGAAACTGTTTTATTACCAGGGGATCCGTTAAGAGCAAAATGGATCGCTGAAACTTTTTTAGAAAATCATATTTGTTATAATGATGTTCGTGGTATGTTAGGTTATACGGGTACTTATAAAGGAAAGCGAGTTTCGGTACAAGGAACAGGAATGGGAATTCCATCAACGTTAATTTATGCACATGAATTGATAAACGATTATGGAGTTAAAAACTTAATTCGTGTGGGTTCTGCAGGTTCATATCAAAAGGAAGTTAAGATTCGAGATATTGTTATTGCCATGTCAGCGTCTACAAATTCAGGATTAAACACCATCCGTTTTAACGGAGCAGATTATGCACCAACGGCAAGTTTTGAATTGTTTCAGAAGGCATTAGAAGTTGCAAAACAAAAGAATATTCCGTTAAAAGCGGGGAACATTTTAAGTTCAGATGAATTTTATGCTGATGAATTTGAAAGCTATAAAAAGTGGGCAGAATACGGTGTGTTATGTGTTGAGATGGAAACGAACGGATTATACACTGTTGCAGCGAAACATAAAGTAAACGCACTTTCTATTTTAACAATTTCTGATAGTTTGGTTACAGGAGAAAGAACCACTGCAGAAGAAAGAGAACATACGTTTAAAGAAATGATTGAAATAGCTTTAGAATTGGCATAGTTGTCCGTTTGAGTATTTTTTTAAGAATTAAATATAATTATATAGAGAGCATGAATTCACTTATACAGAAATACAATATTCCAGGACCGAGATACACCAGTTATCCAACGGTTCCTTATTGGGATAACGATACGTTTTCTAAAGAAAAATGGATTAAAACTTTTAAGAAATCCTTTATAGAAAGTAATTCATCTGAAGGGATTAGTGTATACATACATTTACCATTTTGTGAAAGCTTGTGTACGTTTTGCGCATGTCATAAGCACATTACAAAAAGACACGAGGTAGAAGAAGATTATATTGATACTGTTTTAAAAGAGTGGAATTTATATACAAATTTAGTTGATGAAACGCCAATTATTAAAGAAATTCACTTAGGTGGAGGGACACCAACTTTTTTTTCAAAGGAACAATTAAAAAAACTAATTGACGGACTTTTTGTTAACGCAAAAAAACACCCAAACCATGAATTTAGTTTTGAAGGTCACCCAAATAATACCACAAAAGAACAATTACAAACATTGTTCGATGTTGGCTTTACACGTGTAAGTTATGGCGTACAAGACTATAATGAAAAAGTGCAAAAAGCTATTCATAGAGTGCAACCTTTTGAAAATGTAGAGAAAGCAACACGTTGGGCAAGAGAAATTGGTTACACATCTATCAGTCATGATTTAATTTTCGGACTTCCTTTTCAAACTAAAGAAAATATAATTCATACTATTAATAAAACGAAAGAATTACAACCAGATAGAATTTCGTTTTATAGTTATGCACACGTTCCTTGGGTAAAAGGTGTTGGGCAAAGAGGTTTTAAGGATGAAGATTTACCAAAAAATGAAGAGAAGCGTGAATTGTACGAAATAGGGAAGGAGTTGTTCGCTGAAATGGGGTATGTAGAAATAGGGATGGATCATTTTGCCTTAAAATCAGATACTTTATATAAAGCAACTCAAGAAAAAACGTTGCACCGTAATTTTATGGGCTATACGTCTAATAAAACACAGTTAATGATTGGCTTAGGGATGTCGGCTATTTCTGATTCTTGGTATGGGTTTGCACAGAATGTGAAAACTGTAAAAGAATATCAAAAAACAGTAAACGAAGGAGAGATTCCTGTTTTTAGAGGACATATTTTATCAGAAGAAGATTTAGTTATAAGAAAGCATATTCTAAATATTATGTGTCATTTTTCTACTTCTTGGGATGCTGAGCATTTACAAATTGAAAACATAAATGATCATTTAGAAAAGTTGGAAGAAATGGAAGCGGACGGGTTGGTTTCTGTTCAAGGAAATAGTTTGTCGGTTCCAGAAAAAGCAAGACCATATATTCGAAATATATGTATGGCGTTTGATAAAAAGCTCCATCAAAAACAACCAGGAGTAAAATTGTTTTCAATGACTATTTAAAGAGGGATGGTTTTTTTAACCAGTTATTTAATAGACTCAATTTCATAAATATCTGTTTCTAATTTAGAAAAAAGAATACATTATTTGACTAATTTCACTATGATATTCTTAGCTTTTATAGTATTGGAATTAAGAATTTTTATTGAAAAATAAAATCATAAAAATTTAGAATTGTAGTTTTTTATCGATGAAATTTCCCATGAATAAAGTGTGTTAACTGTATTTTTTTCTGAGTAAAAAAGCAATAAGAACACCAGAAACTGCACCAAAAAGGTGGCTTTCCCATGATATGTGACCTCTCAAGGATGGGAATATTCCCCAAATCAATCCACCATATACTATTGCTACGGCAATGGAAACTAATACTGGAACAAATTTTCGCTCTAAAAATCCGTTTGTAATTAGAAATGCTGCAAGGCCATATACGAGCCCACTGGCTCCAATATGGTTTGCTTTTCTAGCAAATATCCAAACAAGCGTACCGCCAGCTAAGACTATAAATAAAACGACAGATATTGTTTTCTTCGGATAGAAATGATTTAATACAGTGAGTAGTACAATTAAAGGAATTGTATTTGAAACCAGATGCCAAATTCCGCCATGTAAAAAAGGTGCTGTAAAAACACCGATGAGTCCATCTATAGTACGGGGTACAATTCCGAATTTAGTAATTGGAATAAAAAAACCAATGACATAAGCAACGTACAGGAGTATTATAAATTTGATCAGGTGTTTGTTAGGAATCATAAATTAATGGTTTTTCCACAGTGTGGGCAGTTGCATTCTTCTTCTTTCTTTTTTAATTTTTTATCAGATTGAATTTTTTCAATAAAAGCTGAACTAATTATTCCTGTGGGAAGCGCCACAAAACCAATTCCTATTAAAGCAATAACACCGCTCAATAGTTTACCTAAACCAGTAACAGGATACACGTCTCCGTACCCCACGGTTGTTAACGTTGCTATTGACCACCAGAAGGCATCTCCAATACTTGCAAATTTCTCTGGTTGATCGTCATGTTCTATATAATACATGAGTGTAGAAGATAAAATCATCAATACAAAAGTTACAAAAACAGTGATAGATAATTCAGCTTTTGTTTCTTTAAAAATATATTTTATGGTTTTTAGAGATTTTGAATATCGGCCTAGTTTAAAAATACGTAACAATCTAAATAATCTAAGAATACGAACAACTCTTAGGTCGAAAGGGAAAATAAGGGGTAAATAAAAAGGAAGTATTGCAATTAGATCGATAATTCCAGCTGAAGAAAAAGCAAAGTTGAGTCTTTCTTTTTTATCTTCTTTTGTTTTGTCTGAAACCCAAATTCGTGTAAAATATTCAACAGTAAATATAGCAACAGAAAATAATTCGAAATAGTAAAAAATATTACTGTATTTGGAATTTAATTCTTCGTAGGATTCAAGAACTAAGGCAACGATATTTAGTACAATAAGCACATAAATAAAATTGATAAAAGATTTGTTGTGGTTAACAAAATTTCTTATTTTTTCTTTCATTTTGTCCAGTTTTTTTTAATGTAATTAGCAACTTGGGATGCTAAGTCATTTAGGAGAAGTGCTTTTTTGGGATTTGTTTTGTTAAAAATTATGTATTTTTTCTGTCTGCCTAGATATGAGGTTGTGTTACTTGTGGTTATCGAAATTCCGTGTATACATTTTTTTTGAACATCCGAATAATAAGAAAAGGTAAGTTTGGTGTAGGTTCCTGAATCACCTTTATGGATCACTTTTTTTTTAGTTAATTTTCCTGTAGTTATTATTCCTTTGTTGATGATCGAATTGAACCTTAAGCCCTTATAAAAATGATATAAAAGAAGCATGATTGAGGTAATTGGAAAGAGAAGTAAAAAGAGTGCTGAAACACCACTAGGTCTGTAATCATATCCTTTTATTACACTGTACTGAGATGATTCTATATTGTATCTAATAGATACTTTATCACCTGCTTTTTTGTTGGAATTTCTACTATAGGATGTCCATTTATGATTTTCTCCTTTTACAATATATTCATACACAAAGGCATTGATATAATAAGTTCCTTCATCATCTCCTATAACTCCACTTATTCCAGTATAATACGAATTTGTAATAGTCCCTATTACTAGAGCGGTGTTACCATTTAGTTTAAAATACTCTCTAAAGTCAAAATCTGAAAGCTGTACTATACTAAAAAGACCACCAATAAAAAAAACTAAAATAGCTATTAATGTAGGTGTTTTTCTATAGCACAAGAATAATTTTAAATAGGTAGGTAGTTGTTGGGTAATTTCTTTATGCATTTATGTAGTTCGTTTTCCGAATAAATAAATCTAATTTTTCTTTATTACAACTGCTAAGTTCAATGTAACTTTTACCGCTTTCAGGAAAAGTGTGTATAGCTAAATGACTTTCTCCTAAAAGCCAAAAACAGGTGTATCCTTGTTCTGGAAAATGATGCTCGTTGAATAGAACAATTGTAAAACCAATTTCTTTTAATAAGGTATCGTAAGTGTCTTTTAATTCTTTTGGCTTAATACAAGGAGACCAAAGATTATGGCTGAATATGTTTGCTTCTATATGTTTATAAGTTGTATCCATTTTAATATAAATCCCAATTACCGTTTAAATAATATTTGTAAAGAACAGGGTTGTGAACTTTGTTAACTTCAATACTATCATTTGATTTGTAAAAATCTTTTCCAAAGGATGTTATAAGTTGCATTGCTTCATTATTTATCCAGTTGGTTTGGATGTTTTTGAATTTAATTTTTCGCAATTTTTCTTTTAATCGATCAGAGCTAATATGCTTGTTTTTGGCTCCCAAAACCCATCCCCATTCACCCATAGATAATACTTGATTGTGAAGGTTTACTGTTTTGAAACCGGCAGATTCCATTGTTTTTCCAATACAGTTATATGCATCTGTTGCAAAGTACGGACTCCCAGCTTGTGTAATAATTAATCCGTTTGGTCTTAGTTTTCTATTGCATAGAGAATAAAACTCATGAGAATACAATCTTCCCAATTCAATGTTTCTAGGGTCGGGTAAATCAACGATAATAATGTCGTAAAACTCACTAATATTTTGTTCAAGATGTATATAGGCATCCTTGTTAAAAATATTTAATTTGTCACTATTCATACTACCTTGATTGATATCTATAAGTACGGGGTGATTGGTTCCTAAATCGGTCATTTTTGGATCCAAATCTACCATGTCTATTTTTTCAATACTTGGGTATTTTAGTAGTTCCCGAACGGCACAACCATCACCTCCTCCAAGAATTAATATTCGTTGTGGATTTGGGTGTAATTGCATAATAGGATGCACCAAAGGCTCGTGGTACATTTTTTCATCAATGGAACAAAATTGTAAATTTCCGTTTAAGTACAACCAATGTTCATTTTTCCATTCGGTTAATACAATATTTTGATATTTAGTTTGTTCAGAATAGATTACTTTGTCTTTGTATTTTATTTGTTCTCCCCACTGAATAATTGGTTTTGTAAAGGAAATACCAGTAATTAAAATTGCAAAAACAAGTAGTAAAACAGCTTTTAAACGAAAAGTGTGTTGCTTATTTATTTTGTCTTTAAAACGATAAAAAACAATTAGAGCTACTAAGAAGTTAATAATACCAAGTACAAAAGGAGTATAGGCTAAACCTAATATTGGCAATCCAATAAAGGCAAAAAATACACCACCAATAAGACTTCCGTAGTAGTCTTTTTCTAGTATGGAAGAGATATTGCTTTTTAAGTCTTCGAATTCTTTATTTATCCGAACAACTAATGGGATTTCTAGTCCGATAAGCAATCCAATTAGCATACTCAAAGAATAAATAACAATTCCATAGTATTCACTTACCGAAGCTAGCGTATATACCAGCACAGAAGAAAAGGCAACAATTAAAGAAAGTGTTATTTCTAGAATTAAAAAATTCTGAATTAAATTATTTTTTATTAATTTACTTAACCTACTTCCTAACCCCATGCAGAACAGCATAAGTGAAACGATCATTGTCCATTGAAAAATTGAATCTCCAATGAAATAGGTTGCCAATGTTGATAAGGTGTATTCAGCCACTATTCCTGCAAACCCTGTTGCAAAAATAGCTGCTTTTAATACAAAAGAATTTTGTTTTAAATACTCCATGTAATTAATATAGCAGAAGCGATATAAGCAAATGCTTCAATCAATCCTGCACCAATATTTGGTTTTTCTTGGTTTATAATTTCGTCGGTAAGTTTTCTACCTGGTAATAATATTTTATCAGCAAAAACGCGCATTATTGGCAATAAAAGGCAACCCAATACGGTTTGTAAGCTGATATCAATTATTGTTGTTGTCCAGTCTAAAAAAGGATCTAGTATAGCATTCATGGTAATAATTCCAATGGCAAGTATTGCTCCAGCAAAACTAATTCCGGCAGCAACATTGTCTTTCTCTACTTCGTCATGAATGTCGTAACTCATCCATGCAATAAAAATTTTAGAAGCAAGAATAAGTACAATATTTCCAATGATCCAATAAACTATAAAAGTAGAAATACCTTCTATTAATGTTTCAGATTCCCCAATTAAAGCACCGTATAAAATAAGTCCGTTTGCAATATAAATAGCAGCTTCAATAATTCCTGATCCTTCATTTTTGTCAGTGATAATTTCTTTCTTTATATCGAATTTATGTAGGATTACTTTATTACTGATCCAGGCAGCTAATAGTAATAAGACTATGGCAATGATTCCGTAAATAAAGATGTGCTGAATATCTGTAATAAAGTCATAGCTTTCACCTACAATTGCGCCACCAATAGCTATGATTAAAGCAGTAAAATAGCCGACATATGATAGTATAAAAGCAAAGTTGTCTTTTTCAACCAGTTCTTGTTGGATGTTGATACTTGGGTGTAGAATTTTGTAAGCTATTTTTCCAATGATAAAGATGATAAAGCCGCTTATGATATATCCCAAAGAATGTGATAAATCTGTAATATCTATATATTTTTCCATGTTTTTCTAGAGTTTTATTACGTATTATTTTCCATAACCTCCGCTTCGAGAGCGAGAAGAACTTGAACTACTATATCTGTTACTACTTCTTGTTGTTCGGTTTGAGCTTTTGTAACTTCTACTTGAACTATATCCTTTAGCTTTTAAAGCTGAAGAGCTTCGTTTTACGTTCGTTCTAACTTTATCTTTAAAGGAACTAGGTTTAGAGTTCCAACTAGAGTTTGTGTTTTTATAAGTAGACGTTCCATAATTAGCATTTCTACCATAATAACTACTTCTTCCGTGATGGTTGGTTCTATAATAATTATAATCATTTCTGTAATATCTATGGCCAGAGCCATAGAAAAGAGAACTCATAAAATGATATTGGCCATAAAATGCCCAAAAAGAAGAGCCATTGCTTTGTCTCTGCCAATTTCCATACTTTTCATTACCTACATAATTATTATAACCAGCAGGAGTCGCTTTTTTATCAAGAACACCCTCTTTTTTAGAAAGTACTGTCATCCCTAAATTTTTTTGATGATCTTCAAACGTTATGGCAGAAACCTCTTTCCAATCGGTAAGTTTTATATCAAAATCATCTTCAGTAGATTCCGTTGTATTTTTCTTTTTTTCAAGAATGATTTTATATTTATGAAAATATTTATCAGTATCTTCCTTATAGTCCATATCAGCAAGAATGACACTATAGTTCTGTGTATCAATGTATGTTGTGATAATAGCGTCTAAAGGAGATTTAAGATATTTTTTACGTTCTTTTCCACAAGAAATTATCAATAAGAGTATGCTTGTAAATAGTAATTTTTTTAGTGTTTTCATTGTAGTTAATTAAAAAATCAAATTTAGATATTTAAGTCTTAATAATTGTCAGCTACAGGTAATATATTAGAAACCGCAAGTTCATTAATAATAACACCTTTACTTACCTCAAATTCTTCTTCTCCGTATTGTTCAATACAAAGTGTTTTTTCTTCGTCTTCGTCAAGATAATCGTAGGAGATTAGTTCTTCCCAATTGGCGGCATCAATTTCTTTAGAGTAACCGGGTGATTTCTCATCAAGAAAATAAAGAACACCTTCATGTGTTATTTTTTTAGGTGGTTTATCATTCGAATCTATATAGTTACAAACCTCTTCACCAAGTTTACGTAATTTTATTTTTTCAGACAAGGTGACTACTAAGCCTCCATCATCTTCAATGTGTAAAAATTTTTCAGTAGTACCATTTTTTATTACAAATTCTCGGGTAAAATAATTATCTCCCCAGTCATATTCAAATAAGGCTGTAACTGTCCAAGTTTCTATTGCATATTCAAAAATGTATCCTTTTCCTAAATCTCTAATAGTAATATTAGTCGGATCAAAATGTGTTTCTTTTTCTTTCTTCTTTAAAAAATCAAATATTCCCATGTGTTATATTTATATATAATTAATATTAGTCTCCTCCGCAAGATGAACAACTAGAACAAGAACTACAAGAGGAAAATGAGTCTGAATCTGATGAGTCAAAACTAAACCAGCTGGTGCCTGTGTCGTTGTCTGGTTCTGAAGAATCTGTATCTAAAGAGTCTAATGTAATTGTAGCCTCATCGCCATTAAGTAATTCAGCATTACTATTTATTGAACTTGAATGGCCTAAGTCGTCTCCAAGTTCATTTTCGAAGTAAATATCATTTAATTCAAGCGATTGTTCATGCATAATTTCAGACCAAATCAAATTATAATAAATGTAATCTTCAAAGCCATAATAATTTGAGTAAATAGGCCCAGATGTATTGTTGGTTATTCTGTTGCTTTTTTTGTTTAGAACTACTTGTTTTGATTTAGTGAATGAGGTTGTGTCATCTATTTTAATTTGTTTCTTTAATTCAAACCGAATATTGTCTGTGAATTTTTCAAGTTGAATTATTTTTTCAGATTTAAAGGTGTCGTAACTTATTTGGTCTTTTAAGACTCCTTTAATTTTGTGTGAGTTTTTTTTCTCACTGAAATTCTTGAATAAGCCAGTAGTTCTTATTTCAATAGGATGTACACCAACATCATGATTTTTGTTGATAGTGATCTCTATAATGTATTTGAAATTTTGGTCTTCATGTTCTAAAACTAGTTCTAACGTTTTGAAATGGATTGACATGGCGTCATTGATTTCAATTTCATATTTGTCTAATGCAAATTTTAGATCATTTTCTTTACCTTCTTCATCAAGATAAAAAATGATATCATCATGAGAAATTTTAATGACATTCGTAATTTTTAAACTTCTCAGAGTCGCATTTATTAGCTGAAGAATAGCGATGGCGTTAAATGTTTCTCTCTCTTCTTTATCAGAAACAATTCCATTTGTTAAAGAAAAGAGTAGTTTTTTAAAAGCTTTCGTTGGTTTTACTTTTTCAATTTTAGTCAATTGACTAGGATCAATAGTTATTAGGTTTTCTAAATACATAGTAGTTTAATTATGGCAAGCTCCGCAATTTGATTCTTTCCAATTTAATAAAAAGTTATTAGTCCAGATGTTTTCTGGAGGTAATCCATATTGATTTTTATAACATTCTAAAGTGAACTCATAGCTAGTTTTATTAGCTTTTGAATCTGGTGTGTGGTGAATAAATTGTCCGAAATTCTCTGTGCAAAATATATTATAATATTTGGTGAATAAAATAAATTCATGCCAAGCTAGATCAACTAAATATGAAGGACTTGTAGTCTTATTACTCTCATTAGTGATGATTAAGTATTTAATTAATTCAGTTAGCAATAAACTTGAGTTAATTTCGAAACGATTGGCTATCGTTTCCAATTTGTTTTCCAAAAGAGGGATAGCTGTTACTACTTGCAGTTGTAAAGATTCGATTTTAGTCATCTTATTATTCGTGGGATCTCTTTTTAAAAAATTGAGTATCCTCATGTGTTAATTATTTATTAGTTGTTTCAGTTTTTGTTTCGCTTGTAGTTTACTTTCATTCCAAAATCGATAATGTAAAGGTATCGTGTTTATTCCTACCCTAGCAAAAGTTTTGTAACGTTCTGTTGTAAATGCATCATTAAATTGACCAGGATATCCTATAAGGTCAATAAAATAATTTTTATTATTATGTGTAAAAAAAACATCTAGTATTGCTCCGGCATAAGGATATCCACAATTAATTTCTTGGATGTTCATGGTGCTTAAAAAAGAGGTGATTTCTTCTTGGAATTTATCTTGCAATGATTCGCTCTGTTTTGTTTGGTATTGATAGTGTTCAATAAAATTTAAATATTTCAGAAATAAGGTATCTTGTTTTAGATCTTTTTTTTCTACAGAGATAAAAATATATTGAAATGATTTAGCTCTTGTGGTCGCTACATTTAACACTTCGCTTTTGTTTAAATGCGTAAAAGCGGCATGGTGTGTGTTTTTGCAAACGGTAAAAGAAATAATAATGATTTCTCTTTCTGAACCTTGAAAATTATAAGGTGTTCCGCACAGTACATCAAATTTTTTGATTGTTTTTGTCTCGAATTTAACAGCGATTAATTTGTTGATGTATTTTGCCTGATTACCAAATGGTGTTATAATACCTAAAGAAGGAACTGTTATGTTCTTTTCGTGTAACTTAATAAGCTCGGTAAGTTTGTCAATTACTTGATTCGCTTCGATTTCATTGACGCCATGTTTATTCCGCTCACCACTTATATAATTAACTTCAATTTGTTTTTTTGAAGTGAATTCTGTTGTCGATTTTATTATCTCTAATTGCTGATTGTAAAATTCTTGATTATTGAACTCTATTAACGATGGGGTTGATCTGTAGTGTTCTCTTAAAAAGGTAACCTGATCTTGATTGGAAACTTTACTCAAATAGATATCTAGAATACTTTTATTTCGATAATCAAAAATAGGATCTTGATTTAGTTTGTGCTTGTTGAGTAACGCTAATTGTTGTGATTTTCCAATAAACGAATAATGTCTCAACTGATTTGGGTCTCCACAAATAATAACTTGTTTTGCTCTGTAAATAGCAGGTAGCGCTGTTGCAATATCACATTGGGTTGCTTCATCTATAATTACTAAATCAAATATTTCTTTTGTTTGAGGAAATACCGTGTTTAACTCCGATAAGTGTGCTAGCCAAAGTGGGAATATCTCAAGAATTTTTGTGAAATCTAACGTCTCAATAATCTTCTGAGATTCGCTAAAGCTTGAAGCACATAAAGCATTGTAGTATGAAGCTAGGACTAATCTATTTTTCCTTGAATTTTCCGTGCTTTGTTTAAGGATTGTGTAGCTAACATACTTTTTTAATTCACTTATTATCTTGGTTGAATTTGTATTTAAGGCATCAATGGTATTTAAAAACTCAAGATTTTCGTTTTTTGTAAACTGCAGTATTATTTTATGAAAGTGTTCTTTAAAAGTTAGCTTTTCTTTGAAGGTTAGTTTGGCGAGTTTTAATTCTTTAGAAACTATTTTTTCATAGTTAGAAACTAATGTTTGAGATTTTTCATGTAGTTCATGAATATTAAATGCTCTCTTTCTTGTTCTGGGAATAATACCGCTTAATTTTTTTCTAATTTTGGCTTTTAAGCTGATTTTAAACCTGTTTCCAGAAGTGTGAATTAATAAGTTTTTTAGCTCAAAGTCTTTTACAAGGTTCTCTCGAATTACTTCAACGGCTTGCTTTGTTTTAGAAACAATCAATACCGATTTGTTTTTAAGAATAGCATCTATGGCGATGGCACTTATACTATAAGATTTTCCAGTTCCCGGAGGACCAATAATTACCGAGTTTTTATATTTTTGACTGTTGTAAAGTGCTTTTAATTGCTCTGGGTTTAATCTATTTTCTAGATAACTTTCAGATGTTTTATTTGGTGTAGTTGTTTGATCGAATAATTCTTTTAGAGACGAGTTATATTCTTTATTGTTCGCAATACTCTCTAAATCATTAATAATTTTTGTGGAAGCAATTGATTTTTCAATAAATACAGTTCCACTGGCAGGTATAATTTTAAACGGGTCTTCGGTTGAATGCTTCTTAAGTTGTTGTCTAATTTTTGAGACTCCCCAGTTTTGAGGGAAAAAAGTAAGCTCAGAAGTGTCTATGTTCTGTCCAAATAAATCTAAGGCCTTTTTTATTTCGAAAGCATCTTCAATTTTATCGGAAAACAATTCTGTTAGTTTTTTCTCTAAATGATCTTTTGAAATATCATCTTTAGCTATTTTGTTTAAAAAAGAGGTATTTAATAAAAAATCATTTTGATTTATTCTGATAAATTTTGCATCGTCTTTTTCTACAATTTCACACGGGTACAGTACTAAAGGACTACAAACTATTGGGTCTTTACCTATCCCTATTGGTACTTCTTTCCCTATAAAATAAAAACTAGCATAATACAATGATTTCTCTAGTTTGTAAAGAAGTAACTCTTTTTCTAATTTTTCAATATTTTTATTATCGTAATATATGATCGGAGACTTCTGATTAATCAGTTGTTCATTGTCTTTTACAAACCATTTAAATTTATATTTACTATTTAAAATATTGTTTACGGTGAACTCTTTGTAGTCTAGTTTGTAGCAATCCTTGTAGTAATTAAAAAAACTGGAAGGTGATTTAATATGCATATTATTACTGTTCAAAACCGTTTTTAAAACATCTTTAAAATCTTCAAAATTTACAGAAACCTATTAGTTTTTGTAATATTTGTGCCATTTCATTTAGATTTTTTTGAATTGATGTTTTTTTTAATAATTAAGCTCTTCTTTAATTAAAGAAGAGCTTAATTGTTAAGTGTTAGTTCTTTGTGTTTAAGAAGTTTACAATCCCATTTGCTTTTTTAATGCTTCAAGGTTGTTTTCTGCACTTGTTTTTTTGTTATCTAAAGCTTTATCAATTTCTTCATCAATGCTTTTTGATTCATTCGCAATATCTCCATAAGCTTCAGCTAAAGCTTCTTCTTCGGTAACTTTTTCCTTCATTTTTTCTAACATACTTACGGTGCTAGAGCTGTCAATAGCAGCCATTTGTTTATTTAGGTTCTTTGTTGCGTTAGAAACTTTTACACGTGCTTTAAGTGTTTTTAATTCGTTTTCCCATTTGCTAATGTTATTCTTTAAAGTGTTAACACTAGTTTCTAATTGAGATACAGATTTTGAAAATTTTTCTACTTCAATAGTACAACGATTTACGTGCTCTGTATTTTCTTCTTTTTTCACTAAAGCTTCGGTAGCTAAACGGTCTGCATTTTCAGGTGAAAGATCTCCTTTTTCAGCTTTTTGTAAAATTAGCATGGCCTTGTTTTGGTAATCTTTTGCTTTTGTTTCAAACTGTGTCTTGTCATTTTGAGAACGAATTAACATTGCTTTTACCTGTGCAAGCCCTTCAAGAGCTTCAGTTAAGTCTTTTTTCATGTCCTTAATGCCTTGTTCAGTCATTTTTATAGGGTTCTCCATTTTGTCAATTGCAGAATGTGCTTCGGCCTTACCTACGTTAAATAATCTTCTGAATATATTCATGATATTTTTTTTAATGATTGTTTTTTAATTATGCTTTAGAAAACTGTATGATGTTTTCTGAGTATTCACTTAATAATAAGCTTAAAGAATTTATAGATCCTTCTAATTCGTTTAAGTCGAGATTTTCAATTTGTAAAGTATCTCTAAATATTACTTTCTCACCTGTTTCGTCTAAAACAAATGCACCATGTACTATATCTCTGTTTTTTTGTAATAATTGTTGAAAGATATTTTCATCAGGATTTGTAATTTTAAAAATGTATTGTTCAATAATTAAAATTGGATTAGCAATTCCTATTATTAAATTATTAATTCCTTCTTCCTGATTCTGAATCATTAGAATTCCTTCTTCTTTGTTTTCATGAGTAATATTGTAGTTTAACTCAAGTAAGTAATTTTTAATAATATTAAATTGTTTTTTCATCTATTTTATTCTTTTTTACGAAAATTTTTTAACTTAATAAGAAGGCTGTTTTTTAGTTTTTTTGGGATTATTGCTAACTATTTTAGAACTATCCGTCTTTTCTGTAAATTTGCTTCTCTAATTTTGGTTACTTTTGATAGGTCAAATATAAGCATAATTAATTAACTTGCAAATATAATTAGCACGATATGTCATTTTTTGGAAAAAACATTAAAAAAATAAGAGGAGTAAAAGGGTTGAGTCAGCAAGCTTTTGCAGATATATTCTCTTTAAAGAGGGGGACTCTAGGTGCTTATGAAGAAGGTAGGAGCGAGCCAAAGATTGATACCGTTATAAAGGTTGCTAATTATTTTAGCATATCGATTGATGATATGCTAACAAAAAATATTACTGTCAATCAATTGTTGAGTTTTAATGAAGGGATTACGACGGACATAAATCAAGTGGTGGAATCTAGTTTTACAGAAGTTCCATTTGTTAATGCACTAAACAGTAAAATGTTTATAAATGATTTTAAGACTTCAAAGGGCTATAGTTCTTTGCCTATAATAATACTGCCTGTAGAAGCGACTTCTCAATTGTTGGCATTTACAGTACAAGATTTATTTATGGTCTCTAATGAAGAAGGCTTGTTTCCTGATGATGTTGTTGTTGCTGAAAGTGCCGTACCTAAAGATTTAATTAAGGGGGATGTTGTATTGGTATTGGTAGATGACACCTTGTTTATTAGGCGTTATGATACCACAGGTACTGGTTATAATTTATTAGCAGATCATATTAATATTCCTCCAATAACGATCTCTTACGAAGTTGCTATTCATTTCTGGAAAGTTTCCTATGTGTTTTTAAAACGATATCCAAAATTTACATCAAAATTAGAAGTTAGATTAAATCAGTTAGATGCTGAGGTAAAGCGGTTGTCATCGAAATAATTGTTTAAATTAAGGATCTGGGTTAAAACTAATAATTCCATTAGTTTTAAAACTTGTTATAAGATTGTTCTCTTTATAGCTTAAAATTATTTCAACTATTTTTTGTGTAAAGCTTTTCAAATCTTATGAGTTTTCTGGGGAGATATATAACCGATGATAAAAAAGTATGCATAGAAAGTTATAGTAAGAGAGGAGAAAGATTGCTTTTATAAACTACAAATAAGAAGCCGTAATCTATTTTTGGGCGAAGTAATTATTGAGGCGAGTATGGAGAAATAGTTTGTGTAATCACGGAGTATATTTAGCGTACTGAGTAAATTAATCTAGGAGAAAAGGGAACTAGTCTCCTTTATATAGAAACAGTACTACCTCGTTAAAATAGGGGCAAGTCAATAGTTGATAAATGCTGTTGCATTATTCTTTAGAAAAGGATAAGAGGTGTTTTTGAATGCAACCAAATAGCATTAGTTGAATAAAAATTAACTAGATTGGAATTTAGACAAGCTTATAGAACTTCAAATTTTTAATACACTCGATCTAACTAATGATATCTAAAGGTGTAAATCAAAAAAAAATATTTAACTTAGATTTTTCTTAAAAAAAGCATAAAATATGATATTTATCATGTTTTGAAAAAGCTAGGAAAACTAAATTTGTACAACAATTATCAGGCAAGATATGAGCGTTATTTATTTACTACTTACACTAAGTATTCTAGTGGCAATTATTTTTTTTATTGCATTTATCGTTTCGGTGAAAAATGGGCAGTACGATGATTCGTATACACCATCAGTTCGTATGCTTTTTGATGACGAATTAGTAAAAGAAGAAACAAAAAATCAATAACTAACAATAGATATTAAATTCAATTAAAATATGGAAATGCAACAATTTTATTACGATAATAAAATCGTAAAAAAATTCATTTATGCCACACTACTTTGGGGAATTGTAGGTTTCTCAGTAGGTTTATTACTGGCATTAATGTTTTTATTCCCAAATATTACAGACGGAATTTCATGGTTAAGTTTCGGTCGTTTACGTCCGTTACATACAAACGCTGTGATTTTTGCTTTTGTAGGAAATGCAATTTATGCAGGAGTTTATTATTCGTTACAACGATTGCTTAAAGCTCGTATGGCGAGTGACTTTCTAAGTAATTTAAATTTCTGGGGATGGCAATTAATTATTGTTGCAGCCGCAATTACACTTCCTTTAGGATATACAAGTTCTAAAGAGTATGCCGAATTAGAATGGCCAATTGATATTGCAATTGCGTTAATTTGGGTAGCTTTTGGTGTGAACATGATTTGGACAATTCTTCAAAGAAGACAACGTCATTTATATGTAGCTATTTGGTTTTACTTAGGAACTTTTGTAACCGTTGCAGTATTACATATTTTTAATAGTTTAGCATTACCTGTTAGTTTCTTAAAAAGTTATTCAGTGTATGCAGGAGTACAAGATGCTTTAGTGCAATGGTGGTATGGACATAATGCGGTGGCATTTTTCTTAACTACTCCATTTTTAGGGCTGATGTATTATTTTGTTCCGAAAGCAGCAAACAGACCTGTATATTCATATCGATTATCAATTGTTCACTTTTGGTCGTTAATATTTTTATATATCTGGGCAGGACCTCACCATTTATTATATACCTCATTACCCGATTGGGCTCAAAATTTAGGAGTTGCATTTTCTATAATGTTACTGGCACCTTCTTGGGGAGGGATGATAAACGGATTATTAACACTTCGTGGAGCTTGGGATAAAGTTCGTACAGATCCTGTTTTAAAATTCTTTGTAGTTGCAATTACGGGGTACGGTATGGCAACTTTTGAAGGACCAATGTTATCATTAAAGAATGTAAATGCAATTGCGCATTTTAGTGATTGGATTATTGCACATGTACATGTTGGAGCATTAGCATGGAACGGGTTCTTTACCTTTGGTATGATTTATTGGATGGTTCCAAGATTATTCAAAACAAAACTATATTCAAATGCATTGGCAAACTTCCATTTTTGGATAGGTACTTTAGGAATCATCATGTATACCTTACCAATGTATGTTGCAGGTTTTGTACAAGCATCAATGTGGAAACAATTCAATCCAGACGGAACATTAGCTTATGGAAATTTCTTAGAAACAGTGGCTGAAATAATTCCAATGTATTGGATGCGTGCCATTGGTGGTAGTATGTTTATTGTTGGAGCATTTGTAATGATTTACAATATGGTACAAACGATAAGATTTGGTAGCGATGTTACTGATGATTTGGCAGAAGCAGCACCATTAACAAAAGTTTCTAAAAATAGAACTAAAGGAGAAGGATGGCATACTTGGTTAGAAAGAAAACCAGTCAAATTAACCATTTATGCAACAATAGTAATTTTAATAGGAGGAGTTGTTCAGATTGTACCAACACTTTTAGTAAAATCTAATATACCAACGATATCAAGTGTAAAACCATATTCACCTCTAGAATTAGAAGGGCGAGATATTTATATTCGTGAAGGATGTGTAGGATGTCACTCACAAATGATACGACCGTTTAGATCGGAAGTAGAACGTTATGGTGAGTATTCTAAAGCCGGTGAATTTGTGTATGATCACCCGTTCTTATGGGGGTCTAAACGTACCGGACCAGATTTACATAGAATTGGTTCGAAGTATTCAGATAGTTGGCATTTAAATCATATGTATGATCCACAAAGTACTTCACCAGGTTCTATTATGCCAGCATACCAATGGTTGGTAAGAAGTAAATTAGATAAGAGTAATACTGAAGGAAAAATGCAGGCAATGGCTACACTTGGTGTTCCGTATACAGAAGAAGAAATAGCAAATGCGCAAGCCAGTATGGATGCACAAGGAGCTAAAATTCAAGAAAACTTACATCAAGATCCTGATTTTGCTAAGAATTATGCATCAGATAAAAAGTATGCAGAAGATAATGGGAACACTTTCATTGAAATGAAAGATAGAGAAATAGTCGCTTTAATCTCTTACTTACAAAGATTAGGTACTGATATCAAAGTAAAAGATGTTCAAAAACAATTAGGAAGACAATAGTCTAATAAGTTAGTAATGTTCTTAACTAAAACTTAAGAACATTACTATAATATTAAAAACTCACGTAGTGAGTAAAAATTAGAAATTATGTTAAAATTCGTAAAAAATCATATGGAGAGCATTACGGGTATTGAAATATATCCTTTGATCTCATTAGTAATATTCTTTACATTTTTTATGGTGTTATTTTGGTGGGTGTTTACAGCTAAAAAAGAATATATAAGTAAGTTAAGTGACATGCCTTTAAACGATTAAAACAAATTATCATGAAAAAATATATTCAATCAATTACATCTTTTCTTTTTGTTTTTTCAATGCCATTTATTTTAGCAGAGGCATTTAAGGCATATGAAGAACCTTTTAATTTTTTAGAAACTCCAATAGTTTGGTGTATTACAATTGGCTTTGGTTTAGTGGTGCTTTTAAAAGAAGTTTTATCTAACACGGTTGTAAATAAGGCAAACGAGTTGATGCCTAAAAACTACACAAGAGTTCAGTCAGTTATTTCGTTCTTGTTTACGTTTTTAACACCTTTTGCATTAGCGAAGGCAATTAGTTTATATCCAAAACCTTTTAATTTTCTAGAAAACCCGATAGTTTGGCTTGGTCTTATTGCTTTTGGCTTGGTAATTTTGGCAAAAGAAATACTAACGATTACTGGAGTTAAAAAGATTGAAGATGTAGAAATGGTGAAGGCAGGAATAAATCCTGAAGAAGTAGATCATTGGGCTTGGGCTAAAAAGATAATTAAAAAGTGGACAGATACTAAGGCAATTGAAGAAGAAGGTGAAATTATATTAGACCATAATTATGATGGTATTAAAGAGTTAGATAATAATTTACCACCATGGTGGGTGTATATGTTTTATGCAACTATAATTTTTGCAGTAGTGTATTTAGTGAAATACGAAATGTTAGGAGCACCGAATCAAGAGATGGAATATGCGCAATCAGTGGCGAAAGCAAAAAGAGAATTGGCTGCTTATAGAGCAACATCAAAAGATGCAATTATCGATGCAGAAACGGTGGCTGTTTTAACTTCAGAGAGCGATTTAAATAGAGGGAAAGCTATTTATAAGTTGAACTGTGTTTCATGTCATTTATCTGATGGAGGTGGTTCTATAGGACCTAATTTAACCGATGAATATTGGCTTTTAGGAGGCGGAATTAAAAACGTATTTGCAACCATTACCAATGGAGGTAGAGACGGAAAAGGAATGGTTGCTTGGGGTAAAACCTTAAAACCTAAAGACATTCAAAAAGTAGCAAGTTATATTATGGCGATGCAAGGAACTACGCCAGCTAAAGCAAAAGCACCTCAAGGAGAGTTGTATAAAAGCGATATTCAAGTAGTAAATGAACCGGTTATTGAGCAAGTAAAAGATAGTTTACAATAATAAATAAAACTAGTTTGGTTTTTAATAGTTGATAATGGAAACACCCAAGAACGAACAATTTAGAGATAGTATTAGTACCATCAATAATGACGGTAAGCGTGCTTGGGTATATCCTAAGAAACCAAGCGGAAGGTTTTATAAATACCGTTCTTACGTTAGTTATTTTTTACTGATAATTTTATTAGCTGCTCCGTTTATAAAAATAAATGGGAACCAGTTTTTATTATTCAATGTTATAAAACGTAAGTTTTCTATTTTCGGATTTCCTTTTTGGCCACAAGATTTTCATTTACTGGTGGTTTCAATGATTGTAGGAGTCGTATTTATTATTTTATTTACCGTAGTTTTTGGAAGGATTTTTTGTGGATGGATTTGTCCGCAAACCATATTTTTAGAAATGGTTTTTCGAAAAATAGAATATTGGATTGATGGTGATAGGGGAAAACAAATTCGTTTAGAAAAACAAGCTTGGAATGCCGAAAAAATTAAGAAGCGTCTTTTAAAATGGTTCCTATTCTTTATCATCTCATTTATAATAGCGAATGTGTTTTTAGCGTATTTAATAGGAGGAGATACGGTAATAAATTATATAACAGGTAATCCGTTTGATAATACAAGTACGTTAATCTCTTTATTAATTTTCACGGGAGTTTTCTATTTTATTTTCGCATGGTTTAGAGAACAAGTATGTATTATCGCATGTCCTTACGGTCGATTGCAAGGAGTTTTATTAGACAATAAAACGATTAATGTTGCGTATGATTACGTACGTGGAGAAGGAGAAAAGGGGAGAGCTAAATTCAGTAAAAAAGAAGATAGAGCAACTACAGGTAAAGGAGATTGTATCGATTGTTTTCAATGTGTAAATGTTTGTCCTACAGGAATTGATATTAGAAATGGTACGCAGTTAGAATGTGTAAACTGCACCGCTTGTATCGACGAGTGTGACCATATGATGGAAAGCGTTGGTTTGCCAAAAGGATTAATTCGTTTTGCAAGTGAAGAAAATATTGAAAAGAAAACACCTTTTCAATTTACGGCAAGAATGAAAGGATATACCGCTGTTTTAGGAATTCTAATAGCTGTTTTAATAGGAATGTTGTTTTTAAGAAATGATGTTGAAGCAACTATTTTACGATTACCAGGGCAATTATATGAACATAAAGAAAACGGTGTTATTAGTAATATTTATACGTACAAAGTAATTAATAAAACATCTAAAGATATTGATGATGTAAGTTATAAGTTGCTATCTCATAAAGGAAAGATAGAAACAGTAACACATCAAAATTTTGAAGTGCCAAAACAAGGATTAGCAGAGGGTACTTTATTCATTGAAATGCATCAATCAGAAATGAAAAATGAAAAAGTAAACATTAGAATAGGTGTTTATAGTGGCGATGAACTAATAGAAACGGCTAAAACTAATTTTTTAGGACCAAGAAGTTATAGATAAATAATAGAATGTCATTACGAGGGTTATTGAAATTAAGAGATATTTTAATTGAAAATACCCAAACGAAGTTTGAGACGAAGTAATCTCAATGTAAATTTACAGATTGCTTCATTTTATTTGCAATGACACAAAAAACAATAAAAATGAAACTAAACTGGGGCACGGGTATCGTAATTGCAATTATTGCATTTATGAGTTTTATAATGTATTTCGTTATATCAATAAGTACAGGTGAAGATTATAATCATGATTTAGTATCTGAAAAATATTACGAAAAAGAATTAGCATTCCAAAAAAATATAGATGCTACAAAAAATGCAAACGCATTAAAAGAAAATATAAAAGTTACAAAAGTACCAGAAGGGTTAAAAGTCTATTTTCCAACAGAATTTAACCTTAAAGATATTAAAGGAAAAGTGTTCCTATATAGACCATCTAATAAACAATTAGATTTTGAAATACCTATTTCATTATCTAATACATATTTGCTCGTGCCTGAGAAACGTTTGTTAGGTGGTCGTTGGAACATTACTGTTTCTTGGAACTACAAAAATACGGCATATTTGTATGAGAAAGAATTGAATTATTAATGTTTATTTCTGCAATCATATTAGGCTTATTAGGAAGTTTTCACTGTATAGGAATGTGCGGGCCGATTGCTTTCATGTTACCTGTTGATAGAACAAATAAAGTAAAGCAATTATTTCAAATAACTAGTTATCATCTAGGGCGGTTATTTACGTATAGTTTAATCGGATTATTATTTGGGTTCTTAGGAAAAGGATTTTATTTCTTCGGTTTTCAACAGCAACTTTCAATAGCCGTTGGAGTTTCAATGATTTTAGTAATAGTATTACCTAAAACCTTTCAAAAATACAACTTTTCAAAATCGATTAATAAATTGATTATGAAAGTAAAATCTGCATTAGGGCAAGAATTAAGAAAGAAAGGAAACGATACTTTTTTTACCATCGGGTTTTTAAACGGATTTCTTCCTTGCGGATTGGTTTATATGGCAGTTTTTGGCGCCTTAGCAACCACCAATGCGCTTTCAGGTAGCTTGTATATGTTTATCTTCGGGTTAGGAACAGTGCCGTTAATGACAGCGGTTGTGTATCTAGGTAATTTCACTAGCGGATTAGTTCGTAAAAGAATTCAAAAAACGATTCCGTACGTCGTTGTTATCATCGGAATATTATTTATACTTCGTGGTTTGGGCTTAGGAATACCCTATGTATCTCCAGTACCAGTAACAGATTTAGTAACTTCGGTAGAAGGATGTCATTAAAGAGTAAAGTATGATAAAAATCATGCTTTATTAACTGCATTTTCAGTAATTTAGACTAGAAGTTAAACCCCTAAATATTATATTATGAAAAAAATAATTGTCCCTGTAGATTTTTCAATTCATTCAGAAAATGCATTACAAACGGCTGCTTTTTTAGCAAAACAAAGCAATGCTGAAATTATCGTTGTTCATATGCTTGAACTTTCAAACGCAATAATTAATCAATCAGATAATTCTTCTCAACAAGAAACTTTTTTTTACTTAAAGTTAGCAGAGAAAAAGTTTAATGCGTTTTTGAAAAAAGACTACTTATCAGATGTAAAAGTAACTCCGATTATAAAGCATTTTAAAATTTTTAGTGAGTTAGATGAGTTAGCAAGAGAAGAAAATGTCGATTTTATTATTATGGGATCTAAAGGGTCTGACGGGTTAAAAGAAATGTTTATTGGTTCTAATACCGAAAAAGTAATTCGTTATGCACATGTGCCTGTATTAGTTGTTAAAGAAAAACCGATTACTAAAAAAATAGAAAAAGTTATTTTTGCATGTGATTTTTCTAACGATGATGTAGCACCTTATATAGAAGCTAAAACTTTTTTCAAGAAATTAGGTTGCGATATGCAATTGGTATATGTAAGTACACCCTCTACAAAGTTTAATAGCAGTAAAGAGGTAGAAGAAAAAATGATTGCTTTTTTTGATAAAACAAATGAAGATAGTAGTAAGATTGAAGATGTGAAAATTATTTTTGACTATACAGTAGAAAAAGGAGTTTTGTATTTTGCTGATAAAGATAATTCTGATATTGTTGCTGTAGCGACCCACGGTAGAAAAGGAATTTCTCATTTCTTTGAAGGGAGTATTTCTGAAGATATTGCGAACCATAGTAAATTACCAATAGTTTCATTTAAAATTTAATCGCAGGGCGATAGCCCAATTGGGTTGAATTGCCCGATGCTTGTGTCTAAATAAAAAGAGGTGCTTATTTAATACCTTGCATGCTTGCGTTGAGGTTTTTATTGTATCGCTAATTTGTGCCTTTTCAGTGGTAAGTTTCTAAGAAGAACTTCGTTTATACCCATATATCTTCCGCTTAGATACGAATAACAAGCTGTCACGATATTTTTTTATAAATCATTGTAGTATTAAGTTAAACTTGTACTATAAGTAAGGTAAAATCTTACTTATAGTACAAGTTTTTTAGTGTCTATTTTATTGTTTATACGTTATTTTTAGTCTCTAAATAAAAGACAAAAGCCTACTAAAATTGCTTTTATTCCACCTTGTATTGGCAACAATTGGAGGAGTTTTTATAATTAATCATAAAAAAAACACTGAATACGGAATCCCGTAAATAATATTAAAAATATAAATCCATTTTTGTTTGAACTAAGAACTGAATGGCAATATGAAAGAAATCACCATATTATGAAATCTGGCTTTAGTTACTCGTTTAAATAACTCACAAAAGAAAAAATATTAACAAACAAAAGCTATTATTAATTAACTACTATCTAAGGATATAGTTAATATTAAGGATATCTATTTGTTAGCATACATTAAAACCAATCTATGGCTGAAAAAACACTTATTGATAAATTAAAGAATTTAGACTTATTAACTATTATTAATACTGTTTCACCTTCTTATAAAAGTTTACAAAAAGAAGTGAAAGAACTGAAAGAAAGTTATCCTAATAAATCCAAAAAAGAGTTAGCAACAAAATACGGAAATAGATTAAGACGAAAATATACTTCTGTAGGAGTAGTTTCTGCTTTACCAAGTACAATTCCTGGAATAGGAACAGCTGCTCAAATAGGAATTGAAGCTGCCACAATTTCTGGCGACCTTGCACTTATGTTGAGATGGATGGCAGGAACTTGTTATGGTGTTGGTTTGATTTACGAGAAAGATATTGAAAGTGAATTTAGTCAAGAATTTCTTAAGATTTTAGGTTTATGGTCTGGAGCAATTGAATCAGCTAAAAAAGGAACTGAAAAAATAGCAACTAAAGTAGCTATTGCACAATTTAATAAAAGAGTTTCAGGAAAAACACTTCAAGCAATTAACAGAAAAGTCGGAACAACAATTTTTACAAAATACGGAACAAAAAGAGGTGGAATTGCTTTAGGTAAATTGATTCCTTTTGGAGTTGGTGCTTTAGTAGGTGGTTCATTTAATTTCGTTACAATGAACAATTTTAAGAAAAAATCTATAACGTATTTTCAAAGCGACGAAGGTACTGAATATGCAATTTACGAAGAGGTTAAATAATAACGTATGCTAACACCGTATATAATTTATTGCCAACTTACGAAAGTCCTCGCGGACTTTCATGGTCAATAATTATTTACTAACTTTAGTTCTTGAAAAGCGAAACTAACTATACATAACAACGTTAGGTGTCATTAAAAACTACATAGAAAAAGAATGAAATTAGATAAATTATACGAATTAAGAAGAAATTTTACAATAATTGGGTTAACAGGAAGAACAGGTTCAGGGTGTTCTAAAATTGCTGAAATTTTATCAGATAGTTTTGAAAACTTAAAGAAAAATGGACTTAGAAATAAAAATGATATAATTGACCCTATAGACAAACAAAAATACAGTATATGTTATAATTATTTATCATATAAAGGTAACTGGGAACCATTTACTACAATAAAATATAAAAATATTCTTCTTTTTTTTATTCTAAGTTATAATACCAAAGAAGATTTTTTATTAAAATTATTAAAAAAACATTACAGAGAAACGAAAACCGAAGATAATTCAAAGGCTGTAAAAATAGTATTGAAAAGAATTGACGAATTACTAAATACTTATCCTGAAATTAAAAAAATAGGGGACTATAATGGTGATTTTAGTAATATAAAAACTAAAGAAGAATTAAACACCTTATTCAATAGTTTTTTTAGCCCTAATTTTAATGAATTTTCTAAAAAAACGTTTGAAATATTAGAAAATTATGGTTATCACAGAAGGTCGAAATTATTACATAATATAGGATGTAATATAAGACAAAGTGGGAAGCCTCTAAATGACCAAAACATATCGGATATTAAATATATTTACACTATTTCAAATCTTACAAATAGGTTAATTAAATCTTACAAGCAATTCCAAGATAAAAACAGTAAACCAACAAGAATTGTAATTGATTCGTTAAGAAATTCATTAGAAATAATGTTTTTTAAAGAACGTTATTCTGGTTTTTATATGTTGGCTACTAAAGACGATAAAAACAGAATAAAAGAAAGAATATCTGACAGAATTGAGAAGAAAGGAATTAAAGAAGATAATATAGACATAATTAAAAAAACATTAGAATTAGACGCTATTGAGTACAAAACAGGTGATTATTCTAAAGGTGTTTTTTCAAGTCCTGATGTTTATAATTGTATCCAAAAAAGTGATGTCCATATTCTAAATGTTAAAAAAGATGAAATCTTAAAAGATACAAAAGAGGCATTTTACACTCGCGAGGAACAAATACTTAAAATTATTTCATTAATGCAGCAACCCGGTATTGTGACGCCATCATCGAGTGAAAGGTGTATGCAAGTTGCTGTAAATTCAAAACTGAATTCTGGTTGTATATCAAGACAAGTTGGCGCTGTAGTAACCGATGAAAATTATTCTGTAAAATCAATTGGTTGGAATGATGTTCCAAGTGGTCAAACACCTTGTAATTTAAGAAACGTAAATGATATTATAGATAATAAAAATAATATCCACTACAGTAATTTTGAGTTCGGGAATGAAATTGATAAAGTTGATGTAGATTTTAAATACAAAAATAAAGAACCTTATAAGTTTCCTAATGCAGTCAAAAAATATTTTGATGGTCATAAAACAGACTCAGAAAGTTTAAATGGAAAAAATTGTTCATTTTGTTTTAAAACAATTCATAACCATTTTGAAGGAGAAAAGAATCAAGTACATACTAGGTCATTACACGCTGAGGAAAATGCAATGTTACAAATAAGTAAATATGGTGGTCAAGGTTTAAAAGGTGGTATTTTATTTACAACAGCTAGTCCTTGTGAGTTATGCTCTAAAAAAGCATCACAATTAGGAATTGAAAAAGTATATTTTATTGACCCTTATCCTGGTATTTCTGAACCACAAATTTTATCGAATAATAGAAATAAAAAAATGCAATTAAATCAATTTAAAGGTGTTGTAGGGAAATCATACCACAAACTATACGAACCTTTTATGGCTTATAAAGATGAAGTTACAATTATGTTAGATAGGAAAGACATAAAAAAAACTAAATGGGAAATAATAATTGATGAAATAAAAGACGTTACTCTCAGAAATAAAATGAAAGAAATCTTAAATTCAGATAAAGAAATAGATGAAATCAAACTAAATGAAATATTAAAATAGCGAATATCTAACATCTTATAAAATTAATTGCTAGTTTCAGTTAATTTACGAAAGTCCTTGTGGTCTTTATATTTGTGTCTCATTTGCTAAAATTAGTACTTAAATACGGAACGAACCATATATAAACAAGTTAAAAATAAAATAGTACTTACCACATATCAACACCTAACAAGTGTTGATTTTTTTATGCCAAAATTTAAGTAAACG
>CBDTZS010000012.1:0-39158 GCA_965364955.1 uncultured Tenacibaculum sp. | reverse complement strand
GTTAAAATTCCATTAAACTTTGTTCTCATTTTGTAATTATTTGAATTAATTAGGCGCTAAAGTCTTAATTTTATCTTAAATAAACAATGTTTTTAACAAAAAAAACGCTCTGATTTTATCAGAGCGTTAATTAATTTTAAATAATATTTGTTAATTCATATCCCAAAACAGCTTTTGTTCGGCAGTATCTGTACCTATAGCTGAAGCAGCAGTAGTATAGTTACTTCCGTTTAAAGTTTGTTCAGTTACTGGATATGTATATCTATTTGGAAAACCAGAAAGAGGATCATCAGGTGTTGCCATTGCAGGGAAATCTAAAAGTCTTATTGACGTCCAAGCTTCCAATCCTCTGTTGTATAAGGCAATCCATTTTTGAGTACCAATAACATCTTTCCAAGGCATTGTTGCAGTACTAGCAGCTAAAACTGTAGCGTAATCTACAGCTGGTGTAGCTATATAGCTAGCAGCAGAAGAAAGTCCCCAATTTTCAAAAGAAGCTGTAATTGCCATGTCATAATGACTTTTAGCAGTTCCACCTACTGCAAAAGTACGAGCCCTAGCTTCAGCTAATAAAAACTCAACTTCTGCATAATCGAAAAGGTTACCTTTTGTGGTTGCAGCCTCAACAACAGCATCTACGTGTGAATGAGAAGCGTAACCTGAAGTAGATCCTATCCCTCCACCAACATAACCACCAGCAGGAACTTCGTTGAAATAACTTGCTCTCCTAGGGTCAGCTAGAGTATTCATCATGTCTACTATAGTTTTGGCAGCTACAAAATCATGTCTACCGCTTAATACTAAGTTGTCATGAATTGGGTTTGTGTTTGGATCTGCAGAGTAATATGTAAAACCTGCGTTATCAGCATTACTTGTGAAAACACCAGTAGTAACTGCAGATTCAACAGTAGATTTTGCTAATGTATTATCTACATCAGAAAGTAAAATCCCCATTCTTAATTTTAAAGAAGCTGCGAATTTTTTCCACTTTGTTACATCTCCATTGTAAATATTATCACCAGCACCATAACTACCTAAGCTAGTATCAAGAGAAGTAATTGCAGCTGTTAAACGAACGATTAAATCTTTATATACAGTTAATCCGTCATCATATTTAGGTAAAAGGTTATTTATATCTATAGCCTCTGTATA
Source organism: uncultured Tenacibaculum sp. (assembly GCA_965364955.1). Taxonomy (GTDB): domain Bacteria; phylum Bacteroidota; class Bacteroidia; order Flavobacteriales; family Flavobacteriaceae; genus Polaribacter. The sequence goes on along the minus strand of CBDTZS010000012.1, from coordinate 38,006 downwards.
TGGAACATCACCAAACGTTTCAACTAATAAAGCATAAGTGTAAACATTTAAAATTTCAATGATTGCTAATTTATTAGGCTTTAAAGCATTTATCTCAACAGTAGTGTAGGTTGTTGCTGTAATTACTTGTTTAGCTTCATCTAAATCTTTTAATACATCTTTGTATAAAATATCCCAATGTTGTTGTGGAATATTACGAGTTAATTGGTCGTAATTACTTTCGTCTGTATAGGTGGTTTCTTGTAAATATTGAGACCAAAGTTTTGTGTTATTGTTATTAACGTTCAAGTCAACAACTTGATCAGCTAAAGCTTTTTGCGCTCCGGAAAATAAACTTTCTCCTGGTACAGTAGCTGGATCTTTAATGTTCTGATTTAAGCCTTCTAGATTGTCAGAACAAGAAGCAATAAATACTGCTGCTACTAAAATTAATATTTTTTTCATTTTTTTTTATTTTTAGAATTGTAATTTAACGTTAAACCCAAAATCTCTTGTTGTTGGAAGAGAACCTACTGAGTATCCTTGTAAGTTACCTGCTGATAAACCTGATTCTGGGTCAGCATGAGGTAAGTTTTTATGAATAATCCATAAGTTTGAACCTGTTAAACTAATTGAACCTCCTGTTAAGAAAGTTTTATTTAATAATTCTTCTGTTAAGTTATATGTAATAGCTACTTCTCTTAATTTTACAAAACTAGCGTCGTAAACGAAAGCAGAATTTGGTAAACCTCTTCTGTATCCAAAAGCACCAAATCTATCAGCTCTAATACGAGTAGTATTTGCTGAGCCATTAGCATTAACACCAGGGTTGATAAAACCACCGCCATTAGCAAGAGTATTTCTTACTGGGTTACCTAGATCATTCGTAAAAGCTGTTTCAGCATATAAACCAGTAGCTAAACCATAATATTGATCTAAAGAGAAAATACTACCTCCTTTTTGAATGTCAATTAAGAAACTTAATGAGAAATTTTTATATCTGAAACTATTAGAAATACCCATTAACCAATCAGGGTTCGTATCTCCAATTACTTTATCAGAAGTACTTGATTTAACATACTGTCCACTTGCTGCATCAACAACTTTCTCTCCATTTAAATAAGTGTAATCTGTACCTTGAATAACACCGTATGGTTGACCAACTGTTGCGTTAATAGTTACACCACCTTGAAAAGAACCTAACTGTAAGTTTGAAATACCTTCAGTTAAAGAAAGAACTTTACTTCTGTTTTTAGACCAGTTTACGTTTGCATTCCATGTGAAATCATCAGTTTTTATAGGGGTACCTGTTAAAGATAACTCTAAACCTTTGTTTTCAATTTCTCCAGCGTTTAATACTTTGTTTAAGTAACCTGTAGCAGTTGATACTGGTACTTTTACAATTTGGTCAATAGAATTATTTTTGTAATAAGCGAAGTCAAAACCTAAGCGATTTTTTAATAACTTAACTTCCATACCAATTTCAAAACTCTTTGTTCTTTCAGGTTTTAAATTAGGATTTTTCTTAGTGTCTCCTACTGAGGTACTAGGCGTTCCAGGAGCTATATTTACATCTTTAGTGTCATATAAAAAATCAAAAGGAGCACTATTACCTACTTCAGCATAGTTAGCTCTTAATTTACCAAACGACAACCAGTCTTGTTTTAATAACTTAGAGAAAACAAAACTACCAGCAAATGAAGGGTAATAAAACTCGCTATTGTCTGAAGGTAACGTAGAAGAATGATCTCTTCTTATTGTCGCATCAAAAAATAAAGTATCGTCATAACCGAAAGAAGCACTTGCGTAAATCCCGTCAACACCAACTTGTTCATCTCTTTCAACAGGTAATGGTAATGGACCTACACTGTTTTGTAAAGAATATAGTTTAGGTACACTTAATCCAGCAGATGTAGAAGCATAAATAGATTTAAATGTACTTCTCCTAACATTTGTTCCTATTATAGCTTTTAAGTTGATTTTCTCAGTTAAATCTTTGTCAATATTAAACATTAGATCGTAGTTAGTTTCTGTTCTAGAAATATTTTTTCTACCGTACCCAGAATCTACATTTCCTCTAGTTACACCAAAAGCAGTTGCAACACTACCGTTAGCTCTTCTTTCTTCTTGTATTTCACTGTAAGTATCAGTAGCTATTCTACCAGTAACATTTAACCAATCATTTATTTCATAATCTAAAGAAATATTACCGATAAAACGATTTCTAGAATCACTTTGGTAGTTTTCATATCTTGCCCAATATGGATTGTCCCAAAATATTGGAGCTGAACCTGCAGCTGCAGTAGCTGGGTTCCAAGTTACATTTCTTCCTGTATTAAAGTAAATGTTTTTTTGTTGCTTTAAGTCAACATTTGTTTGCCACCATTGTTTAAACATCGACAGGATGTTATCACCGTAACCGGTAGAATTACGTCCTTTAGTACTTGTTTTTATATAATTAGCATAAGCTGTCGCTGTTAATTTTTCACTCATTTTAAGGTTACCACTCATAGAGAAGTTATGCTTTTTCTGAGAACTGTTTGGCATTAATCCAGTTTGATCAAACTGAGTGTAGTTTACTCTATAATTTCCTTTTTCAGAAGATTGATCTAATGATATAGAATTACTTATAGTAACGGGAGATTCAAAAAATGTAATCGGACCGTTTTTTGCATTAACCCAAGGAGTTGCTGTTCTGTAATTAGGAGAATCTGGATCAAAAGAATCCCATTGGTAAACAGATAAACTAGCATCAAATGCAGCACCGTAAGAACCATCTTCAGTATATAGAGCAACTTGATCGTTATTTCCATCACCAGTTACATCTTCAAGATACCAATGACTATCTGGCCCATCGTAATAATGACCATAACCAGCACCATATTTGGTTTGGTAATTAGCAAAAGTGCTTTTGTCAATTTTACCAAAAGTTAATCCAGAATTAATTGTTACACCTAATCCTTTAGCGCCTTTTCCTTTTTTTGTTGTAATCATTATAACACCATTGGCAGCTCTAGACCCATACAATGCAGATGCAGCAGCACCCTTAAGTATATTAATAGACTCTATATCTTCAGGGTTAATATCTGAAGCAGCATTACCATAATCATAATATCCTCCAATAGCTTGTCCTTGATTTTCAGCGTTTGAATTAGAATTACTAATTGGTACACCATCAATAACGAATAGTGCTTGGTTGCTCCCTGTAAGAGAAGCGTTACCACGTATCACTACATTAGTAGAACCACCCATGTTGTTGTTCTTTCTAATCTGAATACCTGAAGCCTTACCAGATAAAGCGTTAACAAAGTTTCCACTTTTGTTTGTTGTTAGTTCATCTCCGTTAACCTTTTGAGTTGCATATCCTAAAGATTTTTTATCTCTAGATATACCTAAGGCTGTAACAACAACTTCGTCTAATACGTTGTCACTAGTCATAGTAACAATAATAGAGTTAGAGGCGCTAACAGTTTTTTCAACAGTTTTCATTCCTACGAAACTAAAAACAAGAATATCACCTGTTTTAGCATTGATGGAATAGTTTCCATTAAAATCTGATTCGACCCCTTTATTAGTCCCTTTTTTTAATACATTAACTCCCGGTAAAGGACCTGTTTCGTCAGAAACAATACCTGAAATTGCTCTTTCTTGTGCAAATGTAATTTGAACAAGTAACGCTAGAAAAAGCGTTAAAATTCCATTAAACTTTGTTTTCATTGTGTAATTATTTGAATTAATTGCATCAAAAATCTTAAATAAATCTTAAATAAACAACATATATGTTAAGTTTTTATTAAAATATAATGAATTTCATTGAGATTCGTGTAAGGCAGGGAGTTTCAGTGCGACTAATTTATAATTTACCTTTTTAATAAGTATTAATTAGTAAAACGATTGGTTGTTTTGATATTTAAAGATTGATTTAATTAAGTGTTTTGTGCTTAATATTGAATTATTATAGTTTAGTGAAAATAATAACTCACTGATATTTGAATAATTAGAAATTAATTGTACATTTGCCCACTCTTTTGAAGAGAGTAATTTTAGTACAAATTAAAAACAAGTAATAATAGTATGCCAACTATTCAACAATTAGTTCGTAAAGGAAGAACCAAAATAACTAAGAAGAGTAAATCGGCTGCATTACAAGCTTGTCCTCAGAGACGTGGAGTTTGTACGCGTGTGTATACCACTACACCTAAGAAACCTAACTCAGCAATGAGAAAGGTAGCAAGGGTAAGATTAACAAATGGTAACGAAATTAACGCGTATATCCCAGGAGAAGGACACAACTTGCAAGAGCACTCGATAGTATTAGTTAGAGGTGGAAGGGTAAAAGATTTGCCAGGAGTTAAGTATCACGTAGTACGTGGGGCTTTAGATACAGCGGGAGTTGAGGGTAGAACCCAAAGACGATCAAAGTATGGTGCAAAACGCCCAAAAAAGTAGAGATTAATTAACTTTTTTAATGTAAAGACATGAGAAAAAGAAAAGCGAAAAAAAGAGTTCTTTTACCAGATCCAAGGTTTAATGACCAATTGGTAACACGTTTTGTAAACAACTTAATGTGGGATGGTAAAAAATCTGTAGCTTTTAAAGTATTTTACGATGCAATGGATATCGTAAACGAAAAAAAGACTGACGAAGAAAAATCAGCCTTAGAAGTTTGGAAAGATGGTTTGTCAAATGTAATGCCACATGTAGAGGTTCGTTCTCGTCGTGTTGGTGGAGCAACATTCCAAATTCCAATGCAAATTCGCCCAGACCGTAAAGTGTCTATGGCAATTAAATGGATGATCACTTATACGCGTAAGCGTAATGAGAAAACTATGGCGCAACGTTTAGCCGCTGAAATTTTAGCAGCAGCTAAAGAAGAAGGGGCAGCTGTTAAAAAGCGTACAGATACGCATAAAATGGCTGAAGCTAACAAAGCATTCTCACACTTTAGATTCTAAGAAATGGCTAGAGATTTAAAATATACTAGAAATATTGGGATTGCTGCGCATATTGATGCTGGTAAAACCACTACGACAGAACGTGTATTATATTATACAGGTGTGAGTCATAAGATAGGTGAGGTACATGATGGTGCCGCAACTATGGACTGGATGGAACAAGAGCAAGAAAGAGGTATTACAATTACTTCTGCTGCTACCACTTGTGAGTGGGAGTTTCCTTTAGAAAATGGTGAGAAAACAGAAGGTACTAAAGGATATCACTTTAATATTATTGATACTCCAGGTCACGTTGATTTTACAGTAGAAGTAAATCGTTCATTAAGAGTTCTTGATGGATTGGTTTTCTTATTTAGTGCAGTTGATGGTGTTGAGCCTCAATCAGAAACTAACTGGAGATTAGCGGATAACTATAAAGTGCCTCGTATTGGATTCGTTAATAAAATGGACCGTCAAGGATCTAACTTTATGGCAGTATGTCAGCAAGTTAAGGACATGTTAAAGTCTAACGCAGTGCCAATTGTTATGAACATTGGTGATGAAGATGATTTTAAAGGTATTGTAGATTTAGTTAAGAATCGTGCTATTATATGGCATGATGAAACTCAAGGTGCAACTTTTGATATTGTTGATATTCCAGAAGATTTAAAAGAAGAAGCTGCTGAATTAAGAGGGAAACTGATTGAAGAAGTTGCTAGTTACGATGAAAATCTTTTAGAGAAATTCATGGAAGATGAAAATTCAATTACTGAAGAGGAAGTGCACGCTGCACTTCGTGCTGCTGTAATGGATATGGCTATTATTCCTATGATTTGTGGGTCAGCGTTTAAAAACAAAGGTGTTCAGTTCTTATTAGATGCTGTATGTCGTTATTTACCTTCTCCAATGGATAAGGAAGCTGTTATTGGTATAAACCCAGACACAGATAAAGAAGAAAGAAGAAAACCAGATGTAAAGGAGCCTTTTGCTGCTTTAGCATTTAAAATTGCTACTGATCCTTTCGTAGGTCGTTTAGCCTTTTTTAGAGCATATTCTGGTCGTTTAAATGCAGGTTCTTACGTTTTAAATAACCGCTCAGGTAAAAAAGAACGTATTTCTCGTATTTATCAAATGCATGCAAATAAGCAAAATGCTATCGATTATATCGAGGCAGGAGATATTGGTGCTGCTGTAGGATTTAAATCTATTAAGACAGGAGATACTTTGTCTGACGAGAAACATCCTATTGTTTTAGAATCTATGGACTTCCCGGACCCAGTAATAGGTATTGCGGTTGAGCCAAAAACTAAAGCAGATGTAGATAAGTTAGGAATGTCTTTAGCTAAGTTAGCAGAAGAAGATCCAACATTTACTGTAAGAACTGATGAAGCTTCAGGACAGACTATTATTTCTGGAATGGGTGAGTTACACTTAGATATTATTGTTGATCGTTTAAAACGTGAATTCAAAGTAGAAGTTAACGAAGGTCAGCCACAAGTAGAATACAAAGAAGCTATTACAGCTGCTGCGGAACACAGAGAAGTTTATAAAAAACAATCTGGTGGTCGTGGTAAGTTTGCTGATATTGCATTTACTATGGAGCCAGCTGATGAAGGTGTTCAAGGCTTACAATTCAAATCTGTAATTAAAGGTGGTAACGTTCCTAAAGAGTTTATTCCTTCTGTAGAGAAAGGATTTAAAGAAGCTATGAAGAACGGTCCTTTAGCAGGATATGAAATGGATTCAATGAAAGTAACTTTAAGAGATGGATCTTTCCACCCTGTGGATTCTGATGCATTGTCTTTTGAGTTAGCTGCAAAAATGGGTTATAAAGCTGCTTCTAAAGCTGCAAAAGCCAGAATAATGGAGCCATTAATGAAAGTTGAAGTGTTGACTCCAGAGGAGAACATGGGAGATATCGTTGGTGATTTAAACAGAAGAAGAGGTCAGGTTAACGACATGAGTGATCGTGCTGGGGCAAAAGTTGTAAAAGCATTAGTTCCATTATCTGAAATGTTCGGTTATGTTACTGCTTTAAGAACTATGTCTTCTGGTAGAGCAACTTCTACAATGGAATTTTCTCATTATACAGAAACTCCATCAAATGTTTCTGAAGATGTAATTGCAAAAGCTAAAGGTTAATAAGATATTAAGATGAGCCAAAAAATTAGAATTAAATTAAAATCTTACGATTACAACTTAGTAGATAAGTCTGCTGAAAAAATCGTAAAGACAGTAAAGTCAACTGGAGCTATTGTAAATGGTCCAATTCCTTTACCAACAAACAAGAAGATTTTTACTGTATTACGTTCACCACACGTAAATAAAAAATCTAGAGAGCAATTTCAATTATCTGCATACAAAAGATTATTAGACATCTATAGTTCTTCTTCGAAAACTATTGATGCTTTAATGAAACTTGAGTTACCAAGTGGTGTTGAAGTTGAGATAAAAGTATAAGTATATTACTAACTTTCGGTTTAATTTTGTTAAACCGAAAGTTTTTTATACTTTTGCACACCGAAATCTAGGTTTCGTGGTGTATAAATTCTGATTTAATCAGGATTTAACATGTCCTGAGGGTTTCGCAAAGGAAAAATGGTAAAAACAAATTCAGGGTGAAGGTGTTTTTCGCTCTTTTTTTTGCGTGAGATTTTAAAGGAAAAACTGAAACATTTGTTTCAAATATTTATTATTAATAGACGCGCTGGATAAATAAAATCTATCGTCTTAAAATTAACAAAGTATGTCTGGGTTAATAGGTAGAAAAGTAGGTATGACCAGCTTATTCGATGCGAACGGGAAGAATATTCCTTGTACGGTAATCGAAGCAGGTCCTTGCGTGGTTACCCAAGTCAGAACCGAAGAGGTTGATGGCTATAGTGCGTTGCAACTTGGTTTCGATGACAAAAAAGCAAAAAGCTCTAATAAAGCTTTAGATGGTCACTTTAATAAAGCTGGTACATCTGCTAAGAAAAAAGTTATTGAATTTCAAGGGTTTGACGGAGAGTATAAATTAGGTGATTCAATTACTGTTGAGCACTTTGCTGAAGGAGAATTCGTAGATGTTTCTGGGGTTTCTAAAGGTAAAGGTTTTCAAGGTGTTGTTAAACGTCATGGATTTGCCGGTGTTGGTCAAGCAACTCACGGTCAGCATAACCGTTTAAGAGCTCCTGGTTCTATTGGTGCTGCATCATATCCTGCAAGAGTATTCAAAGGAATGCGTATGGCAGGTCGTATGGGTGGAGACAAAATAAAAGTTCAAAATTTAAAAGTATTAAAAGTGGTTGCTGATAAGAATCTTATCGTAGTAAAGGGAGCAATTCCTGGTCACAAGAATGCTTTTGTAACTATCGAAAAATAATGAAAGTAGCAGTTTTAGATATTACAGGAAAAGATACCGGTAGGAAAGTTGAACTTTCTAGCGAAGTATTCGCAATTGAACCAAATAATCATGCAATCTATTTAGATGTAAAGCAGTACTTGGCTAATCAAAGACAAGGAACTCATAAATCTAAAGAAAGAGCAGAGATAGCTGGTAGTACAAGAAAGATTAAGAAGCAAAAAGGAACAGGTACAGCACGTGCGGGTTCAATCAAATCTGGAGTTTTCAGAGGTGGTGGACGTATGTTTGGACCAAGACCAAGAGATTATTCTTTTAAGTTAAATAAAAACTTAAAGCGTTTAGCACGTAAGTCTGCTTTAAGTATTCAAGCAAAAGATAGCAATTTAATAGTTGTTGAAGATTTCAATTTTGAAACTCCAAAAACTAAAGAATTTATCACTGTTTTAAAAGCTTTAGAGTTAGAAACTGAAAAAACTTTATTCGTATTAGGAGAGCAAAGTACTAATGTGTATTTATCTTCTCGTAATTTAAAAAGTACTACAGTTGTAAACGCAACAGGAGTTAATACTTATAGTGTTTTAAATGCTAGAAAAGTAATTGTTTCTGAAAGCTCTTTAGAAGAAATTCAATCTAATTTAAGTAAATAGGAAAGATATGAGTATTTTAATAAAACCTATTATTACGGAAAAAGCAACAAAGGATAGCGAGGTTAATAACCGTTATGCTTTTGCTGTGAATAGTAAGGCTAATAAATTGGAAATCAAAGGGGCTGTAGAAGCAACTTATGGTGTAGCAATTAAGTCTGTTAAGACCATGAACTATCCTATTAAAAGAAAAACTAAACACACTAAAAAAGGTTTAGTTACAGGGATAACAAGTGGATACAAAAAGGCAATCGTTCAGTTAGCTGAAGGAGAGACTATTGATTTTTATAACAATCTTTAAGAAAAGACAAAATGTCAGTTAGAAAATTAAAACCAGTAACACCAGGTCAGCGTTTTAGAGTAGTGAATGGGTTCGACACCATAACTACTGATAAGCCGGAAAAGTCATTATTGGCACCGAAAAAACGATCTGGAGGTCGAAACAACCAGGGTAGAATGACAACACGTAACATCGGTGGTGGTCATAAACAAAAATACCGTATTATTGATTTCAAAAGAAATAAACAAGGTATCCCTGCAACAGTAAAAACTATAGAGTACGATCCAAATCGTACTGCATTTATTGCTTTACTTAGTTATGCTGATGGTGAAAAACGTTATGTAATTGCACAAAACGGTTTAACAGTAGGTCAGGTAATCGTTTCAGGAAAGAACTTAGCTCCAGAAGTGGGGAATGCTCTTTATTTAAGCGATATTCCTTTAGGAACTACAATTTCTTGTATTGAATTATATCCAGGTCAAGGAGCTGTTATGGCTCGTTCTGCTGGTTCTTTTGCTCAATTAATGGCAAGAGATGGTAAGTATGCGACAGTAAAGTTACCATCAGGTGAAACAAGATTAATCTTGTTAACATGTATGGCAACTATCGGAGTTGTATCTAATTCAGATCACCAATTACTAGTTTCTGGTAAGGCAGGTAGAGCTAGATGGTTAGGTAGAAGACCAAGAGTTAACGCTGTACGTATGAATCCAGTTGATCACCCAATGGGTGGTGGTGAAGGACGTTCTTCAGGAGGACATCCAAGATCAAGAAACGGTATTCCGGCTAAAGGGTTTAAGACTAGATCTAAGACTAAAGCTAGTAATAAGTATATTTTAGAACGTAGAAAGAAATAAACCATGGCAAGATCATTAAAAAAAGGACCTTTCGTTCACTATAAATTAGAGAAAAAAGTTTTAGTTAACGTTGAAACTGAAAGTAAGGCAGTTATCAAAACTTGGTCAAGAGCAAGTATGATTACTCCAGATTTCGTAGGGCAAACAATTGCTGTTCATAATGGACGTCAGTTTGTACCAGTTTACGTTACTGAAAACATGGTAGGTCATAAATTAGGCGAATTTTCACCAACACGTTCTTTTAGAGGGCACGCTGGTGCAAAAAATAAAGGAAAAAAATAGTAGGAAATTATGGGAAGTCGTAAACATAACATGGCAGCACAGTTAAAAGAAGCAAGAAAGTCTAGAGCTTTCGCTAAAATAACTAATTGTCCTACATCACCAAGGAAAATGCGCTTGGTAGCAGATTTAGTAAGAGGAGTAGAGGTTGAAAAAGCTTTACAGATCTTAAAATTTAGTTCAAAAGAAGCATCAATAAACTTAGAGAAATTGTTATTGTCTGCAATTGCAAACTGGCAAGCTAAGAATGAAGATGCTAGTATCGAAGATGCTGGATTATTTGTAAAAACTATTTGTGTAGATAGTGCAGGTATGTTAAAAAGGTTAAGACCAGCTCCACAAGGTCGTGCACATAGAATTCGTAAGCGTTCTAATCACGTTACTTTAGAGTTAGGAGCTAAAATTAAAAGTAATTAATCAAAGTAGATATGGGACAAAAAACAAATCCAATAGGAAATCGTTTAGGAATTATCAGAGGATGGGAATCTAACTGGTATGGTGGAAATGACTACGGAGATAAATTAGCTGAAGATTATAAAATAAGAGAGTACATTAAGGCTCGTTTATTTAAAGCAAGTGTGTCAAGAATTATTATTGAGCGTACGCTTAAACTTGTAACCGTTACTATCACTACTGCACGTCCAGGTATCATTATTGGTAAAGGAGGTCAAGAGGTAGACAAGTTAAAAGAAGAGCTTAAGAAAATTACAGGCAAAGAAGTTCAAATTAATATTTTTGAAATTAAACGTCCAGAAGTGGATGCAAATTTAGTTGCAGCTAGTATTGCTCGTCAAATTGAAAATAGAATTTCTTACAAACGTGCAACAAAAATGGCTATTCAAGCAGCCATGAGAATGAATTCAGAAGGAATTAAAGTTCAAATTTCTGGTCGTTTAAATGGAGCTGAAATGGCACGTTCTGAGCATTATAAAGAAGGAAGAATTCCTCTTTCTACTTTTAGAGCAGATATTGATTATGCACTTGTTGAGGCACATACACAATACGGAAGATTAGGTATTAAGGTATGGATCATGAAAGGTGAGGTATATGGAAAACGTGAATTATCTCCATTAGTAGGATTATCTAAGCAAAAAGGTGGTGCTAATAAAGGTGGTGGTAATAAACGTCCACAACAACCTCGCAGAAGAAAATAATTTTTAAAATTAGAAATTAAAAATGTTACAGCCAAAAAGAGTAAAATACCGTAAGGTACAGAAGGCGAAAGGAAATATGAATGGTAACTCTGGTAGAGGTACTCAACTTTCTAACGGAATGTTTGGTATCAAATCATTAGATCAGAACTTACTTACATCTCGCCAAATAGAAGCAGCTCGTATTGCGGCAACTCGTCACATGAAGAGAGAAGGACAGCTTTGGATTAAAATATTTCCAGACAAGCCAATAACGAAGAAACCGTTAGAGGTACGTATGGGGAAAGGAAAAGGAGCTCCTGATCATTTTGTATCAGTTATTAAACCGGGTAGAATTTTGTTTGAAGTTGGTGGAGTACCAATGGATGTTGCAAAAGAAGCTTTGCGTTTAGCTGCACAAAAACTTCCAGTGAAAACGAAGTTTGTTATTGCAAGAGATTTTGATTTTAACGCTTAATTCTATATACAATGAAACAATCAGAAATTAAAGAATTAACCACAACTGACTTACAAGGAAGGTTTGTGATGTTAAAGAAAAATTATACGGATCTTAAGATGGCACATGCCATAACTCCATTGGAAAACCCAATGCAGATAAAAAGCTTAAGAAAAACTGTAGCAAGAATTGCTACAGAGTTAACTAAAAGAGAATTACAATAATTCTAGTCAGTTTTAAAGATGGAGAAAAGAAATCTTAGAAAAGAGAGAATAGGTGTAGTATCTAGTAACAAAATGGAGAAATCTATTGTTGTTAATGAGGTAAAAAGAACCAAGCACCCAATGTACGGTAAATTCGTATTAAAAACGAAAAAGTATGTTGCGCATGACGAGAATAACGACTGCAACGAAGGTGATACTGTAAGGATAATGGAAACACGTCCTATGAGTAAATCTAAACGTTGGAGATTAGTAGAAATCTTAGAAAGAGCTAAATAATATGTTACAGACAGAATCAAGATTAAGAGTCGCAGATAACACTGGAGCAAAAGAAGTTTTAGTGATAAGAGTTTTAGGAGGAACAAGAAAGCGTTATGCTAGCGTTGGAGATAAAATTGTAGTAACTGTAAAGTCTACATCTCCAAACGGAAGTGTAAAAAAAGGTCAAGTATCTCGTGCAGTTGTTGTTCGTACTAAAAAGGAAATTAGACGTAAAGACGGATCATATATCAGATTTGATGATAATGCTTGTGTGCTTTTAAATCCTACAGAGGAGATGAGAGGAACACGTGTATTTGGTCCTGTTGCCCGTGAATTACGTGATAAGCAATTTATGAAGATAGTATCATTAGCACCTGAAGTGCTTTAAATCGACATTAAGATGAAGAAGTTCAAAATCAAATCAGGAGATACTGTTAAAGTATTAGCAGGAGATCACAAAGGATCGGAAGGGAAAGTTTTACAAATCCTTAGAGAAAAGGATAGAGTGTTAGTAGAAGGTGTTAATATGGTGTCTAAACACACTAAACCATCTGCTGCTAGTCCTCAAGGAGGAATTGTAAAAAAGGAAGCTTCTTTACATATATCAAACTTAGCTTTAGTAGAAAATGGTGAAGCGGTAAAAGTTGGTTATAAAGTAGAAGGAGATAAGAAAATTAGATTTTCAAAAAAATCAGATAAAGCAATATAACAATGAGTTACGTACCAAGATTAAAAGAGGAGTACAAGAGCAGAGTTGTAAAAGCTCTTACTGATGAATTCGGTTATAGTAATATAATGCAAGTACCTAAATTACAAAAGATTGTTGTAAGTAAAGGTGTTGGTGCAGCTATAGCAGATAAGAAATTAATAGAATACGCTATTGACGAGTTAACTACTATTACAGGTCAAAAAGCAATTTCAACTATATCTAAGAAAGATGTTGCAAACTTTAAATTACGTAAAGGAATGCCAATTGGTGTGAAAGTTACGTTAAGAGGAGTTAAAATGTACGAGTTTTTAGATAGATTAGTTACTGCTTCTTTACCACGTGTAAGAGATTTTAACGGAATCAAAGCTAACGGTTTTGATGGTAGAGGTAATTACAATTTAGGAATTACTGAACAAATCATCTATCCTGAAATTAATATTGATCAAGTAAAAAAGATTAGTGGTATGGATATTACTTTTGTAACATCTGCAGATACTGATAAAGAGGCTAAATCATTATTAGGTGAATTAGGTTTACCATTTAAAAAGAATTAAAAGATGGCTAAAGAATCAATGAAAGCGCGTGAGCGCAAAAGAGCTAAAGTGGTGGCTAAGTATGCTGAAAAGAGAAAAGCTTTAAAAGAAGCTGGAGACTATGAAGGTTTACAAAAATTACCAAAGAATGCATCACCAGTTAGAATGCACAACCGTTGTAAGTTAACAGGTCGTCCAAAAGGATATATGCGTCAGTTCGGAGTTTCACGTGTTACTTTCCGTGAAATGGCTAACCAAGGATTAATTCCAGGAGTTAAGAAAGCAAGCTGGTAAACAGCGCTTTTTATACATAAACAAAAGGTATACAACTATTAACGTTGTATGCCTTTTTGCGTTTTTTAATCTATTATTTGGAAAAAAAAAGCATACAAGTAGCCAATAAATTAAGTGTCAAAATGATAAGTGCTTAAAGTGTTTTGTTTACGAAAAGTTTATGTATATTTGCATTCTGTTTTTAGAGGGTGAATTATGCCTTGTAAGTAAATATTAGTAAATAATATAATGCTTATGAGATTTACCTTAAAAGCAAAAAATGAATATTAACTGGTTTCAGGTTTGGTAATTATAATAATTACTGAATACCAAAACCATAATTTAATTAATTATGTATACAGATCCAATTGCGGATTTTCTTACTCGAGTGAGAAATGCTATTGCAGCAAATCATCGAGTAGTTGAGATTCCTGCTTCAAAACTGAAGAAGGAAATGACGAAAATTTTGTTCGATCAAGGTTATGTTTTAAGTTATCAGTTCAATGACGATAAAGTTCAAGGAACAATCAAGATCGCTTTAAAATATGACAGAGACACGAAAGAATCAGTAATCAGAAAGATTCAAAGAATTTCAACACCAGGTTTACGTAAATACGTTGGCTCTAAAGAGATGCCAAGAGTATTAAACGGTTTAGGTATTGCTATTGTTTCTACATCTAGAGGTGTAATGACAAACAAAAAAGCAAAACTTGAAAATGTTGGTGGTGAAGTATTATGTTACGTTTATTAATCACTTTGTACAATGAGTAGAATAGGAAAAAATCCAATCGCATTACCACAGGGTGTTGAAGTTAAAGTAGACGGAAATGTGGTTACAGTAAAAGGTAAATTAGGGGAATTAGCTCAAGAGTTAAAATCTGAAATTACTGCAGAAATTGAAGATGGTGTTTTAACAGTTAAAAGAGCATCAGATAGTAAAGATCATAGAGCAGCACACGGTTTATATCGTGCATTAATCAGTAACATGATTGATGGTGTTTCTAAAGGTTATACTAAGGAATTAGAATTAGTAGGTGTAGGTTATAGAGCATCTAACCAAGGGCAAAAATTAGATTTAGCTTTAGGTTTTTCTCATAACATTGTTTTAAACATAGCTAAAGAGGTAAAGGTTGAAACTGTATCTGAAAAAGGTAAAAATCCAATCATTAAGTTATCTTCATTTGACAAACAATTAGTTGGTCAAGTTGCAGCTAAAATTCGTTCTTTCCGTGCTCCAGAGCCATATAAAGGAAAAGGAATTAAGTTTGTAGGAGAGATATTAAGAAGAAAAGCAGGTAAATCTGCATAATAAATAAGAGAAATTATTATGGCATTATCAAAGCTTGAAAGAAGACAACGAATTAAGTATAGAATTAGAAAAGTTGTTACAGGAACAGCTGTTAAACCTAGGTTATCAGTTTTTAGAAGTAACAAAGAAATTTATGCTCAATTAATTGATGACGTTGCTGGTGTAACATTAGCATCTGCATCATCAAGAGATAAAGAAATTACATCTGGTTCTAAATCAGAAGCTGCTACTGCAGTAGGTAAAGCAATTGCTGAAAAAGCTACAGGAAAAGGTTTTGGAGCTGTTTCTTTTGATAGAAACGGATTTTTATACCACGGTAGAGTTAAGGTATTAGCAGAAGCTGCTAGGGAAGCTGGTTTAAAATTTTAAGAAATTATATTATGTTAGGATATAAAAACGTAGAAAGAGTAAAACCAAGCGGATTAGAGCTTGTAGATAAATTAGTAGGTGTACAACGTGTTACCAAAGTAACTAAAGGTGGTAGAGCATTTGGTTTCTCTGCAATCGTAATAGTTGGAGATGGTAATGGTGTTGTAGGTCATGGATTAGGGAAGTCTAAAGATGTTGCTTCTGCAATTGCTAAGGCAATAGAAGATGCAAAGAAAAGTTTAGTACGTATTCCTCTTTTAGACGGAACTTTACCTCACGAACAAAAAGGTAAATTTGGTGGTGCGAAAGTATTTATCAAACCAGCCTCACATGGTACAGGAGTTATCGCCGGTGGTGCAGTACGTTCAGTATTGGAATCTGTTGGTGTTAAAGATGTATTATCAAAATCTCAAGGATCATCAAACCCTCACAACGTAGTTAAGGCAACTTTTGATGCTTTATTACAATTACGTAATGCTGCAACTATTGCAAAGCAAAGAGGTATTTCTTTAGAGAAAGTTTTTAACGGTTAAAATTTAAGACGATGAGTAAAATTAAAGTTACACAAGTAAGAAGTAAAATTGGTCGCCTTAAAAGTCAAAAATTAACGTTAGAGGCTTTAGGTTTACGCAAAATGAACCATACTGTAGAGCACAATGCAACAGCATCGATTTTGGGTATGGTAAAAACAGTTTCACACTTAGTTTCTGTTGAAGAAATTAAATAAGACAATATAAGATGAATTTACACAACTTAAAACCTGCAGTAGGATCTACAAAGAGCCGTAAAAGAATCGCTCGTGGTGAAGGTTCTGGTAAAGGTGGTACCGCTACTAGAGGTCATAACGGACAGAAATCTCGTTCTGGTTATTCTCGTAAAATAGGATTTGAAGGAGGGCAAATGCCACTTCAAAGACGTGTACCTAAATTTGGTTTCACAAACATTAATCGTAAAGAGTATGTTGGTGTTAATTTAGATAAATTACAAGGATTAGTAGAAAACGGAAAAATTACAGATACAATTACTTTAGAGGTTTTAGTAGAAAACCGTTTAGCTCGTAAAAACGACTTAGTAAAAATACTAGGTGGTGGTGAGTTAAAAGCTAAATTAAATATAACTGTACATAAATTTACTGCAACAGCAAAAGCGGCTATTGAAGCTGCAGGAGGTGAAGTAGTTACATTATAATAATTGTAAATGATGAATTTTATAAATACTTTAAAGGACATTTGGAAGATAGAAGAGTTAAAAGAGAAATTACTTTTAACTTTAGGTCTAATTGCTGTATACCGTTTTATGGCGGCAGTTCCATTACCTGGAATTGACCCAACACAGTTATCAGCTTTACAAGACAGTACTTCTAGTGGACTTTTAGGTTTATTAAACGCATTTACAGGTGGGGCATTTGCTAGAGCGTCAGTAATGGCTCTTGGTATAATGCCTTATATTTCTGCATCGATTGTAGTTCAGTTAATGGGTATTGCGGTACCATATTTACAAAAATTACAAAAAGATGGAGAAAGTGGACGTAAGAAAATTACACAAATTACAAGATGGTTAACTATTGCTATTGCATTGTTTCAAGCACCAACCTATATTGGTATTATTCAAAACCAAATGGGACTTGGACCTGAAGCATTTTTAGTAACAGGAGCAACATTTTGGGTGTCATCTATTATCCTTTTAATTGCAGGAACTGTTTTTGCAATGTGGTTAGGAGAGCGTATTACAGATAAAGGAGTTGGTAATGGAATATCATTATTAATTACTGTAGGTATTATAGCGAACTTCCCAGCTGCTTTTATTCAAGAGCTAGTTTCTAAGCAAACAGCAGGAGCAGGAGGTATTATGATGATTCTAATCGAACTAATAGTTTGGTTTGTAGTAATTTTGTTAACCGTATTATTAGTTACAGCAGTGCGTAAAGTTGCAGTTCAATATGCACGTCGTACAGCCGTTACAGACATCAAAGATGTTGACGGTGCTCGCCAGTACATTCCTTTAAAATTGAATGCATCTGGAGTAATGCCAATTATTTTTGCACAAGCTATTATGTTTTTACCAGTAGCTTTAGGTCAGAAATTCCCAGCATTAAACAGTTTAACTGATAATTTCGGATTATGGTATAACGTTATATTTGCTATCTTAATTATTATCTTTAGTTATTTTTACACGGCGATTACAATCCCAACTAATAAAATGGCTGAAGATTTAAAAAGAAGCAATGGTTTCGTTCCAGGATATAAACCAGGAGAAGAAACTGCAAACTATTTAGACGCTGTGTTATCTAAGATAACTTTTCCAGGATCTTTATTTTTAGCAGCTTTATCTATTCTACCTGCGATCATTGTAAAGTTTGGAGTTACTCAAAACTGGGCAATGTTTTTTGGAGGAACATCTTTAATCATTATGGTTGGAGTTGCGATAGATACTATTCAGCAAATTAACTCGTATTTATTAAACAGTCGTTACGATGGTTTAATGAAAACAGGTAACAGTAACAGAAAATCATTAAAATAATATGGCTAAGCAATCAGCAATTCAGCAAGATGGAACAATTACAGAAGCATTATCAAATGCAATGTTCCGTGTAGAATTAGAGAATGGCCATGTTGTAACGGCTCACATTTCAGGTAAAATGCGTATGCATTATATCAAACTATTACCAGGAGATAAGGTAAAGTTAGAAATGAGTCCGTATGATTTATCAAAGGCAAGAATTACTTACAGATACTAAAAACACACACTGATGAAAGTAAGAGCATCATTAAAGAAAAGAAGCGCCGAGTGCAAGATTGTACGTAGAAAGGGCAGATTATATGTAATTAATAAAAAGAATCCTAGATTTAAACAAAGACAAGGGTAATGGCAAGAATAGCAGGTATTGATATTCCAAAGAATAAAAGAGGTGTTATCGCTTTAACTTACATCTTTGGTATTGGAAACAGCAGAGCTAAAGAAGTTTTAGCAGCGACAAAAATAGACGAGAGTATCAAAGTTCAAGATTGGAACGATGATCAAATTGCAGCGATTCGTGAGCAAATAGGAAGCTTTACTATTGAAGGTGAGTTACGTTCAGAAGTTCAAATAAGCATCAAACGTTTAATGGACATTGGATGTCAAAGAGGTATTCGCCATAGACTTGGCTTACCTTTAAGAGGTCAAAGAACAAAAAACAACTCTCGTACAAGAAAAGGTAAGAGAAAAACTGTAGCTAACAAGAAAAAATAAGTTAGATAAGTAATAAAGATCTAATAATAGTTGTTAAAACTATAAAGTTAGAAAACTAAATTACTAAAACTATAATAATCATGGCAAAGTCTAAAATAACAAAAAAACGTAAAGTTGTAATAGAATCAGTAGGTGAAGCTCACGTTACTGCATCATTCAACAACATTATTATTTCTTTAACAAACAAAAAAGGTGACGTTATTTCTTGGTCATCTGCAGGTAAAATGGGTTTCAGAGGTTCTAAAAAGAACACTCCGTATGCAGCTCAATTAGCAGCAGAAGATTGTGCAAACGTTGCAAAAGAAGCAGGTTTACGTAAAGTAAAAGTGTACGTTAAAGGACCAGGTAACGGTAGAGAATCTGCAATCAGATCTATCCATAATGCTGGAATCGAAGTAACTGAAATCGTTGATGTTACTCCTATTCCTCATAACGGATGTCGTCCACCTAAAAGAAGAAGAGTATAGGTTGAATTAATTCAACTTATATTTTATTTAGTGTACTTTTGTGCGCAAAAAAAAAAATATTTTAACTAAGTGGGAATAAGATTATCGAAGGAGTAAGCCTTAATTCATAATCCCTACTAAACTAATAAGAAATGGCAAGATATACAGGACCAAAAACCAAGATTTCTCGTAAATTTGGTGAAGCAATTTTTGGAGAAGATAAAAACTTCGAAAAAAGAAATTACCCACCAGGACAACATGGTAATGCAAGAAGAAGAGGTAAGAAATCTGAGTATTCTACTCAGTTAATGGAAAAGCAAAAAGCGAAATACATGTATGGTATTTTAGAGCGTCAGTTTTCTAATTTATTTAAAAGCGCTTCTGCTTCTAAAGGAATTACAGGTGAGGTTTTATTACAATTATGTGAATCTCGTTTAGACAATGTAGTATTCAGATTAGGCGTTTCTAACTCTCGTAGTGGAGCTCGTCAATTAGTTTCTCACCGTCATATCACTGTAAATGGTGAAATTGTAAACATTCCTTCTTATAACTTACAAGCAGGAGATGTTGTTGCAGTAAGAGAGAAATCTAAATCATTAATTGCTATTGAAAATGCATTAGCAGGTAATAGTAATGTTTACGAATGGTTAAGCTGGAACTCTGATCAAAAATCTGGAACTTTTATCAAAGCACCAGAGAGGTTACAGATTCCTGAAAATATCAAAGAACAATTAATCGTAGAATTATATTCTAAGTAATAAATTAATCACATTGGGATTCGGCCAAAGGGACTATTTGTATTTCTTCACACTTATAGACCGCGCAACTGAATAACAATTAAAAGAAGAAAATATGGCAATTTTAAATTTTCAGAAACCAGATAAAGTAATAATGATTGAATCTACTGATTTTTCAGGTAGATTTGAATTCAGACCTCTTGAACCAGGTTTTGGATTAACAGTTGGTAACGCTTTAAGAAGAGTATTATTATCTTCATTAGAAGGGTTTGCTATTACATCATTACGTGTAGATAGTGTTGCTCATGAATTCTCAACAATTAAAGGTGTTGTAGAAGATGTAACAGAAATCATCTTAAACTTAAAACAAGTTCGTTTTAAGAAACAAATTGATGAGACTGATAGAGAAACAGTATCTATTGCAGTATCAGGTCAGGAGCAGTTAACTGCTGGAGATTTACAAAAATTTACTTCAGGTTTTCAAGTGCTAAATCCAGATTTAGTATTATGTAACATGGACAAATCAGTAAATTTCAATGCAGAAATCACTATCGAAAAAGGTAGAGGATTCGTACCTGCAGAAGAAAATAAAAGAGCAGGTGCTCCTTTAGGAACAATTTTTACAGATTCTATTTACACTCCTATAAAGAATGTAAAATATGCTGTTGAAAATTTTCGTGTAGAACAAAAGACTGATTACGAAAAACTAGTTTTCGATATCGATACAGATGGTTCTATCAATCCTAAAGATGCATTAACAGAAGCAGCTAAAATTTTAATCCACCACTTTATGTTATTCTCTGATGAGCGTATCACTTTAGAGGCAGATGAAATAGCTCAAACTGAAACATATGATGAGGAATCATTACATATGCGTCAGTTATTAAAGACGAAATTAGTTGATATGGATTTATCAGTTCGTGCTTTAAACTGTTTAAAAGCTGCTGAAGTTGATACTTTAGGAGATTTAGTATCATTCAACAAAAGTGATTTAATGAAATTTAGAAACTTTGGTAAAAAATCATTAACTGAATTAGATGAGTTAGTGGCAAATAAAAGCCTTAATTTTGGAATGGATTTAAGTAAATACAAATTAGATAGAGATTAACCTTTCATATTTTGCTCCCTTAAAAGGTTGTAGCAAGATGAGAGCTAAAACAAAATGTCATGAGACACGGTAAGAAATTTAATCATTTAGGAAGACAGACAGCGCACAGAAAGGCGATGTTAGCTAATATGGGATGTTCTTTAATAGAACACAAAAGAATCAATACAACTATCGCTAAAGCAAAAGCTTTACGTGTGTTTATTGAGCCTATTATTACTAAGTCTAAAACAGATACTACTCATAATCGTCGTACAGTATTTAGCTATTTACGTAGCAAAGAGGCTGTAACCGAATTATTCAAAGAAGTTTCTGTAAAAGTAGCTGATAGACCAGGAGGATATTTACGTATCATCAAGTTAGGAAACCGTCAAGGAGATAATGCTTCTATGGCAATGGTAGAATTAGTTGATTATAACGAAATTTACAATCCGAAAGGAAACAAAGCTAAGAAAAACACTCGTCGTAGCCGTCGTGGTGGAGCAAAGACTGCTGATGCAGCTGTTGATACTCAAACTTCACAAGAAGAAGAATAAAGATGAAAATTTTTATAAATTAGATCAAAGGGATAAACATTTTAATGTTTATCCCTTTTTTTATATATTTTTGCAAACGAACTACACAACACACACTAAATGAAATATCAACAACGTAAAAAAGCATTAGTTCTCTTAGCTGACGGGACCATTTTCTACGGGAAATCTATTGGAATTGAAGGAACTTCAACAGGAGAAATTTGTTTCAATACAGGAATGACTGGTTATCAAGAAGTCTTTACAGACCCTTCGTATTTTGGTCAAATTATGGTAACTACCAATGCACACATTGGTAATTACGGAATTAATAAGAATGAAATAGAATCTGAAGGAATCAAAATTTCTGGTTTAATCTGTCGTAACTTTAGTTTTACACATTCTCGTGTAGATTCAGATGGGAATTTATTTGATTGGTTTAAAGAGCACAATTTAGTTGCTATTTCAGATGTCGACACCAGAGCATTGGTAGCTTACATAAGAGATAATGGGGCTATGAACGCTATTCTTTCTACAGATGTTGATAATATTGATGCATTAAAGAAACAATTGGCTGATACTCCTAATATGGAAGGCTTAGAACTTGCTTCTAAAGTATCAACAAAAGAAGCCTATTTTATTGGTGATGAAAATTCATCAATTAAAATTTCTGCTTTAGATATTGGAATTAAAAAGAATATTTTAAGAAACCTTGTGAAAAGAGGAGCTTATATAAAAGTATATCCATACAATGCTACCTTCGAGCAAATGAGTGATTTTAATCCTGATGGTTATTTTATTTCTAATGGACCTGGAGATCCAAAACCTTTGGTTGATGCACAAAATACAGCTAAAGAAATTATTAAAAGAGACTTACCTTTATTCGGGATCTGTTTAGGACATCAAGTAATTGCATTGGCTAATGGAATTTCTACATACAAAATGCATAATGGACATCGCGGTATTAATCATCCAGTAAAAAACTTAATTACAGGAAAAGGTGAAATTACTTCTCAAAATCACGGATTCGCTATTAATAGAGAAGAAACTGAAGCACACGATGATGTAGAAATATCACATGTACATTTAAATGATCATACGGTAGCTGGAATTAGAATGAAATCGAAAAACGTATTTTCTGTTCAGTATCATCCAGAAGCTAGTCCTGGACCACATGATGCAGAATACTTATTTGATCAATTCATAGAAAATATTAAAAAAGCAAAAGTTAAAGCGTAATCGTTTTCGTAATTAGTTTTGGTGAACTAATTATAAATCAAGGACAATTTGTAAATTAGCAATTATAAAAATTAAGGTTCCCGTGAGCTAAAAATCACGGGAATCTGTATTAAAAATAAACAACTATGAGTATTATAATTAACATTCACGCACGTCAAATATTTGATTCAAGAGGAAATCCAACTGTTGAAGTAGATGTAACTACAGAGAATGGTGTTATGGGAAGAGCAGCTGTTCCTTCAGGAGCTTCAACAGGAGAACACGAAGCTGTTGAGTTACGTGATGGTGGAAAAAATTATATGGGAAAAGGAGTGTTGAACGCAGTAAAAAACGTAAACACTATTATTGCTCAAGAATTATTGGGTGTATCTGTTTTTGAACAAAACATGATCGATCAAATTATGATAGACTTAGATGGTACATCGAATAAATCGGTTTTAGGAGCAAATGCTATTTTAGGTGTTTCTTTAGCAGCAGCTAAAGCGGCAGCAAATGAATTAGGATTTCCTTTATACAGATATGTCGGTGGAGTTTCAGCGAACACATTACCGGTGCCAATGATGAACATCATTAACGGAGGTTCACATTCAGATGCTCCGATTGCATTTCAAGAATTTATGATAGTGCCTGTAAAAGCGAAAAGTTTTACTGAGGCGATGCAAGTAGGTTCTGAGATTTTTCATAATTTAAAGAAAGTTTTACACGATCGTAATTTGTCAACTGCTGTTGGAGATGAAGGTGGTTTTGCACCAACTTTAGATGGTACAGAAGATGCTATTGAAACAATTGCTTTAGCAACTAAAAATGCAGGTTATAAATTTGGCGAGGAAGTGATGATCGCTTTAGATTGTGCTGCTGCTGAATTTTTTGTAGATGGAAAATATGATTACACCAAATTTGAAGGAGCTAAAGGAAAAGTTCGTTCGAGTAAAGAGCAAGCAGATTATTTAGCCGAATTAGCTGCAAAATACCCGATTATTTCTATCGAAGATGGAATGGATGAAAATGATTGGGAAGGATGGAAGTATTTAACAGAAATCTGTGGAGATAAAGTGC
This sequence comes from uncultured Tenacibaculum sp., assembly GCA_965364955.1. Lineage (GTDB taxonomy): Bacteria > Bacteroidota > Bacteroidia > Flavobacteriales > Flavobacteriaceae > Polaribacter. Next base: position 14,099 of record CBDTZS010000012.1, on the reverse strand, counting down.
AATTAGTTGGTGATGATTTATTTGTAACTAATGTTGAACGTTTATCAAGAGGAATAGAAAACGGAATTGCAAATTCCATTTTAATTAAAGTAAATCAGATAGGTACGTTAACTGAAACGATTGCAGCAGTAAATATGGCACATAATGCAGGGTATACATCTGTTATGAGTCACCGTTCAGGAGAGACTGAAGATAATACAATTGCCGACTTAGCAGTCGCATTAAACTGTGGTCAAATTAAAACAGGTTCAGCTTCTCGTTCAGATCGTATGGCAAAATACAATCAGTTATTACGTATTGAAGAAGAGTTAGCTACTGTTGCATATTATCCGCAAGAAAAAGCATTTAAAATAAAGTAGATTGAGAGTATATTAATTTATAATTAAATCCTTGTTAGAATTTCTAACAAGGATTTTTTTCATTAATGGTTTAAATTAATTTAGGTTTTTATTTATTATTATTAAATATGAAAAAAACAGTTTTTTTACTTATAATTATAATGTTTACAGCTTGTCATTCGACGAAGTACACACATTCAGGAAATGTAAATTCTCGTTTAGATTTTAAAAAAGGAAAGTGGCTATTAGGTACTATTGAAGCTCCTAAAAGTATAAAAGAAGGTTTAAATAATATAGCAAACGAAAATTTTACGGAGCTGTTAGGAGGTCGGTTTTCTGATGTAAATACTACTAGAGGAATTTTAATACCAAGTAATATAACAAATGATGTTAGTAAATCTGTTTTGAAAGATATTAAAAACGGAACGGGATATGATTTTTTTATAAAGATTAATGCTGCTATAATTTCTGATGAAGTTGGAGTTTTAGGAGGAAGTGATCTAATATCTTCTTCAGAAAATAGAGGAGAATTAAGACTTGTTATTTACGATTTAAACTTTCTTGAAGAAATATATTCTCAATCTGTTGTTGGTAAAGTGTTCGTAGCAGAGAATGATGATAACATCGCTCTTACAGCAAGTGCAGGAAGTATAGTTAAAAAGGGATTGGAAAGGATTATGAAGAAAATAGAGAAGAATAAAATTATAAATTAAAGCAATTTATTTATTTTTTTAGACAAAAACCTCGCAATGTAAAATTGTGAGATTTACTATTTTAAAGAGTTAATTAATAAAATTGTTGTTTTTATGCTTTTTTACTCTTTTAATGATGAAATTCTATCAAATGCAAGTTTCAAAATACTGCAAAAAATGGTATCTTCGCATTTCACTTCAATCATAAAAATCAAGAGATAAAAATGTCAGATATAGCAAAACTACAAATTGGTGAAAAAACGTATGAGTTTCCGTTAATCAAAGGAACAGAAAATGAAACTGCAATTGATATTAAAACATTAAGAGGAGCTACCGAAGGTGTTATAACGATCGATGCAGGATATAAAAATACAGGTTCTTGCCAAAGTGCTATTACATTTTTAAATGGTGAAGAAGGAATTTTAAGATATAGAGGATATTCAATCGAAGATTTAGCGGATAAAGCTGACTTTTTAGAAGTTGCTTATTTATTGATTTTTGGTGAATTACCAACAAAAGTACAATTAGATAAATTTCATAATGATATTCGTGAGAAAGCGATTGTAGATGAAGATATAAAAAAGATCATCGAAGCTTTTCCAAAGAACGCGCATCCAATGGGTGTTTTATCGTCATTAACAAGTGCATTAGTAGCGTTTAATCCATCTTCAGTAAATGTTGATTCTGAAGAAGAAATGTATAATGCTATTGTTAAAATATTAGGGAAATTTCCAGTTTTAGTTGCTTGGGCAATGCGTAAAAAACAAGGATTACCTTTAAACTATGGTTCTAAGAAATTAGGATATGTAGAGAATGTTATGAAAATGATGTTTGAGCAACCTAATGAAGATTATGAAATAAACCCAATAATTAAAGATGCTTTAGATAAACTATTGATTTTACATGCAGATCATGAGCAAAACTGTTCTACATCTACAGTAAGAATCGTTGGTTCTTCTCATGCCGGATTATTTGCTTCTCTTTCAGCAGGGATTTCTGCTTTATGGGGGCCATTACATGGTGGAGCTAATCAAGCTGTATTAGAAATGTTAGAAGCTATCAAAGAAGATGGTGGAGACACTAAAAAATACATGGCAAAAGCAAAAGATAAAAACGACCCTTTCCGTTTAATGGGATTCGGACATCGTGTTTATAAAAACTTTGACCCAAGAGCAAAAATTATTAAAATTGCTGCTGATGAAGTATTAGCTGATTTAGGTATTAATGATCCAATTTTAGAAATAGCGAAAGGATTAGAACAAGAAGCATTGAACGATGAGTATTTCGTGAAACGTAAATTATATCCAAATGTAGATTTTTACTCAGGAATAATTTATCGTGCTATGGGAATCCCTGTTGAAATGTTTACAGTAATGTTTGCATTAGGGCGTTTACCAGGTTGGATTGCACAATGGAAAGAAATGCGTTTAGGTAAAGAACCAATTGGGCGTCCACGTCAAATTTATACAGGTGAAAATCATAGAGATTTTGTAAAAGTTAGCAAAAGATAAAATAACCAAGAAATGTCATTTAAAATTTAGATGACATTTTTTTTTAAAATAAAATTGATGATGAAAGAAATTAAAATTATCAAAAATAGATCAGATATCGGAGCAGGTACACGTGGATCTGATATGGGAGTGGATGCTATTGAAATAGCGGCTATCAATCAAAATAATGATTATTTCAAACGTTTTGAATCTGAAGATGTTATTACAGAGAATGAATCAATTTACGATAAAAAAAACAATTCATTTGGTAAGCAAATAAATAGTGTTTTTAATCAATGTAAACGATTAAGTAATCACGTAAAAGTAAATTTACAAGAAGGTAAGTTTCCTATTGTATTATCAGGAGACCATTCATCAGCTTTAGGTACAATAAGTGGTGTTAAAGCTGCGTATCCGACAAAAAGAGTTGGAGTAGTTTGGATTGATGCCCACGGAGATTTACATACGCCTTATACTTCTCCTTCAGGAAATATTCACGGAATGCCTTTAGGTGCAGCAATTGCTGACGATAATTTAGATTGTCAGATAAACGATGTAGATAGAGAAACTGCTGATTTATGGGATAGAATGAAAAACATCGGAATGCCAGGTCAAAAAGTTTTACCTGAAGATGTTGTGTTTTTTGGGGTAAGAGATACTGAAGAGCCAGAGGAAAAACAAATAGAAAAATACGGAATTAAAAACTATATGGTAGCAGAAGTTCGCTATCGTGGATTAGAAATTTGTGTAAACGAAGCCTTAGACAAGTTATCTAATTGTGATGTTATTTATGTGTCTTTTGATGTTGATTCGATGGATTGTGATATGATTTCTTACGGAACTGGAACACCAGTACCAAAAGGTTTTGACGATAAAGAAATCGTTGAAATTATAAATGGTTTAGTAGCAAGTAAAAAAGTTGTTTGTGTAGAGTTCGTAGAAGTAAATCCTTTATTAGATTTAAAAGGAAATAAAATGGCCGAAACTGCTTTTGAAGTACTTGAAGAAGTAACTAAAGGTATTCAGAAATTATAAAAAAATAACATATAATCATAAGAAAAGCATTCAAAAATATATTTGGATGCTTTTTCATTTTAAAGTAAAGAAAGTATTTGTTATATCTAAAATAATAATACATTTGTCATGTAAACTTTAGGAGTAGCTATTAAATTAGTTTGAGAAACATCCTTAGAACCTGATTTGGTTAATACCAGCGTAGGAAAAAGTTATGTTCGATAATACATCGAAATACTACCATTCGGTTTACAGTAATATTTTATAAATATGATTACTATTCAAGTAAACCAAAAAGAACATCAAATTTTAGAAAGGCTAACATTACAAGAGTTCGTTGAATATTTAAAAATTCAAACGAACGGTATTGCTATTGCTATAAACAGTAGTGTGGTTAAAAAAAAGGATTGGGCTTTCAGGTTACTTCAACATAATGATGATATTTTAATTATAAAATCAACTCAAGGAGGCTGATTTTTATTTAAAAAAGTAAACTACGTATCAAATGAAGAACAAAGACACTGCACCAAAACAAGACGGAATTACAAGAAGTCCGTTTCCGAATTCGAACAAAATTTATGTAAACGGAAAAATTCACCCACAAATTAAAGTCGCAATGCGTGAAATTTCGTTAAGTGATACGGTGGATTCAATGACGAAAAAGAAAACGGCAAATGAACCGGTAACTGTGTACGATACATCAGGGCCGTATACCGATCCTAGTAAAGAAATTGATGTACATGCTGGTATTGAAAGAATTCGTGAACCTTGGATTAATGACCGTGGCGATGTAGAACAATTAGATTCTTTTTCTTCGGAATACTGTAACGAGCGTTTAAACGATACTGGTTTAGATCACATGCGTTTTAAGTTATTAAAAAAACCTTTACGTGCTAAAAAAGGGAAAAATGTAACACAGTTGCATTATGCTAAAAAAGGAATGATTACCCCAGAAATGGAATACATCGCTATTCGTGAAAACCAACGGATAGATGAAATGACAGAAATTAGAAAGCAGCACAAAGGAGAACATTTTGGTGCTAATATCCCAGATAAAATTACACCAGAATTTGTGCGATCAGAAGTAGCAAGAGGTCGTGCAATTATACCATCAAATATAAATCACCCAGAAGCTGAACCTATGATTTTAGGTAGAAATTTCTTAGTGAAGATAAATGCAAATATTGGTAACTCTGCTGTTACATCTTCTATTGAAGAAGAAGTAGAAAAAGCGGTATGGGCCTGTCGTTGGGGAGCAGATAACATTATGGATTTATCTACAGGAGAAAATATTCATGAAACTCGCGAGTGGATTGTTCGTAACTCTCCTGTACCCGTAGGAACAGTGCCAATTTATCAAGCATTAGAAAAAGTAAATGGCGTTGCTGAAGATTTAACATGGGAGATTTTTCGTGATACTTTAATAGAACAAGCCGAACAAGGAGTAGATTATTTTACCATTCACGCAGGTGTTTTGTTGCGCTATGTACCAATGACAGCAAAACGTGTTACAGGAATCGTTTCTCGTGGAGGTTCTATTATGGCAAAATGGTGTTTAGCACATCATAAAGAAAGCTTTTTGTACACACATTTTGAAGATATTTGTGAAATTTTAAAACAGTATGACGTTGCTTTTTCATTAGGAGATGGATTACGACCAGGTTCAATAGCAGACGCTAATGATGAAGCACAATTTGCAGAGCTAGAAACCTTAGGAGAGTTAACTAAAATAGCGCGTAAGCATGAAGTGCAATGTTTTATTGAAGGACCAGGACACGTGCCAATGCATATGATTAAAGAAAATATGGAGAAGCAAATTGAACTTTGCGACGAAGCTCCTTTTTATACATTAGGGCCTTTAACAACGGATATCGCTCCAGGTTACGATCATATAACTTCAGGTATTGGAGCTGCCATGATTGGTTGGTACGGCTGCGCAATGTTATGTTATGTAACTCCAAAAGAACATTTGGGCTTGCCAAATAAAGAAGATGTAAGAGTAGGAGTAATTACCTATAAATTAGCGGCTCATGCTGCCGATTTAGCAAAAGGGCATCCGGGTTCTCAGCATAGAGATAATGCGTTAAGTATGGCGCGTTTTGAATTCCGCTGGGAAGATCAGTTTAACTTAGGCTTAGATCCTGAGCGTGCGCGTGAATATCATGATGAAACTTTACCTGCAGCAGGGGCTAAAGTCGCGCATTTTTGTTCTATGTGCGGACCAAAATTCTGTTCTATGAAAATATCTCAAGAAGTACGCGATTTCGCTGCCTTAAATGACATTGTAGATAACGAAGTAATAGCGAAAGGAATGGAAGAGAAATCAAAAGAATTTATAGAAAAAGGATCAGAAGTATATTTATAACATAATGAGGAGGTTCCTACGCCTTGAAAAAAGGCGTAGGCGGGCTTTCCGTTATATCTTTTGCTTGTTCTCGATACTAATTTATTTCGTTTTACTACATAAATTCACTCGAACTGACAGCAAAAGGATGCCACTGTAATCCCTAACCCAAAAAAGCTCTTTATAAAGAGAAGGAAACGAGGAAGTAATCTGGTATTCCAAGAATAAATTACTTTATTTTTACCAAAAATAAGTATCCATAAAATTAAACGAATATGATAGTCCTTATATCCCCAGAAAAAGATGTAGTAAATGAAGTGCAAATACTACATCAATTGTTTGAAGAGGGATTAGAATATTATCATTTTCGAAAACCATTTAAAAATTATGAAGGGCATGTTTCGTTTCTAAATCAGGTAGATAAAAAATACCACGATAGAATAGTAATACATTATTTTCACGAGTTAACGAATGATTTCAATTTAAAAGGCATTCATTTTCAAGAGCAGAAAAGGCGTGATGCGTTAGAAAACGGAAGTCGATATTTTTTAGGGTTGAACATGTTAGGGAAAACGATGAGTAGTTCTTTTCATGAACCAGAAGAATTGGCAGCTTGCGACATCGAATTTGATTATCATTTATTAAGTCCTGTTTTTTCATCGATATCAAAAGAAGGATATGTAGGAAGAGGTTTTAATGTAAGCCAGATTGATAAAATAATTATAGGAATGGGAGGAATTACAGCCGAAACCATAGCAGAAACTATGCAATTAGGTTATAAAGGTATTGGTGTTTTAGGCGGTGTTTGGAATACTGAAAATCCTGTACAGAGTTTTAAGAGCATAAAGGAATGTTACGAATGTAACGTTGTGAAATAAAGTAATCTGTTTATCGATTATAAGGTTGCTTCATGCTATTCGCAATGACGAGTGAAAAATTATTACGAAGAAAATGTAATTAAATTTGTAGCACTGTCAGTTCGAGCGTAGTTGAGAACTAAATAATTAAAAATTTGAAGAATAAAAAATACATACTAACCATTGCAGGTTTAGATCCGTCAAGCGGAGCAGGCATTACTTCAGATATTAAAACATTTGAAGCGCATGGTTTGTACGGATTATCGGTATGTACAGCTGTTACTGTTCAAAATGATGTTAACTTTAAAAATTGTGTTTGGATAGATGAAGAAATAATTATAGCACAAATTGAAATATTGTTTGAACGTTTTTCTATTCCAGTAGTAAAAATAGGAATCATTCAATCTTGGGAAGTTTTGTTAGCAGTCGTTTTAACATTAAAAAGGTTAAATTCAACAGTGATAATAGTTTTAGACCCTATTTTAAAAGCAAGTGCAGGTTTTAATTTTCATAAAGATGAAAACCTAAAAACATTTGAAAAAATATTAAGTAGTTGCACTATTATTACACCAAACTATAATGAAATACAAGAATTGTTCCCGAATAAAAACATAGAGGAAACTATTGAGTTTATTTCAGAAAGAACAAATATTTATTTAAAAGGAGGTCATAGAAAAGATAAAAAAGGGTGGGACGAAGTATATTATAGTAAAATAGTAAAAATGAATATTCCGCCTATAGCAAACTCCGTTTTCGAAAAACATGGAAGTGGTTGTGTTTTATCGGCAGTATTAGCTTCTAATTTAATTCAAGAAATTCCTTTAGAAGATACGTGTAAAAACACAAAAAGGTATACCGAACAATTTTTAAATTCAAACAAATCGTTATTAGGAACGCATAATTATAAATAAGATGATAAGCAAATTACAGTATATAACACAAGGAAAAACGGCGCAAGATCATTTAAATTATATTCAAACGGCTTGTGCTTCAGGGGCAGAATGGGTACAGTTACGGTTAAAAGGTTTTGATCCTAAGACAATTTTAGAAACCGCTAAGAAAGCGCGGGAATTAACATCTCAGTATCAAACAAGATTAATTATAAACGATTATTATAAAGTTGCCAAAGAAGTAAATGCAGATGGTGTTCATTTAGGTGAAAATGATACTTGCCCTATAAAAGTTCGTAATTATTTGGGTAAATTTTATTCAGTAGGCGGAACAGCAAATACATTAGAAGAATGTAAAATTTTACTAGATAAAAAAGTTGATTATATAGGTTTAGGTCCTTTTCGTTTTACAGAAACTAAAAAGAATTTAAGACCAGTTCTTGGAATCGAAGGATACAAGCAAATAATAGAAGAACTACAAACCGAAACACCAATAATTGCTATTGGAGGCATTACTCTAGATGATGTTGCAGAAATTGTATTAACAGGTATTTACGGAGTTGCTGTATCAGCAGCTATTACCAATGATTTTACTAGTATTCCTGTTTTTCATAAAATTTTAAGTGCACCAAGTACACAAGAGCAAGTGTATAAGTTCGGAGAAGAGAAAAATGACAAGAATGAATAATTATTTAAAGATAGCAGATAAAGAATTTACATCTCGATTATTCACAGGAACAGGGAAGTTTAGTTCTTCAAAATTAATGAAAGAAGCGTTGTTAGCTTCTGAAAGTGAATTGATAACTGTTGCTTTAAAAAGAGTCGATGTTCAAAATGAGGAGGATGATATTTTAACACACTTAAAGCATCCTCATATTAGTTTATTACCAAATACTTCTGGTGTTCGAACGGCAAAAGAGGCCGTGTTTGCTGCTGAATTGTCTAGGGAAGCTTTAGGAACGAATTGGGTGAAATTAGAAATACATCCAGATCCTAGATATTTATTACCCGATGCTATTGAAACCTTAAAGGCAGCAAGAGAGTTAGTAAAATTAGGTTTTGTAGTGATGCCATATATTCATGCAGATCCTGTTTTATGCAAACGCTTAGAAGATGTTGGCGTACAATGTGTGATGCCATTAGGCGCGCCAATAGGAAGTAATAAAGGCTTGAGAACTCAGGATTTCTTAGAGATTATTATAGAACAATCCAATGTTCCTGTAATTGTAGATGCTGGTATTGGCGCACCGTCGCACGCTGCATTTGCAATGGAATTAGGTGCTGATGCGGTGTTGGTAAATACAGCAATTGCAGTATCTCAAAACCCTGTGGCAATGGCAAAAGCATTTAAAATGGCAGTTGAGGCTGGTAGAATGGCGTATGAAGCAAAATTAGCACCTGTTCAAAAACAAGCAATAGCAAGTAGTCCGTTAACTAGTTTTTTAAATTAAAAAATGAGTCATTTCAAAGAACTTTTCGATACCTATAATTGGGATGATACTTTAAAAAGTATCTTTCAAAAAACAACCATTGAGGTAGAGGAAGCATTAGCTAAAGAAAAACTCAATTTAGAGGACTTTAAAGCGTTAATATCTCCCGCTGCACGCCCGTATATTGAACAATTGGCACAAAAAAGTAGCTTGCTTACTAAAAAACGCTTTGGGAATACCATACAAATGTATGCACCAATGTATTTGAGTAACGAGTGCCAAAATATTTGTACCTATTGCGGATTTAGTATGACCAACAAAATACCAAGACGTACTTTAACAGATCCTGAAATTTTAAAAGAAGTCGCTTTTTTAAAAGGTAAAGGCTACGACCATATTTTGTTAGTTACTGGTGAAGCGAATAAAACAGTTGGTGTTGACTATATTAAAAATGCGATTCAATTAATTCGCTCTCAATTTTCAAATATTACTATTGAGGTTCAACCTTTGGATCAAGAGGAATATGGGTCTTTAATTGAGGCAGGATTGTATGCCGTATTAGTTTATCAAGAAACGTATCATAGAGAAGAATATAAAAAGCATCATCCGAAGGGAAAAAAATCCAATTTCGATTATCGTTTAGATACTCCTGATAGATTAGGGAAAGCAGGAATTCATAAAATAGGTTTGGGTGCTTTATTCGGATTAGAAGATTGGCGTGCCGATAGCTTTTTTACGGCCTTGCATTTAAAATATTTACAAAAAACATATTGGAAAACAAAGTATTCTATTTCGTTTCCAAGATTGCGTCCACATTCTGGAGGATTAGAACCAAAAGTTGAAATGACAGATACCGATTTGGTACAGTTAATTTGTGCCTTCCGTTTGTTTGATGAAGATATAGAACTGTCAATGTCAACGAGAGAAAGTGAAGTTTTTAGAAATAATATTGTTAATTTAGGAACGACATCAATAAGCGCAGAATCTAAAACAAATCCAGGAGGTTATACGGTAGAACCGAAATCGTTAGAGCAATTTGAAATTTCTGATGAACGAAGTACAGAGGAAGTCGTAGAAATGTTAAAAGAGCAAGGATTAGAAGTGGTTTGGAAAGATTGGGAGCAGTTTGAGACAATACAAAAATAATGAACTTAACAAAAGAGGAACAAAAACAATACAATCGTCATTTAATCCTAGATAAAATTGGAGAAATAGGCCAGTTAAAACTAAAACAAGCAAAAGTTTTGGTAATTGGTGCCGGCGGGTTGGGGTGTCCTGTATTACAATACATAACAGCCGCAGGTGTTGGAACGATAGGGATTATAGATGATGATGTGGTAGATCAAAGTAATCTGCAACGTCAAGTTTTATATACAATTGATGATATTGGATTTTCAAAAGCTGAAACAGCCGCAAAACGACTATCAAGATTAAATCCGTTTGTAAATTTTACTGTTTATAAAGAAAAATTAACGAGAGAAAATGCCATTTCATTATTTACTAAGTATGATGTTATTGTAGATGGGAGTGATAATTTTTCGACACGTTATTTAACAAGTGATGCAGCGGTAATAACAAAAAGACCATTGGTGTATGGTGCAATTTTTAAATTTGAAGGACAAGTAAGTGTCTTTAATTATAAAGGAAGTGCTACTTACAGGTGTTTATATCCTACACCACCAAAACCAGATGAATCACCGAATTGTTCACAAATAGGTGTTTTAGGAGTATTGCCAGGAATTATAGGGAGTTTACAAGCAAATGAAGCGATTAAAATTATTTGTGGAATCGGAGAAGTGTTAGCGAATAAGTTATTGATGTATGACACGCTTAGTATGCGTCAAATGTTATTGAAATTTGAGAAAACAACGAATGCTCAGGTTTCTGAATTAGAAAAAGATTATGATTTTTTCTGCGGAATAAAACCCCTTAAAAATGAAATAACCTTAGAAGAGTTACAAAAGAATAAAGAACTATATAATTTATTAGATGTTCGCGAAAATTGGGAACGAGAACAACATCATATTGATGGTTTACATATTCCTTTAGGAGAGTTGCCACAGCGTTTTAAGGAGGTTAATATAACAAAAGATGTCGTAGTATATTGTAAATCGGGTATGAGAAGTAAAAGAGCTATTGAATTTTTAGAAGAGCATTTGAAAGGAATAAGGTTTATTAATTTAAAGAAAGGAGTATTGTAATCACTGCCGTCTGTCGTGAATTTTATTTCTATTTAACTACAAAGATCTGTTATAAGTAAATAAGGTTATAAGTTTATAATTTGCCAAAAAGTTAATGCTTTTGTGTATATCTTTGATGCGTAAAACTATAAAAAGTAATAGATGTTAGATTATATAGTTATTGGAGGAGCACAAGCAGGATTATCTATGGCTTACCATTTGAAAAAAATGGATAAAAAGTTTTTAGTACTTGATGGAGAGAAAGAAATTGGAGCTTCTTGGTTGAATCGATGGGATTCTTTAAAGTTATTTACACCAACAGAATACAATCATTTACCAGGGTTGAAATTTGATGCTCCAAAAGGGCATTACCCAACCAAGGTTGAAGTTAGCAACTATTTTAAATCATATGTACAAGAATTTAGTATTCCCGTACAGTTAAACACTTTAGTTACATCGGTACGCAAAACAGAAAAAGGTTTTCACGTTACGTATAAAGATGGTGAAATTGAAGCAAAAAATGTAATTATCGCTACAGGCCCTTTTCATATTCCATATACACCTCCTTGCCATACTAAATTATCAGATGGTATACTTCAAATGCATAGTAACTATTATAAAGGTGTAAATCAACTAGAACAAGGTGACGCATTGGTTGTTGGTGGTGGTGATTCGGGGTACCAAATTTTAAATGAAATCTCTAAAGATACTTCTAGAACTGTTTACTTTTCGGGTGATACTAATGTACAATCATTACCTCAAGAGTTTTTAGGAAAAACATTATGGTGGTGGTTTACATTGATTGGTTTTTTAAGCTACAGTAAGTATAGTTGGATAGGGAAGAGGATTAGTTCTTCTTTACAACCTGTTATAGGAACCGATGTTAAGGAGATTCTTTCTAGAAAAAATGTGATCTGCGAAGGCAGAACAAAAGATGCTTTAAATAACGATATCTTTTTTGAGAAAAATAAAATTTCAACGATAAAAAATATTGTTTGGGCAACAGGTTATCGCCCAAATTTCAAATGGATTGAAGGATTGGAATTAGACGGAAATAGCTATCCGAAAAATTACAGAGGAGTAAGTAATATTGATGGTTTGTATTTTATTGGCTTGCCATGGATGTTTACTCGAGGGTCTGCAACTTTAGGTGGAGTCTCAAAAGATGCTAGCTATTTAGCAAATATAATAAGTAAGAAAAAATAAATCATTTCACTTTCACAGTATGCAACAAAGTACCAATACTATATTAATGGTTCGTCCAGCTAGTTTTAGAATGAACAAGCAAACGGCGGTAAATAATTATTATCAGCAAGAAGTAGCAGGTATGTTGCCCGCTACTATAAATGCAAAGGCACAACAAGAATTTGATGCGTTTGTAGCTAAATTGAAAGCTGAAGGGATAGAAGTTGTCGTAATTAATGACACTAAAATACCTGATACTCCAGATGCGTTGTTTCCGAATAACTGGATCTCTTTTCATGAAAACGGTAATGTAGCTTTGTATCCGATGTTTGCTGAAAATAGACGTTTAGAAAGACGAGAGGATGCTTTAGATATTTTAGAAGGAAAAGGCTTTGAAATAGAAAATGTAATCGATTATTCTGAAGCTGAGGAAGAAGAAATTTTTCTTGAAGGAACAGGAAGTATGATTTTAGATAGACACAACAGAAAAGCTTACTGCGCTATTTCGCCTAGAGCAGAAGAAGAATTGTTTGTGGAGTTTTGTGAAGATTTTGAGTATACACCTATAGTTTTTACAGCGAATCAAACTGTTAATGGTCGTAGAGAACCGATATATCACACAAATGTAATGATGTGTATTGCTGAAACTTTTGCGATTGTTTGTGTAGATGCTATTGATGATAAAAAAGAGAAAAAAAACATACTGAAGCAACTAAAGTCTGATGGTAAAGAAATTATTGCTATTTCAGAAGAGCAAGTAAATCAGTTTGCAGGGAATATGTTACAGGTTAAAGGTGTTGATAATAAACGCTTTTTAGTAATGAGTACTTCTGCATTTAACTCTTTAACAAAAGAGCAGTTGAATAAAATTGAAAAGCACAACGCTATTATCCACTCATCATTAGAAACAATTGAGACTTGCGGAGGAGGAAGTGCACGTTGTATGATGGCTGAGGTGTTTTTACCAAAGCTATAAATTAGACTATAGTTACAGCTGTTTTATAATTTTTGTAATACTGCATTAAAATAAAAGAACAAATTACTGAAGAAGCGATTCCTTCAATAGCTAAAGCAAAAACAACCAAACCTAAGCTTAAGTTTTGGCCCCAAAAGGCAGAATCTTCTAATACAGTCATAAAGTTCGGGTTTATGAAATCTACATAAATAATTAGACCGATTATAGATAAGGTAACAGCAACTACAGAGGTGCCGATTCCAACAGAAAAGTTATTAAGATACAACGATTCTTGATTTCTGTCCATATTTGTTTTTATAGCGTTATTTATTCCCCAAAGAACAAACCCAAAGTTTAAAAAACGTAGTTCAGAAACATTATCCAATCCAAAAATTTTCATTAGTAAAAAGAATCCTACAATTCCTCCAAAAATTAATAAAGCATTGTTCGTAATTATTTTGGTGCTACTCATAACAGGATGTTTTAAATTAACAGAATGCTTTAAGGTACAAAATAATTACATGATAATTAGCTGATTAAGATATGGCCTCTTTTAAAATAGTAACAGGGTGTTTTGCAATACGTTTTGTTCCATCATAAATTTGATGACGACAACTCGTTCCTGCAGCAACAATTTCTGTGTCAGGGGAACAATTTCTAACTTTAGGAAATAAGGTGTCTTCACCCACTTGCATACTAACTTTATAATGCTCTTTTTCGTAAC